>CAZNTU010000073.1:3884-5283 GCA_964575975.1 uncultured Desulfobacteraceae bacterium
CGGATGGCCGCGATTCGGGAATCGCTTCCAGCGGCTCCTCGCCCATCATGGCCCGCAACTTGTTCAGCATCTCCTGCCGCTTCTCCCGGGAGAACATGACCGTGTCGTCCCCCCCGTCGAAAACGCCCTTGAAAAGATCGTTCTTGAGCTTCAACCCCGCCATGATGCTCTCTTCGATGCTCCCCTTGGTGATCAGGTTTACCACGTTGACGCACCTGCTTTTCTGCCCTATCCGGTTGACGCGCCCGATCCGCTGGTGTACCTTCGCCGGGTTCCACGGCAGCTCGAAATTGACTACGCAGTCCGCCGCCTGAAGGTTCAAGCCCGTGCCGCCCGCGTCGGTCGAAAGAAACACCTTGCATGCGGGGTTGTTCGCGAATTCGTCGATCAGCGCCTGCCGCTTGTGTACCGGCACCTTCCCGGAAAGCTCCACGTACGGAATCGCCGCCTTCGACAAATGCTTGGCGATCAAAAAGGTCATGGTGGTCCACTCGCTGAAAATCACGGTCTTGCGGTTGTTCTGGACAACCAGCTCGTCCAGGATGCTCTCCAGCTCCTTCAGCTTCGGCGAAACGTTGGTCTTTCTGTCGATCAGGTAGGTGGAGTCGCAAACCCTTCGCATGCACAGCAGAAGCTCCTGCATGCGGCGGATGTCCATGGGCGTCAGGAACTTCTTGTTCAGTATGGGCAGGAGCGCGGCCCTGTAGCTGTTGTGATAGTCCGCCTGCTCGGGGGCGAGGTCTAGATAATAGTTGTTTGTGATTTCGTCGGGAAGCTCGGACAGGACGTCCTCCTTGCGCCTTCTGATCACGACGGGCTTGATTTTCTCGTGGAGCAGGTCGAGATTGGCGTAACCCATGATTCGTCCTTTTTTGTCCTTGCTCAGGAGAAAATGGTCGGCCGCGAATTTCCACAGGGGTGCCAGCAGATTGGGGTCCAGGAACTGAACGATGGAATAGACGTCCTCCAGCTTGTTCTCCAGAGGCGTGCCGGTCAGCACCAGCGCGTGCTTCCTGGGAATGCTCTTCACCTTGTCCGCGGTCTTGGTCTCGAAATTCTTGATCCGCTGTGCTTCGTCCAGAATCACCAGATCGGGATTGAAATCGGCCAGGATTTTATCGTCCCTCAGCACGGCCTCGTAATTGGTGATTTTAAACAGGGCGTCCCGGTCGTACCCTTCCCTCCTCCGCGACTGGTTTCCCGCGATCACTTCGGCCTTTTCGTCGGTAAACCGCTCGATCTCCCGCTTCCACTGCTCCTTCAAGGAAGCCATGGTGATCACCAGGACCTTGTCGAAACCGAACGTCTCCTTCTTCAGAATCGCCAGCGCAATAGCCTGGAGGGTCTTTCCGAGTCCCATCTCGTCGCCGATCAGCACCGCATTTTTGAAAAGGCCGAA
>CAZNTU010000073.1:5383-12272 GCA_964575975.1 uncultured Desulfobacteraceae bacterium
TCGCTCAGAAAAACGAGGTGCTTGCAGATATTCAGCCGGTTCGTGTCGAAATCCGGGCACGAGCAATGCCCGGCGCCCGTCGCGGGATCGTGCAGCGTGACGGCGTATTGTTTCTTCTTGGGCGTCTCCAGCAGATGAACACCCTTGTACATGTCCCCCAGGGTGACCTTGAATTCCTCTTGCTTTGCCCGCTTTCTCCGGTCTTCGACAGCCTGCTCCCGGATTTCCTCGGCCGTAAGATAAAGCCGCCCGTCGCCGGCATCCTCCCACTGTTCCTCGACGGCTTCGGCGGCTTCCTTTAACCCCTCTCCCTTCCGGCCCTCCAAGCGGTCCAGCACGTCCAGGAGAACCGCGACCGCGTGCTTGCACCCCTTTCCGGGATAGGGACAGTCGCAGGAACTGTTCAACCCGTCGCTCAAGAGCTGCACTCTGGTGACGTAATCGCCGTAGGTGCCGTCGATTTCGTACACGAACCGCCCGTTCTCGGGGTCGGATTCGGTGCAGATAAACGAACCGTTTTCGTAAATCCCCACGCCCCGCTGGTAGATAACATCCGAAAACGCGACCCTGCTTCGAATATATTCGGGCGACAAACGAACCATGGCTCTCCCTTTCGCAATTTTGGTGTTGACGTTTTTAAAATCACATTTTAAAGCACAGTGGGAGGCAATATGTCAAGAATTGGTACTCGCCCCATGATCAAAGCCATGTTGCCATGGTAGCGCCGCCTTCCACGGCGGCGCGCGCCTCCCGGTTTTAAAAACCTCGGCGTTTTCGCCTCATACGTTTTTTCCAACAGGGAAAATTATGTCGCATCTCGAAATTCTCGGATATATCGCAGGCGCTCTGACCACGTTCAGCGCCTATCCGCAACTGCGGTATTCGTACAAAACCAAGGACGTGAAAAGCCTGAACATCCTTTTTCTGAGCATGCTGATTGCCGGCCTCGCGTTGTGGGCGGTCTACGGCCTTTTCATCGGATCGACGCCGGTGGTCGTCTTCAACACCGCCGGGACGGCACTGTGGCTTCCGCTGTACTTGATGAAAATCAAAGACAGGGGAAATAGCGGAGGGAAAGAATAAAATAAAAGCATTGACCGCATGGTTTCGCCCCGGTCGGTCCCATGGCGGGTCTAACTGAAAAGTCGGCAGGGCGCTCGCATATAATATTATTCGGCGGTCAATTTGGCGATATATCCGTGCTCTATGTCGTTGAAGTTCCGGCTCGAGGCGTCGTGGAATTCTTGATCGCGCAGAAGGACAGGCATGTAGAAAGGAATTTGGGTACGACATCGGGCAATCCCCGATCCTCGGGAAGCGCCGGAATCCGATTCGGCCTTGCTGCGGAACGGGCGCGACGAATCGGCCGAAAACCGTCGAAGTTGCGCTAAGAACCAGATCTTATCGAAAAAACGGAAGCGGTAAATCGCGTTGAAGAGAAGCGAGCTTTGACATATCGGGCGAGATAGCCGGGATAAATATCCTGATCATTATGGCAATCTGTAAGGCAGTGTACGTCCGAGCCCCCGAAAACGTCAAGTGCGAAATCCGCAACCGGCGGACAAGCTTTCCATTAAAGGGACCGCTCGACGCTCGAACCTCATAGATAGTGGATGGTCGCCCGCCTGTCCGGCAAGGCCTTTTCCATCACGTCGATCAGGTGCCGGTGGTGAGTGAAGAAGACGATTTGGGTACTCCGGGCCAGGTCGGACATGGCTTGCAGGGCGGCGGCGGAGCGCTCGTCGTCGAAATGGACGAGGACATCGTCCACCACGAAGGGCATGGGGCCGTTGTTTTTCACGTAGTTGAACAATCCTCCGAATCGCAGGGCCAGAAACAACTGGTCGCGGCTGCCGTCGCTCAAATCGGCGATTTCCAGCAGCGCGCCGTCGGGCCGGACGGCCTTGATCACCGGGTTTCCCTTTTCGTCGTAGTCGGCCCGCAGGCCCTCGAAGGAGTTTCGGGTGATGGTTTTGAAATAGCCCCCGGCCGCTTCCAGGACCGGGCTCTGATGGCTTTGCCGGTAGCGTTCCATGGCCTTGGCCAAGATCGCCGACGCCAGCCGCAATTTCACGTATCGCTCCACGTCCGCCTGAGTCTTGGCGACCTGCCCTTCGGCTTTCGCGGCGATGGCCGGCGCGTCCGATTCCTCGCCTATGGATTCCAATTCCTTCCCCGCCAGGGCAAGTTCCGCCACGATCCGCTTTCGCTCCTGTTCCAGTTGCTTTCTTTTGGACTCCATGCCCTCTATTTCGGCCGACAGTTCGTCCGGGTCGCGGGATTTCACGCGCTCCGCGAAAGAATCCAGGTCCTCGCCGAACGAAAGCTCTTCCAGCCGTTCGTTCACTAGGGCCAGATCGCGTTCCAGCCGGATTCTGTCGGCGGATCGCTTTTCGACCTCGGGAAGCGCCTCCGGATCGTCCGTTTCGGCTTCCCGGCAAAGAAGGCGCAATTTTTCTTCCAAGGCCGCCCCGTTCTCTTGGATTTTGGCGAGTTCGGCGGTTTTCCCGCGTTTTAGCTGCTCCAGAGCCTTTCGCTCCTTCAGCCGCTCCTGCTCTTTTCTCAAACGGGCGTCCAGCTTGAAGGCGACGGTCTCGGGCTCCGAGCCGGACAGTTCGGGAGCAAATTCGTCGGCGGCTTCCTTCACCCTCTGCTTGTACTTCTCGTAATCGCTGTCGATTGCGTCGTGCCGTACCTGGTATTCCTTCGCCTTTTCCAGGATTCGGAAAACGTCCTCCAGGGCCGAAACGAATTCCAGCACGTCCTCGTGGCCGGCGTCGGGCGGGAATCCGAGTCTCGACACGACTGTCGCCCACTGTTCCTTCCACCGACGGATTTCCAGTTCGATTTCCTCCGCCCGTTTCCGGTGGCCGTCGATCTCCTTCTGCAAGGCGGATACGCTCCCCTCGAGGTTCCGGCGATCCTTGTCGGCTTTTTCGAGTTTGGCCAACTCGCGTCGTGCCAGAGACAGCAGGGTGGAAAAGCCCGCGTTTCCGGTCGCTTTCGCGTTTGCGGCGGAAAGCGCGGACGCCAATTCGGACGACGCCGCCTCGATGGTTTTCCTTAGGGCTTCAGATTCGGCTTCGTTTTTTCGAAGGGCATCTGCTTTGCGTTTCAACTCCTTGGTCCTGCCGACCCATTCCAGCATCTCCATAGGGGACAGAGGATCGACGCCGAGCGGGAACCACGGCTTGCGCCATTGGTCCCAAAATTCGTCCCGCTTCCCTTGAAGCTCGTCCCGCCTGTTTTTTCCGGCGGAGAGGTCCGCGTCGATCTCCCGAATCTCGTACCTGAGATGGTCGGCCTGGGCCACCGCCTCGGCTTCTTCGCGCAGAATGTCCGACGTCATGTCGGCCCGTTCCACGCTTTTCTCGTACCGATCGGCCAAATGGCCGTCCGAATCGAAAACCCCAATGAATTCGAGATCGGGAGCCTCGCCGTGCAGCCACGCGGCCCGGACCGAAAGCCAGCCCTTGTCTCTAAGGGCGCGATGTTCCCGCAAGTCCTCCATGGAAGGCAATTCCCGGGAACGGGTCATTTTGTCCAACCGCCTTTGGCGTTCCACTCGTTTCTTTTCGGTTTTTTCCAGGTCGCTTAGCACTTCTCCCAGCTTGCGTTCGACATCGTCGATTCGCTTGCCGAATGATCGCATGGTTTCGTCGGGGGGAATCGCCAGCCGCTCCAACGCGGAAAGCTCTCCCTCCCACAGGCCCAGCGCGGCCAGGTCGGCGTCGATCTGGCGGCGAAGCAGCTTGGTTTCGCCTTCGATCTTTTCCAGCTGTTCTTCGATCTTTCCCAGTTCGGATGTCCGGAAGACGGCCTCTTCCAAGCCTTTGGCGCTTTCGGGACGGTCGGGCTTCCCGAACGCTTCCCATTGGCGCCGCAATTTTTCCAGGTTGGCGGAAGCCGACTCCAGGGCTTTTTCCGCGGAGATCCGGGACTCTTCCTGTTTTACCCCGGCGGAAGCCAATCGCTGAATCTTCGACTGCTCCGGCTTTGACAAACGCAGCTTTTCCGCGTCTTCGGAGGTCAGTCCGGGCCGAAGACGCTCCAGGGCGTCCTTGGCGGAATCGCGCTGCTGATAGATTCTCGCCCGCAACGATTTGGCGTCTGCCCGGGCCTTGGCGTGTACATTGGCCTCGCCCGCGAGCGCCTCGACGCGCTTGCCGTCGGAGACGATCCGTTCGTCCACCGAGAGGTTTTCCAGTTTTTCCTCGATCTCCTCCAGATCCCGCTTCAGGTTCTTTTCCGCCTGCGCGGCCTGCCCGACGGCCATTCGGGTCTCCACTCTTTCCTGGCGGAAATTCTCCCGCAGACGAGGCGCGGGGCCGATCTTCTCCAGTTCCTTTTCCAGGCGCGCGCGGGCGGCGACGTGCTTGACGGCGTCGCGATGCCTGGACAGCAGGCCGATCCGGGCGGAAAGTTCCTCTATTTCACGTTCGTTGTCTTTTTCCGAAACTTGCAGCTTTTCCGTCTGCTTCTTCGCCTTGAACCACTGGAGATGGCTGGAGCAGGCGTCCTTCTGCTCTTTCCGCAATCTTTTGATTTCGTCGATCCCCGTCGTCACGAGCGCCTTTCTGGACCTGGGAGTGAACAGATCGGCCATTTTCTCGTCCAACCGGGTCATCGCCAGCTTCAAGGTGTTCAGGCCGGAGGTGGCTGCGAACAGCGCGTGTCCCAGATCGCCGCCGGCGGCC
Organism: uncultured Desulfobacteraceae bacterium; assembly: GCA_964575975.1. GTDB lineage: Bacteria > Desulfobacterota > Desulfobacteria > Desulfobacterales > SKZT01. The sequence goes on from CAZNTU010000073.1 coordinate 10,081, forward strand.
AGGACGCTTTCCACGCCCAGGCGAAGGGATTCGTGGGAAACTCCGAACGCGTGCGTGAACGCCTCGCGGCCCATCCGGCCCAGGTACTCGTCCAGAAGCGCTTGGCCGACCGGCTCTCCGTTGTTCTCGTCGATGAGGTCGTTTTTCCGTCTCTTGTACCGGGTCAGGTTGAGAGTACGGCCGTCGGAGAGCACGAACGAGCCGCCGACCGCCAAATCCTTGGACTGGTGCTTCCACGCGTCCCCGACGATATGGCCGAACCCGTAGAGCAAACCGGTGAGCGCACGCAGCGCTGTGGTCTTTCCCGTCTCGTTGGGACCGAACATCACGTGCAGACCGAACCGGTCGCCCGAGAAATCGAGCGTCTTGTCGGTAAAGGGTCCGAATGCGATCAGTTTGAGCGCGTCGATTTTCATGGTCGTTCCTCCCGGCATTCCATGTCCGCCAGCATGGCGAGCAAAATGTCCCTGGCGTCTTTCAGCAGTCTCGCGGCGTCGTCCTCCGGCACCGATACGTCGGTCCCGGCCAGCTTGGCCTTGAGCGAGGAGAAATCCGCGTTTAACAGCTCGAACGGTTTTTCGCAAGACTCGATCTCGCCCATGTACCGGAGCAGTTCCCCTTGGGGGGTATCGCTTCGGGACAACTGCGCGAGGTCGATCTCCGGGGCGGTCCCGATTTCCACCTTTTCGATCCAGGCCTTGCCCCCGGACACTTCCGCAGCCATGGCTTTGATGTTGGCGACGACGGTTTCCGGGTCCGAAAGAAGGCGGCCGTGAACCGGGCAGCGCCCGGCGATCCTCACGCGGGCGCAACAAACGCGGCCGTCCAGGTTCGCGATCCGTTGCTCGAACGCATCGCCGAAAATCGATACGACGCGTTCGACGCTATCGGCGCCAGTGGCGTCCAGGTCCATCTCCATCCAGCGAAGAACGTCCAGGGGGACGAATTCCACGGACAAGCCGTCGTCCTCCCGTTCCACCAGCGCGCATCCCTTGTCGCCCGTTTCCCGGACATGACGTCCCTGGATGCAGCCGGGGTAGACGATGGGAGGTCTCTCCCGGATCACGGAAAGCTGGTGGACATGGCCTAGAGCCCAGTAGTCGTATCCTTTCGCGAGCAGTTGGTCGGCCGTGCAAGGAGCATAGGAAAGATGGCCCGCCGCCCCGGAAATCAGGCAGTGCAAAATGCCGATGTTGAGCATGCCCGGCACTGGCTCGGGATAGTCAGGAACCAGATTTTCGGTCACGTCCCGCCGGGGATAGCTCTGGCCGTGCAGGGCCAAGTTCAGGTCCTCCAAAATCCAGGTTTCCGGCTTTCGGGAAGAGAAAATTTTGACGTTCTCCGGCATGACCAGGGTTCGGGTCATCTTGTTTTCCGCGTCGTGGTTTCCCCGAACCACCGCTACGCGGACGCCTTCCTCGGCCAGCCTGCGCATCCGGCTCGCGAAATACAAGCCCGTGCTGAAATCCTTCCAGTCGCCGTCGTAAAGGTCTCCGGCGATGATCAGCAATGGCGCGCCCTCGGACAAGACCAAGTCCACAAGGTTGTCGAAGGCCGCTCGGGCGGCGCCCCGGATTTCTTCCGCGTCCGGCGCGGATTCGTCCTGGTAAAGCCCCTTCAAGGGCGAATCCAGGTGGATGTCTGCGGCGTGAACGAACAACGGCATATTGCCTCCCTCTTTGCGAGAAAGTTGACGAAGATTCGCCGAAAAAAACTACAATCTTTCCCGTTTCCCGGTCTGGAACCCGGGGACGAAGAGAACGGAAGGCATCCTAAAACAAATCGCGTCGTATCGCAATCGTATTTTTTTGGCGCAACGCTTTCCGGACCAACTCGATTTTTGCCTGATAGAACTCGTGCAACATAAGCTCGGCAGCAAGCGTCGGAGAACCTTGCATCCGATCCCAGCCGTTTTACGGCGCATTAACGCCTCCTCCTCTTTTCCGTGGCGCGGAGATGGGCTGCGTCCCGCAAGGCGGAGACTACGGCATATTCCGGATGCGCGGTAAGCGTGACGCGGAAATAGCTCCGGCCTTCGTCAAAATCGAAAATCGGATCGGGCGAATCGTTCTCCCGCATAGCCCTGTACAACTACATCGTTTCAATAAGCCAATCCTGGCGGCGGGGGGCGGAGGATATGATGTTGAAAAAACCTTTAGAGGCTGGAAGCGGCCACGATGCCCAAGGTCAGC
>CAZNTU010000073.1:12372-17829 GCA_964575975.1 uncultured Desulfobacteraceae bacterium
TCGCAGTTACTTCATAGGCGGATCAGGCTACCTTTCTCCGCTCCACAATCTTTCCGCGCGCGCTTATCACAACCTCTTCCATGGGAATTCTCTTTCCTGCCTTCTCGAGGCCCTTGCGAACGATCATGGGAAGAGACGAGCAGCAGGGAACCTCCATTATGACCGAGGTTATGCTTTTCAACCCGGCTTTGCCGCAGATTTTTGAAAACTTGTCCACGTAGGCTTCCACGTTGTCGAATTTGGGGCATCCCATCATCACCGCTCTTCCTTTCAGGAAATCTCGGTGGAACTCGGGGTAGGCCAAAGGCGCGCAGTCGGCGACCACCAGAAGGTCCGCCCCTTTCAGAAAGGGCGCGGTTTCCGGGACCAGCATGATCTGGACGGGCCAGTGGGTCAGTTCGGATTTCCCGAAAGAGGGCGACTTGTCGGACTCGGGAGCCGACGTCCCGGCTTCCGCCTGTTCGAAAACCCGAATCCGCGCCGAAGGACACCCCGTATGGATGAACTCGTTTTCCCTTCTGCCCTTTTCCTTGTCCGTCAAGTATTCCTCGACGGCGGCTTCGTCAAACTCATCGGCCTCGCGTTCGACAATCCTAAGCGCGCCGGTAGGACATTCGCCCAGGCAGGCGCCTAAACCGTCGCAGAATTCGTCCGAGACAACCCTGGCCTTGCCGTTTTCGACCACCAAGGCTCCCTCGGCGCACGACGGGACGCAGTTGCCGCAACCGTCGCACAGTTCCTCATCGATCTCGATTATTTTTCTGACTACTTTCATATTGCCACCTTTCGGTCTTTTTCGTTCGGGTTGTGCAAAAGAACGCTCCGTGCCTCCCTGCGCCCGCTTTCGGTCATGAAGGATTTTTCGACGATCTTTTCCAGGCTTTCCGGTTCCATGGGGCTCTCTTTCTGCTTCTCCTCGAGATTGGCGATCAGATCGGCGTCGAACAGTACCCTGAAACTCGTGGTTTCCTCTTCCCTGGGCCAATGGTGATGTCCGACGATGTCGCAGACCTCCTCGATCAATTCCTCGCTAGCGCCCAGCTTTTCCAGAATGGAGCGCGCGACCGGCGGTCCTTCCATATGCTGGTACTTTGGAGAATTGCTGTTGTGCTTGCGCTCCGCTTCGTGTATTCCGATGTCGTGCAGGTACGCCGAAGTCAGGATCACCGCCATGTCGCCCTGCTCGGCCTTGCCGATTCTCTCGGCGTAGCGGGCCACGCGCGTGGCGTGCCCGATGCGCTTGAAATCCCTCTTGAAATACCGTTTCATTTCGACCGCCACCTTGTCCTTCAAAAAAGTATCCCTTTTGGCGGCCATTTCGGGGGGAAGATCCCCGATGCATTTTTCGGCGTACTGGCAGTACGCGGCGCATCCGAAATCCATGGTGGGGTTTACGAAACGATGGCCGCAAGCGTCGCATTTCCTCGTGGTGTCGTCCTTGAAAAATTCGACTCGCTCGCCGCACTTGGGGCACTTGACTTCGTATATGGCCCCCGGCTTCCAGTATCGGCTGTCTTGTCCGGGACATTTCATGGTATGAACCTCCTTTTCTTCGGGAAACTCGAAACTTCCCGCCTGTCGCGGCTTTCCACCTATGATGGACACGAAGGCGGAAAGTTTCAAGCTTGCCCTGAAACCCCGATAGGGTTCCTTTATCCGAGGACCGCCTTCAGGTCCTCGTCGGGCGTGGAAATGGGCATAATGTTGAAGTTTTCGACCAGGACGTTCAAGACGTTCGGGGTGATGAACGCCGGCAGACTCGGTCCCAGACGAATGTCCTTGATCCCCAGGTGAAGCAGGGTCAAAAGGATCGCGCAGGCTTTCTGCTCGTACCAGGACAGGATCATGGACAACGGAAGGTCGTTCACTCCTACTCCGAACGCCTCCGCCAAGGCCGACGCGATCTTCACGGCCGAGTAGGCGTCGTTGCACTGCCCGATGTCCAAGAGCCTCGGGATTCCGCCGATGTCGCCCAGATCCTTGTCGAAGAACCGGAACTTACCGCATGCCAGGGTGAGAACCACGCAATCCTTCGGGACTTTCTCCACGAACTCGGTGTAGTAGCTTCGGCCCGGCTTGGCCCCGTCGCAACCGCCCACCAGGAAAAAGTGCCTGATCTGCTTGTTCTTGACCGCCTCGATCACCTTGGGGGCGACTCCGAGAACGGCATTGTGGCCGAAACCGACCAGCACGGATTTCCCGGGTTGGTCTTCGGTAAATCCGGGCATCTCCAGCGCCTTGTCGACGACCGGCTTGTAGTCGTGCCCGGCGATGTGCTTCACTCCCGGCCAACCGACCAGCCCCGTGGTGAAAATGTTGTCCATGTACACGTCCTGGGGCTTCTGGATACAGTTGGTGGTCATGAGAATGGCGCCGGGAAACTCCGCGAATTCCTTTCTCTGGTTCTGCCAGGCGGTGCCGTAGTGTCCGTAAAAATGCGGATACTTCTTCAGTTCGGGATAGCCGTGGCAGGGGAGCATCTCGCCGTGGGTGTAAACGTTGATTCCGGTCCCCTCGGTCTGTTTCAGGATTTCGTCCAGGTCTTTCAAATCGTGGCCGGAGACCAGGATGGCCTTGCCTTTCTTGGGGCCCAGGGATACCGGAGTGGGCACAGGGTTTCCGTAGGCGCCGGTGTTGGCGGCATCCAGGATTTCCATGGCCCTGAGATTGGTCTCCCCGCATTTCAAGGCCATGCCGACCAGCTCGTTCACGCCCAGAGTCTTGTCCAAAGTGGCCGCCAAACCTTCGTGAACGTAGGCGTAGACCTTTTCGTCCTCCTTGCCCAAGATCGCCGCATGGTCCGCGTACGCGCAAACCCCTTTGATTCCGTACGTAACGATTTGCTGCAACGAATGAATATCGGGATTGACGTCCGGGTCGGATTTGACGCCGACCTTCTCGCCTTGGGCAACCAGGGCGTCCTTGTCCTTGGCCGGTTCGAAGTTCGACGGGCCGTCGCCGAAATCGGTCTTTCCGCCGGCCACCTTCACCTTTTCCGCAAGCTTGTCTCTCATCTCGGCGCACTGGTCGATCAAGACCACGAATCTGTCGGGATCGAAATCCACGTTGGTCAGGGTCGAAAAGATCGCCTTGCAAACGAACCTGTCGACCTCGGGATCGACCACGCCGACCTTTCGTCCTTCGACCGCGTACTGGGACAAGCCCTTTGCCGCGTATACCAAGAGATCCTGAAGAGACGCCACGTCGTGCGGCTTTCCGCAAACGCCCTGTTTGGTGCATCCCACGCCTTTAGCCGTTTGTTCGCATTGATAACAAAACATGTTTTCATCCTCCCGTGCAATTCGTATGTTGGTTTAAGTTGGTTGATCGTTTCTTTGTTTTTTTCCTTGTTTTAAGCGTACCTTACATGATTATATGGGGTCTTCGCCTTGACTTAGGTCAAGATGGGGTAAAAAAATCGAAATTTAAAGGATGCGGGATGAAAAACATATCTTTGGTCGTTTCCGGGATTCCATTGTTCGCGGGTCTTTCGAAAAGCCATCTTTCCGAAATCGAGAGTCTCGCTGTCGTGAAAAAGTACGCCAAGGGGGAAATCGTTTTTTCCGAGGGCGACGAGGGGGACGGGTTTTACGTGGTGGCGGAGGGCCAAGTGAAAATCTACAAGGCTTCGACCGACGGAAAGGAAAAGATTCTTCATATTTTCGGACCGGGGGAACCGTTCGGGGAAGTTCCCGTGTTTACGGGGAGGGCGTTTCCCGCCAACGCGGTAGCGTTGACGAATGCGTCGCTGTTGTTTTTCCCCAAAAGGACCTTCGTGGATTTGATCGCGAAAAACCCCTCGCTCGCTTTGGCCATGCTTGGGGTGCTTTCCAAGCGGTTGAGGGAATTCACGATTCAAATAGAACACTTGGCGCTCAAAGAGGTTCCCGGACGCCTCGCCTCGTACCTTATATATATATCCAAGGAGCAGGAAAGCGCCAAAAGCGTCGAACTCGACATAAGCAAGGGACAACTCGCGAGCCTTCTGGGAACGATCCCGGAAACGCTGTCCCGCATTTTTTCGAAAATGTCCTCGATGGGACTCGTCGAAGTAGACGGGAAGACAATCTGGCTTCTCGACAGGGAGGGATTGAAGGAATTGGCGGAGACGGGAAAAATATGAGACGAACCCATGGGCGTCGTTGCTTCGATAAATTTCGGAAATACCGGCGTCGACGCAATTCTCGCGTTGCTCCGGTGTTTTCGGCAGGAAAATACACTTTTTTTGTCTGTCATTTAGGGCGTTTTACCCATTTACAGCCAAGCCCGACCGATTAGATTAAAAGTGATTTTTAAAATGCGCAGTATGGCGGGAACCTCAAACAACTAAACAAAAGGAGGGCAATTATGAAGTTCAGGGATTTTTTTCTTCCCAAGATCGCCCGTTCCGATCCGAAAGTCCGGAAAGCGGCGGTAAAGGAGGAAATCAACAAGGAGCTGTTGAAGCAAGTCGTCCAGAAAGATAAAAGCCCGGAGGTAAGGGAGGCCGCAAAAAACCGGCTGAAAGAGCTTTCCTCGTAATGTGCGTTGACGACTGAAGAACGCGAGTTCCAAACCACAGGGCCCATTTTCTCCCTACTTGGTTGGCAGCCGAGCGGAAAGGCAGTTGCGGAAAAGCGGTTCGGCGCGAAAGTTTTTTGCGGAGGGAGAAGATGGGTTTTTTGCGTCGTTTGAATCCGATTCAAGCTATAGTTCCTTAATTTACTTTTTTCAGGTAAACCCAACCGAATTTCGGGTGGCGTTTCAGGCAAGTAGAAGTTTCGGGGATCTTTTCATGCGACCCGATAATCAAAGCTCCCCCGTTTCTTAGGGCATTCGCAATCCGTGCAAAGACGGCGTCCCTTTCTGGCGACAGGTAATAGGTCAACAAGTTGTTTCTCGCGAAAACCAGGTGGAAATCGCGCGACGGCGGCGAATCGCGACGGAAATCGCGACGCTCGAAAAAGACCCCTTTTTTTAAAAACGGTTTGACCCGCTTCTTTTTTTTGCCAGGTACGGTGTCGAACCATTTTTCCCGGTCGGGCTCGGGGATTTCCTTCAAACTGCGCAAATCGTATATGCCTTCGGCGGCCATCCGGAGATATTCGGGATTTGTGTCTGTCGCCTGCAATTGCAATTGCGGCAATTTTTCGGATCGATTTTTCATTCTCTCCCAAACGATTTTGAAGCTGTAGGGTTCCTCGCCTCTTGCGCATCCGCAAGACCACGCCTTGAACGGCGCCCCGTCTTCCGTAGCCGAAAGGAGCATCGGCAAAACTTCCCGTTCCAAACCTTCCCACAAGAGGCGGTCCCGAAAGAAACGGCTGATGGATACCGTCAGAAGTTTTTCGCACTCTTCCTTGATCGACGGGCGCAGCTCGATCGACGAGAGGTAGGCGTCCACGGTTGAAACGCCCAACGCTTGCATGTGACGGACAATCCTCTTTTTCACCCCTTTGCGGACCTTCCTGTAACCGG
>CAZNTU010000073.1:17929-25112 GCA_964575975.1 uncultured Desulfobacteraceae bacterium
TCGGCGCTCATCCCTTTCTGTTCGGCAATTTGCCCGATAGTCGCCTCCTCGTTGGCCGAAAAACCGTTCTCCTCGAGAGCCGACAGGAAAAGTCCTGCGGGAATGCAATAATACCGGCAGAACTCGCCGATCTTCATTTTTTCGAATTCGTTTACCGGCTTTTCCGGAAGAGCCTCGAGTGGGGTTTGGGAATGGAGATTCAAACCTATTTCCTCAGCGGCTCGCTGGAACTTGATGTTCAAGAAGGCCAGCGCGCGCCCCTTGTCGCGCTTGAAATTCTCCTTGCACATTTCTTCGATCAAAGACTCCTTATTGGTGCTCCAATAAGTGTTTTTCAGGTAGGATATCGCCGAGGCGTTCCTGATTTTTTCTCTGCGCGAATCGCGCATTTCGGTTTTGTATTTGCACTTGCTCGACATTTCGTCGATGATCGATCCATAGAACTGCTTCAGATCCTCCGGCGCCGTCTCTTGCGCGGCGGATAAATCCGATAGAAAAAACGTCGCTAAACTCATGGCCACTAAAGTAAATACGACTTTTCTTGACATGGGCTCCTCCTTTCATAGCAAACTCCGAATAAAAAAAGTAGCGAACTAATCTGAACTTTATCGACTAAGCCAGACTGCTTCGGTATCGCTTATTAAGCAAAAGTGCGGATGGAATGAAGGCGATTTTCCGGATGGCGTTTTTTTCTCGGTCGTAACGATTCGGTAAACTATTTAGGTATCGGCAATTGGATTGTTCATTGATTATCCCCATTAGCTTGTTTTTTTCAAGCCTATAAAAAACCCTATAAAACACCTATTCGACATGGGTGTTTTAGCGGATACGGGATAACGAGCTGTTCAGTATCAATTCCGGATTATTCGTAGAACAGCAGAACCAGCGCCAGCACGATCCCCCGTGCCGCCATGGTCAGCCCCATTGTAAGAGCGCAAACCACCGAGCCGTATTTGAATCCGAAATATCCGGCGTACCTTGGCAAAGTGCCGCGAAGCCTCGTGGCGGGTATCATGATGAAGCTGCCGGCAAGAAGGGCCACGATGGCTTGGTATTCCGTGACCAGCTGGTCGGCCATCAGGTTGGACATGTAGGCGACTCCGGCGGTGGGGCTGAAGATGTAGACGCTGACGGGCGCGATCACGACGGGCGGCAGCCCGAAAAGGTCGGCGGCAGGCGCGATCAACCGGTCTAAGATGGTAAGGATTCCGGAATTCGCCAGGTATTGCACGACGAATGTAACGACCGTCAAAAGCAGTATCATTCGCCGAAACAGCTTGATTCTCGCTCGAACGGCGTCCTTGAGAATTTCGAAAAAGCTCCTGGGGATGCAGTCGTCAACCGCAGGGTCGCACACCAGGTCGTCGAACGCGCTTCTGTCTTGGGGACGCCTGCGAATTTTCAGTTTTCCGTAGACCACCACGAAAGCCAGTTTGAGAAATCCGGCCAGCCAGAACGCGGTAATATAGATCAGGCAAAGCTTCGGCCCGAGGAGCGGCAGCACCACTGGAAGCTGGAAAGTCAAGGTCTCCTTGAAATGGAACGGGGCCGTATTCAAAACTCCCGTCAGGACCATTTCCCGACCGGTTACCCGACCGTCCTGGTGGAACTGCGCGATCATAGTATGGGCGGCCACAATCGACCCGATACCGGCCAGGAACGACAAAGCGCTTTCCGAAGGCAGATTGGAAACTTTGGCCAAAGGCTTTCCCAAAGGCTCCAACTTCTTCATCAGGCCGAGTTGCATCAGCACCTCGACTCCGACAAGGCTCAGAAACATGACCGGCGCGATCCGCAGCAACAGGCGCGCCGTTTGGTCGAGGGTTTCTATCCAGACTTCCATATCCGCTCCAAAAAACAGGCCTTTCTCCGTTATAAAGTCAGGGCGGAATATTAGGCAGACGAGGTTTCTTTGTCAACGGAGGCTTTTTTTTCACGGTGTCCGACGAAATCTCCGGGTCTTCGGCCACTACGATTTGTACCGATTATTCCAGTGTCAGAAGGTAGGTCCTTAAATTTACCCCTTTGTTTTTTATTCCGAATTTTTCTCTTATTTTTTCCCGGTGGGATTCGATGGTCTTGTACGACAAGCCCAGCATGTCGGCAATCTCTTTGGTCTTATGGCCTTGTTTTACGAGTAAGGCCACTTGGATTTCGTTGGGGGTCAAGCCTATGTAGGACGATGTAATCGTTCGGGAAAACGACGACATGATTTCGCCAAGGTTCGATTTGACGGCCTCGAGCAAGGATTTTTGAACATTGTCCAAATTGTTTTTCCCAATCTTGTCGATCAGCGGGAAAATCGTCCTTTTCATGTTCCAAACGAAGCATTCTTCGAATTCCCGTCTGTCCTTTTCTCTTTTTTCGAGCAGAACGTTCAATGCCGTGTTCGCGTCCTGAAGGCTCCGGGCTTTGACCCGAAGTTCTCTTTCCCTATTTTTCAACTCTTGCTCCGCAAGCTTTTTCGCGGTGACGTCTATCAAAACCCCGTTCACATGAGTGACTCTATTGTCTTGATCGAGGATGCCCGTGGAAATGGCCCTAAGAAAAACCCAATCGCCCTTGTTTTCGTTGTAGACTCGAAAAACCTCGTCGAACCGATTCGTCCGAAAAGACCGCTGATTTCTTTTCTTTTTGAGTCGGTTAAAATTCATCCGGAAAAATCACCTTGTTTTAATGAATTTGGTTTTCCCGCCCAAAACCCGACGTTTCTATTCCGCTCGACAAGATCGCACTACTTCAAAACCGGCTGCAATCAAGCGGTTTTTACGAAGACATTGCAAAGCAAAAAGAGACAGCGAGTATTTATTTCGATGATAGCGGGGAAAAGAGGCAGTCGGAGCGAGGGCAAAAAATTGCTTGACCTATTTTATGTGGAATCGTACGAAAGTTTCAAGTTTTTAGTCTGCTCCGAAGCGAAAAAGTCGCTTCTTCCCCGTCGCGCCGAAACATTTGCCCGCTCGCTTTTATCGATTCTTGACTTGATTCCGCGATTTTCCTATAACAATGGAAAAACGCCCGCCGCGCCGCAGTTCCAAACGATTGCCCGCGGCTTTCGATCTTTTTATTTATGGTCGCCAACACGCAAGGAAAAAGAAAATGGTAAGGACGGAAATATCGCTTTTTTTGAAGAACGTTCCGGGAGAACTGGGGAAGCTGGCCCGCCTCCTTTCGGAAAACGGCCTTAATATCGATGCCTTGACTATCCAGGACGCCTCCGAATACGTCAAGAATCTTTTTCAGGCGCGGGGAAAAAGCTTGAAACGAATCGCCTCGGCGGCAAGCTACAATTCGGTCCGAAAGGACTCGGCAGAGTTCGCGCTTATCCGTTTCCTGGTCAACGATACGGACAAGGCCATCGATCTGCTTTCCAAAAACGAATACTTGTACGTCATTACGCCGGTGATCGCCATCGAGCTTGACAACAGGCCGGGGACCCTGGCCGAAATCTCGAGCAAGTTCGGCCAAGAGGGCATCAACATCAGTTACGTGTACGGTTCGGTATCGTCTCCAGAGGCCAAGTGCCTCTTCGTCTTCTGCCCAGAAGACATCGACCATGCCGCCGGCATTTTCAAGGACTATTAACCCCGATGGCGACGAGAAGAGCGCTCGTTCTTTCCGGGGGAGGCGCTAGAGGCGCTTTCCAGGCCGGGGCCGCGCAATACCTCCGGGAAAGAAACTGGCGGCCGGACCTGATTTGCGGCGTTTCCGCGGGCGCGATCAACGCGGTCGCCCTGGGCTCGGGCATTTCGCCGGAAAACCTCGTTTCCATCTGGGAATTCTATCGGCATAGCCGCAAGTATACATTCAACCCGTTCAGCCTGGCCAGACGCCTGTTCTCCAAGACGAAGCTGGAATTCTTCGTCGAGCCCGATTCTCTCGTGAAGGCGATCGAAAAACATATCAGTTTCGAATTTCTGCAAAAGAGCGACATGGATGTGGTTATTACGGCGGTGAACGTGAGAACCTCCCGAATCGCCTATTTTTGGAAAGACGTCATCGACGAGGAGCGCTTGCTGGCCTCCGCCGCCATGCCCTTGCTGTGTTCGTGGAGGATGATAGACGGCGAACCCTACTGGGACGGCGCGATCATGGACAACGTGCCGATTCTTCCGGCGCTCAAATACGGGGCCGACGAAATCGTCGCGGTGCTGCTGTCGCCGGTGGGCGCTTTCGAAAATAGACTGCCCCGATCCGTTTTGGAGGCTTCCGAACTCGTGTTCGAGCAATCCCTCGCCGGGGCCTTCCATACGCTTCTGGCCGACCGCGCGTGGCCCGATTCGATTTCCGGCGCTTTTCACAGCCCGGCGCCGTCGGGCTTGCACATGATCGACGGCAAGACGAAACTGGGGATCGTCGCCCCGACCCGGATGCTGGGCTTCAAAAGCCTGTACGATTTTTCGAAAAAACAGACCCGGCAGTTGCTCCGCGACGGCTACGAGGCCGCACGGACGCAACTCTCAAGCTTTTTTTGAAATCGCCTTAACCGTCTTTTCCCCCGATCTCATTCCTCCGCGCTTTCAAACCGTCCTCGTAGCATTTGCTTCCGTACCACCTGATCTGTCGGCAAATGCCCCGAATCAGGCTGACCTCCTTGGCCCGCAAGGGCAGCCTGGAAAAAAAGCGACGGAAATTGTTCAGCCAGTAGTCCGGGTTGTCGGGGTTCAGAAAGCTGATTCGAACGAGAATCTCTTTCAAATCCTCGTACATGCCCTCCAACTCGTGATGTCCCGCCAAGCGGGGTTCGAATCCCGGCGCCTTTTCCAGAGTGGCCTTGAAAAGTTCGTAGGAGACGACCATGACCGCCTGGGCGAGGTTCAGCGAGGAAAACTCTGCGGTGGGGATGTTGACCAGGACATGGCAGTTCCAGGTGTCCTCGTTGGTCAAGCCCCTGTCTTCCGGGCCGAAGAGGACCGCGATCCGGTTTTCCCGGGAAACGGGAATCAAGCTTTGGGCCAACCGCGAGGGAGACTGGATGACCTGCCGTCGGGACCCTAGCCGGGCCGTCGTGCCGACGATGTACTGGAACTGCGAAAGAGCGTCCTCCAAATTGTCGAACACCCGTATTTTCTCGACCGTGTCCATGGCTGCGTGCGTGGCCAGCTTGTGGATTTTCTCCAGATCGAAGTTTTCGGGCCGCACGACCACGATGCGGCCGATTCCCATGTTTCTCGCGGCTCGGGCGGCGGCCCCGATATTTTCGGGATATCGGGGCCGAACCAGAACGATGCAGACGTTTTCGAGATTGATCTTTTCAGGCATTAGCCGGTAATTTCCAACTGGTTGAAAAAGTAGCCTATTTCGAAAGCGGCGGTTTCGGGCGCGTCCGACCCGTGTACGACGTTCTTTTCGATGTCGGTCGCGAAATCGCGGCGGATAGTCCCCTCGGCGGCGTCCTTGTAGTTTGTGGCGCCCATCAGTTCCCGGTTTTTCGCGATGACGTTCTCCCCTTCCAGCACCATGACCACTGCGGGCCCGGAACTCATGAAATCGGTCAGGCTTCCGAAAAAGGGACGCTCCTTGTGTACCGCGTAAAATCCCCTTGCCTGCTCTTTGGTCATGTGGATCATTTTCATCGCGGCAATCCTGATTCCCGCCTGTTCGAAGCGCTTTACAACTTCTCCGATCAACCCTCCGGCCACTCCGTCGGGTTTTACGATGGACAATGTTCTTTCCATGGCAATCGATTCCTTTCGATAAATTTTTCGCGATTAAAGAGTATGGTTTCTATCCCGGCCGACGCAACCCGCCGCCGGGGACCGAAAAAAAGCGCGGAAAAGCGCCGCGCTTCATCACGGTTACCATTTTTGTTCCGGGTTCAAATATCAAATGGTCTCTCTTGAGTCAACGAACGTTGACAAATATCGGCTCTTCATTTTATCATTTCCCAGTTTCAGCGCTTAAAAAAAACGAACGGAAATAACAGATGCAAAGATCGAGGGAAAAGAGCCATGCCCATTTACGAATTTTTTTGCGACGAATGCAACACCATCTTTAGTTTTTTCTCCAGAAGGGTAAACACCGAAAAAACACCCGATTGCCCCAAATGCAAGGATACGAAGCTGTCGCGCCAGGCGTCGCTGTTCGCTGTGACCGGCAGAGCCAAGGAGAAGGACGACATGGACGACCTTCCTTTCGACGAGGCCAAGATGGAAAAAGCCATGCAAGCGCTCGCGAGCGAAGCGGACAATATAAACGAGGACGACCCTCGCCAGGCGGCGCAGCTTATGCGGAAACTCTCCGACATGACCGGGCTCGAACTGGGTCCGGGAATGGCCGAAGCCTTGAGCCGAATGGAAAAAGGCGAGGACCCGGAACAACTCGAGGCCGAGATGGACAGTCTACTCGGGGACGAAGAACCGTTCATTCTTCCGGAAAAGAAAAAAATCGGCCAAAAAGCGTTCCGTCCGGCCCCTTCGCGGGACGAAACCCTTTACGATTTATAAGGAGAAAAGATGGACCAGGAAATTTTGGACCGTATCGAGGTCGTTCAAGGCGACATTACGCAGATCAAGGTCGATGCCATTGTCAACGCGGCCAACAGTTCGCTTCTGGGAGGCGGAGGGGTCGACGGGGCCATACACAAGGCGGCCGGCCCGGAGCTTCTCGCCGAATGCAGGACCTTGGGAGGATGTCCCACGGGAGAAGCCAGGCTTACCAAAGGCTACAATCTGCCGGCCAAATACGTCATTCACACGGTCGGACCCGTCTACAGCGGGTCTTCCCAGGATGCCGAACTCTTGTCCAAATGCTATCGAAACAGCTTGACCCTCGCCGTTGGACACGAGGTGAAGTCCATCGCGTTTCCGGCGATCAGCTGCGGAGTCTACGGCTATCCCATCGAAGAGGCCTGCAAGATCGCCGTGGACACCGCGTGCCGGTTCCTAAAAGAAACCAACGCAATGGAAAGGGTCGTTTTCGCCCTGTTCTCGTCAGGCGACCGGAAGACGTACTCGAACTATCTGAAAAATTTGCACCTGAGCGGTTAGCCGTTAGCGGTGCTGCTTTGAAGCGAAACCGCCAATGAAAGCGCTTGCCGTACATAACTCATATATTTTAGTCGGGGTGATTATTGTTTCTCCCGCTAAAACCTAACGGCTAATTTGACATTGTAAACTTAACGGGTAACATGCCGAATTTATCGACCCGTGCGGTTGGAGGGCGGTGCAATTCCCCCCTTGAG
>CAZNTU010000074.1:0-24809 GCA_964575975.1 uncultured Desulfobacteraceae bacterium
GAGTACGCCAACGTGCAGCCACATTCGGGCTCCCAGGCCAACATGGCGGTCTATTTCGCCCTTCTGGAACCGGGCGACACGGTCATGGGCATGGACTTGGCCCATGGAGGGCATCTGACCCACGGCAGCCCCGCCAGTTTCTCGGGCAAGCTCTTCAAATTCGTGCATTACGGCGTCAAAAAGGAGACGGGGACCATCGATTACGACATGGCCGCCGAACTTGCCCGAACTCATCGGCCCAAGATGATCGTCGCCGGCGCCAGCGCCTACCCCAGAATCATCGATTTCGTCCGGTTCGCCGAAATCGCCGCGTCGGTGGACGCCAAGCTCATGGTCGATATGGCGCACATCGCGGGGCTTGTGGCTGCGGGGCTTCATCCCTCGCCGGTTCCCCACTCCCACGTGGTGACATCCACCACCCATAAAACCCTGAGAGGTCCCAGAGGCGGACTGATTCTGGCCAAGAGCGACTTTTCCAAAAGCTTGAACAGCCAGATTTTTCCGGGGATACAAGGCGGACCGCTCATGCATGTCATCGCGGCCAAAGCGGTGGCGTTCAAGGAGGCCTTGTCTCCGTCGTTCAAGAAGTACCAGGAAAACGTGGTGAAAAACGCCAAGGCGCTCGCGGAGCAACTCGTGGAGGAGGGGGTGGATCTCGTTTCCGGCGGCACGGACAACCACATGATGCTGGCGGATCTGACAAGCCTGGGCATCACGGGCAAGGACGCGCAGGAGGTACTGGGAAAAGCGGGCATTACGGCCAACAAGAACGCGGTGCCGTTCGATACCCGAAGTCCCATGGTGACCAGCGGAATTCGATTGGGGACGCCCGCCCTTACCACCAGGGGCATGAAAACCGACGAGATGAAGACGGTCGCGAAACTGATAGTGGGCGTTTTGAAAAACCCCGAGAACAATACCGTAATCGAGAAGTCGCGAAAGAAAGTCCGCGAGCTTTGCGAGGCTTTTCCCCTGTATCCCGACGGGGAACGGGTGGGATAGGCGTTTGGAATCTCCCGAGGAGGACGACAATGAAATGTCCGTATTGCGGCATTACAGACAACAAAGTGATCGATTCAAGGCTCAGCAAGGACGGTACTGTGATTCGCAGGCGAAGGGAATGCCTCGATTGCAAGCGGCGGTTCACCACCTACGAGCACATCGAGGAAATTCCGATCACCATAATTAAAAAGGACGGTCGTCGTGAGATTTTCCACCGGGACAAGGTTCGCTTGGGAATGAAACGCGCCTGCCAAAAGCGGAACATCAGCGTGGAAGCCATCGAGGATTTTATCGACGAGCTGGAGAGGGATCTGAAGGAAATAGAGGACAAGGAAATCCCCTCGTCCGTGGTTGGCGAAATGGTGATGAAAAAGCTCAAGAAATTGGACGACGTGGCCTATGTGCGTTTCGCCTCCGTTTATCGGGAATTCAAGGACGTCAACGATTTCGTCGAAGAGTTGAAGAAATTGTTGAGCAGCGAAAAGGAAAGCAACGGTTTTGGGAAAGATCGGTGAAACGACCGGCGGCATGGACGCTTTTTACATGAACATGGCCTTGGATTTGGCCCGGAAGGGTCGGGGCTGGACCTCGCCCAATCCAATGGTGGGATCGGTGGTTGTTAAGGATGGTCAAGTGGTCGGTTCGGGGTACCATGAAAAGGCCGGAGGACCCCACGCGGAGGTCAACTCGTTGAACGAGGCGGGGGAACTCGCCGTCGGCGCCACTCTCTATATCACCCTCGAGCCTTGCAACCACACGGGAAGGACTCCGCCCTGCACGCGAAAGATCCTGGAGTCGGGAGTCGCGCGGGTGGTCTCGGCCATGCGCGATCCCAACCCGATTGCGGGAGGGGGGGGCGAATTCTTGCGGGAAAGGGGAATCCAAGTCGACGTCGGGGTGGAACAACGGCAGGCGGAAAGGCTCAACGAATTTTTCATCAAGCACACCCTGACGAAGCGTCCGTTCGTGATATTGAAATGCGCGGCCACGCTGGACGGAAGAATAGCGACCAGGACCGGCCATTCCAAATGGGTCACGGGTCCGTCTTCCAGAAACTACGTTCACGAGATTCGCCATGCGGTGGACGGGATCTTGGTGGGATCGGGCACGGTGGAGCAGGACGATCCCAGTCTTACCACCCGGTTGGAGAACGGAACCGGCAAGGACCCGGTCCGGATCGTCGCGGACACGCGTCTTTCCGTTTCCGAAGATGCTCGGTTTTTGAACGTCGGATCCGACTCCGGGGCCCTGATTGCGACTGGTCCGGATATCCCTTGCGGCAAAAGGGAAAATCTCGAGAAAAAGGGCGTGAAGATCGTCCAGACGCCACTGCTAAACGGAAGAGTCGATTTGGAGTCTCTCATGGACCAATTGGGCGCCATGGGTATCCAAAGCCTTCTTGTGGAGGGCGGGGCGAGCTTGGCGGCGTCCGCTCTTTCTTGCGGAATCGTGGACAAGGTCTTATTCTTTTATGCTCCGAAGATAATGGGCGGCGACGACGGCGTGCCGATATGCCGGGGCGCGGGGCCGGAAAAAATGAGCGAGTGCATCCAACTGAAAGATGTCGAGGTGCATCGGTTCGACGACGACATCATGGTCGAAGGCTATATCGAGAAATAAACGGTTTGGAAATGTTTACGGGAATTATCGAGGGATTGGGGACCGTGTCGGCGGCACGACCGTCGGGCGAGGGAAAGAAGCTGACCATCGATGCGGACTTCTCCCTGGAAGGCAGCAAGATCGGCGACAGCATATGCGTTAGCGGCGCGTGCCTTACGGCCGTCGTTATGGAAAGAAATCGTTTCAGCGTGGACGTGTCTCCCGAGACGCTTTCCCGAAGCACTTTCGGAAAGGCCAGGGCCGGGGAGAGGGTGAACTTGGAACGCGCATTGCGGCTGTCCGACCGATTGGACGGCCATCTCGTCTCTGGACACATCGACGGCACGGGAATAATCGCCGGCAGGGAAAAGACATCCAACGCGATCGTCGTCGAAATCGAAGCGCCCGAATTCCTTTGCCGCTATATGATCGAAAAAGGGTCCGTCGCCATCGACGGCATCAGCCTGACCATAAACTCCTGCGGAAAAACCGGCTTTTCGGTCAGCATCATTCCCCACACCGCCAAGTTGACCACCATAGGGTTCAAGCAAACGGGAAGTCCGGTCAACATCGAAACCGATATGATCGGCAAATACGTGGAAAAATTTATCAAAGGTCGGCGAGCCGACGAAAAGCCCGGGGAAAAATCGGGCGTCGGCATGGAGCTGTTGGCCAAGGCCGGCTTTTTGAATACGAATTACAAGTGAGAATCAAAGGAGTTTGAACAAGAGATGCCGCTTTTGACGATTGAAGAAGCGATTCGGGAAATTCGGGTCGGACGTATGGTCGTTCTGGTCGACGACGAGGACAGGGAGAACGAGGGCGACTTTTGCATGGCCGCCGAGAAGATAACCCCCGAAGCCATCAATTTCATGGCGAAATATGGACGAGGCCTGATCTGTCTTTCCTTGACCGAGGAAAAAATCAAATCGCTGGATCTTCCCATGATGGTGGACGACAACACGTCGCCGTACAAGACGGGTTTCACCGTTTCTATAGAAGCGAGAAAGGGGGTTTCGACGGGAATATCCGCTTTCGACCGCGCCACGACGGTTTTGACGGCGGTGGCGGACAACGCCACGCCCAACGACTTGGTTCGTCCGGGGCACGTATTTCCGCTGCGAGCGAAAAAGGGCGGGGTCATGGTTCGCGCGGGCCAGACGGAGGGATCGGTGGATCTTGCCCGTTTGGCGGGATTGAAGCCTTCGGCCGTCATTTGCGAGATCATGGACGAGGACGGAAGCATGGCCAGGATGAAGGCTCTGGAAAAACTCAGTCAGGAGCACGGAATCGGGATTTGCACCATAGCGGACTTGATCGAGTACCGAATGAGGACCGAGTCTTTCGTGAGGC
This sequence comes from uncultured Desulfobacteraceae bacterium, assembly GCA_964575975.1. Taxonomy (GTDB): domain Bacteria; phylum Desulfobacterota; class Desulfobacteria; order Desulfobacterales; family SKZT01. Next base: position 3,955 of record CAZNTU010000074.1, read on the forward strand.
GCTCCGCAGAGGCCGTCGTGCCCACCGCGCACGCGGGAACGTTCAAGGCCGTCGTCTACGAAAACGAAGTGGAGGATCTTCAGCACGTCGCACTGATCAAAGGGGACATCGACCCGTCCAAGCCGGTTCTGGTGCGCGTCCATTCCGAATGCCTGACGGGCGACATTTTCGGGTCGTTGCGTTGCGATTGCGGAGAGCAGCTCTATAGGGCAATGCAAATGATCGACAGGGAAGGTTCCGGCATAGTGATCTACATACGCCAGGAAGGTCGGGGCATCGGATTGATCAACAAGCTGAAAGCCTACAACCTTCAAGACAAGGGACTCGACAGAATGGAAGCCAACGAAGAGCTGGGATTCAAGCCTGACCTGAGACATTACGGGATCGGAGCGCAAGTGCTGGTGAACCTGGGCGTCAAGAAAATGAGAATCCTGACCAACAATCCCAAAAAAATGGTCGGACTTCAAGGGTACGGCCTGGAGGTGGTCGAGCAGATTCCCATCGAGGTCGAGCCCAACGAATTCAACAAATGCTTTTTAGAATGCAAAAAGCTCAAGCAGGGGCACTTGCTGAACATTGACGCCAATCCGTAAGTCTCTTGCTAAAAACTGTTTACAGACAATCGATATTATCGTATTCAGACAAACTTCAATTTCGCCGGGAGGTATATTATATGGCAAGAATCATCGAAGGCAACCTGATCGCCGAGGGGAAAAAATTCGCGCTCGTCACGGCCCGCTTCAACGACTTTATCGTCGACAGGCTTACCGGCGGAGCGATAGACGCGCTGACCCGGTGCGGCGCAAAAGAAGAGGACATCGTAATCGTTAAGGCTCCCGGTTCCTTTGAAATTCCGCTCGTCGCGAAAAAAATGGCAATGACGAAAAAATTCGACGCGATCATTTGCCTCGGCGCCGTAATTAGAGGCGCCACGGCCCATTTCGAATACGTGAGCGCCGAAGTGTCCAAGGGCGTCGCCTCGGTCGGGCTTGAATCCGGGATTCCCGTGATTTTCGGCGTACTCACCACCGATACTATCGAACAGGCGATCGAACGCGCCGGTGCCAAAGCGGGCAACAAGGGATGGGACTCGGCAATGGCGGCCGTGGAAATGGCCAATTTGATGGAGATCGTAGATCGAGAATAGTCAGTCAGAGAGAAATATGGGAAAACGTCGCAAGGCCAGAGAGTTGGCCATGCAGGCTCTTTATTATATGGATATCGGGAAGGATATCTCCCGCGCGCGGATAGAACTTTTTCTTGAATGCTTCAAACCCTCGGAAAACGTCGATTCTTTTTTCGAGAAATTGACCGACGGAGTGATCGATCATTGGGAGAGAATCGACGAGGTTATCGAAACTTTTTCCAACAACTGGAAAATCAGCCGCATGTCTTGCGTGGATCGCAACATCTTGAGAATCGCGGTTTTCGAACTGCTGTTTTGCCCGGATATCCCTCCGAAGGTAACCATAAACGAGGCCATAGATATCGGCAAGAAATACGGTACCGAGGAGTCCGGCGGGTTCATCAACGGCATTTTGGACAGCATCCGTCAGGCTTTGGCAAAAGGGGAAATAGGCATTGAACAAAATTGATTTTCGGATTAACGAAAAAACAAGGACTTAAGGAGGCGTCATGCAGGTCAGAAACATCTTACTGAAACAAGATGAAATTCCGCGGCAGTGGTACAACATACTTGCGGACATCAAAATGAACCCCCCGCTGGGCCCGGACGGCAACCCGGTCAAACCCGAAGATTTGGCTCCGGTTTTCCCCATGAACATCATCGAGCAAGAGGTCAGCCAAGAGCGGTGGATCGACATTCCGGAAGAGGTATTGGATGTCTATACCATTTGGAGGCCTTCGCCGTTGGTTCGCGCCTACGCCTTGGAAAAAGCCTTGAACGCCCCCGTCAAAATCTATTACAAGAACGAGAGCGTGAGTCCTCCCGGAAGTCACAAGCCAAACACGTCGGTACCCCAAGCCTATTACAACAAGGTATTCGGAATCGAAAGGATCACCACCGAGACCGGCGCCGGACAATGGGGGAGCGCCCTTTCGTTCGCCTGCGCCCATTTCGGAATCGAGTGCAAAGTTTACATGGTCCGGGTCAGTTTCGACCAGAAACCCTATCGAAAAGCCATGATGGAAGCATGGGGCGGAAAATGCGTGGCGAGCCCCAGCACGGAAACCAAAGCGGGCCGGGATATTTTGGCGATGGACCCGGACACGCCTGGAAGCCTCGGGATCGCCATCAGCGAAGCCATCGAGGCGGCCGTAGCGGACTCCACCGGCAAGACCCGTTATTCCTTGGGTAGCGTTTTGAACCACGTGATGCTCCACCAGACCATTATCGGGCTGGAAGCCAAAAAACAGCTGGAGATGGTTGGCGACTATCCCGATGTCATAATCGGATGCGCCGGCGGAGGAAGCAACTTCGCGGGACTCGCGTTTCCGTTCGTTCTGGATAAGATGAACGGTAAGCAAATCGAAATCTATCCGGTGGAACCCGCCGCCTGCCCCACGTTGACCCGCGCCCCCTTCGTCTACGACCACGGAGACACGGCAGGATATACGCCCTTGCTGCCAATGCACAGCCTGGGGCATACGTTCGTTCCGCCTCCGGTTCACGCCGGCGGTCTTCGTTACCACGGCATGAGCCCGGCGGTCAGCCAGTTGGTGGCGGAAGGCATTTTCGAGCCCAAGTCCGTGAAGCAATTGGACGCGTTGAAATCCGGCGTCCTGCTCGCCAGGACCGAAGGAATCATCCCCGCGCCCGAGACGACCCACGCCCTGGCATACGTTATCCAGGAAGCCGAAAAAGCCAAGCAGGAAGGCAAGGAAAAGACGATTCTTTTCAACTGGAGCGGCCATGGGCTTCTGGATCTGGGCTCCTACGAAAAATATTTCAGTGGCGTACTGGAAAATTACACGTTGTCCGACGAGGTCTTGGAAGCTGCGGAAAAGGTGTTCGAAAACTATCCCAAGCCGCAAATGCTCAAAAGCCGATAAAAGCATTCCTCGGGCAATTATCGAAATATAAAAAAGCGGCGTTCCTCCCGAAGGGCGGGGAATGCCGCTCGTTTGCAGGATGACATGAAAGAGAATCCCGATCGGTTCGAGCGGCGCTGCCCCAGACTGGGGGGAAGCGTAGAACTCTCGTATTGCAAAATTTGCGGCGAGGATCGATCTCCTTGTTTCAAAATCTTCGATTGTTGGTGGGAAATTTTCGATATAGTTTCGCACTTGAAGGAAACCATGCCGGAGAAGAAATTCAAGGAACTTGTCGATAAAAAGCCTCGCCCGAAGATAACGAGCATCGTGGAACTGGTGCGGGAAATCCAAAAGAACAACGCTTCCGAAAGTTGACGTCGCCGACAAGATCGGAAACAAAAAGCAGGAGGGAAAAATGATTATCGAATATATGCCCGTTGGTCCGATCATGGCCAACTGTTACATCGTCGGATGCGAAAAGACCGGGCTGGCCGCAGTCATCGATCCCGGAGACGACGCCGACAAAATATTGCTCAAGTTGGCGGAATTGAAGCTCAAGGTCAAGTATATCATCAATACCCACGGGCATTTCGATCACGTGGGGGCCAACAGGAAGATCAAGGAAGCCACCGGAGCCGAGCTTCTCATTCACGATCAGGACGCTCCCATGCTGGCGCATCTTCCGCAGGCCGCCGCGTCTTTCGGTTTGAGGTGCGACAGCTCTCCCCCGCCGGACAGGACCATCGCCGACGGAGACGAGATAACGTTCGGGGAAATCACGCTTAAGGTCATCCACACGCCCGGGCATTCCCTCGGCGGAATATCCCTTCATGCCGGCAACTGCCTTTTCGTGGGCGACACCTTGTTCTCCGGCTCCATAGGAAGAACGGATTTTCCGGGCGGAAGCTTCGATACGCTGAAAAACAGCATCCGAAAAAAGCTCTTCCCCTTGGGAGACGATGTTCGCGTTTTTACGGGCCATGGGCCGGAAACGACGATCGGAAGGGAAAAAAAGTTCAATCCTTTCGTGGGGCTCCGGTAACGCCTGTTCCCCGCCTCTGAAGCCCAATTGACACAATCCCGAAACGAACATATTCTTTCGAATCGAATTTCGGCCTTGACGGTTTTTGGAGGAGGAAAGGAGACGCCGGATATCCCATGGATGATAGACTTTTTTCTAAAAAGGCGAGGAGGAATTTTATTGCCGCGCTTGGCCTGTTGGTTTCGAGTGCGATCGTGGCGGGATGCGGCGGAGGTTCCTACGGCTATATCCAAAGAAGCCGCGAAGTCGGAAGAATGTTCGAAAATATCGTAATTCTGCCGGACCACAATTATTATTACAGCGGACCGGACGCGATTCCGTACGCAGTCGTCGGCATTCATGAAAACTACCATTTGCAATCCAGATATTGGAAAAGAATCGATCTGACGAAAGAGCAGTTGAGCATGTGGATCACTTTGGGCATGCAAGGAAGCTTGGGCTTTCCTCCCAACGGGAGTTACATATACGGGCCGCAGGGCGAGAAGATCGGCGTATGGTATTCGATTTTCGACGGGACCGTGGTAAGGCTTTTAAGCGACAATCAAGTCATGGTATACCCGCCGTCTTCTTATCCTGGACAAAACGCCAAACCCGCGATAGAAAGAGGGGCCGTTGACCAAGAGCCGCCGGTTTTGGAAAACCAACGGGAAAAAAACGGCAAGCTGTCGTCTTCGGCGTTCTGAAAACAAGGGGGCGAGGAACAGGCACTCCATCATCCAATCGCGCGTCTTTTACTTGCCCCTATCGCAAGGAACAGAAGCCTCTTTTAGACATCTTCCGCTCTATCGTCGTAAAATTTCATTCCATGCCGTCTTTCTTCTTCTGAATCTTCAAAGCTTCCTCGTAAACCAGTTTGCGAGAAACGCCGCAACGCTTGGAGATTTCCTTGACGGCAACGGAGAGTTTTTCGTCGGTTCCTTCCATCGCCTTTTGAATTTCCCGTCTTAGTTCGTGCTCCGTCATGGGAGCGTCTTCGCCGACGCCCTCCACCAGAAGAGTGCATTCGCCCTTTAACTCTCCGCCGTTTTGAATATGGCTTTTTATTTGCGTGAGGGTCCCCCGAACGAATTCTTCGTGGATTTTCGTCATTTCCCTGGCGAGGACCGCGTTTCTGTCTCCCATGGCTGCAATGAGATCGTCGAGCAAAGTTTCGATTCGTCTTGGAGATTCAAAGAATATCAGGGTACGAGGCTGATTTGCGAGACTTTCGAGGAGCATCTCGCGCTTTCCCTTTTTTCGCGGAGCGAACCCGAGAAACACGAAAGAATCCGTCGCAAGTCCTGAGGCGCTGATGGCCGCGACTGCGGACGAGACGCCGGGCACGGGGGTGACGTTGATGTATTCCGTCACGCATTTTCGAATCAGCCGGAAACCGGGGTCGGACACTGTCGGCGTCCCGGCGCTGGACACCATGGCGATGTTTCGTCCATGCTTGAGATATCGAATCAATTCCGCGGAACGTTGCTCCTCGTTATGTTCATGGTAGGAGACCAGTTTGGCGGATATGTTGTGGTGTCGAAGCAGCTTGGCGGTATGGCGAGTATCCTCTGCGGCTACGAAATCGACATCCCCCAGCACTCTGAGCGCCCTCAAGGTGATATCCTCCATGTTTCCAATGGGAGTCGCCACCACGAACAGGGTTCCGCGCAGGTCGTCGGCCGAAGAAGTGCGGGAATTTTGTCGCATCCAATGCCCTTCGTTTTATTGGTGAATATGATTGGGATTAGGGCTTCAGTTGCTTCAGCTCTTTTTCGGCTTGTTTGGCATCCGGGCTGTCGGGCGCGATTTCCAATACTTTTTGGTATGCCTGTTCCGCTTTCGCGATTTCGCCGGTCACAAGAAAAGCCTGGGCCATGACAATATAGGCCGGCGTGAAATTGGGCGAAATTCCGATCGCTTTGTCAAGAGCTTCGCGGCTTTCCTGAATCCGCCCCAATTCCAAGTTCGTTTTTCCCAACCACCAATAGGCCTCGAAAAAGTTGGGTTGAAGTTTAACGGCTTCCTCCAAATGGCCTCTCGCCTTTTCGTATTCGTGTTTATTGAAATACGCGATGCCCAGGCCGTATAGCGGAAAATGAGGGGTTGCGTACAACAAATCGCCTGTAAGCCTGTCGAACTGCTCTATGGCCATATCCCATTTCCCCTCTCTTAGATAGGCGTTGCCTAGAGCGTTGATGGCCGGCGCCAGGTTCGGTTTTATCTTAAGAGCTGTCCGGTAATTCTCGATCGCCAGATCGAGCCTTTCCTTTGCCATATAGACGATGCCTAGATCATAGTACACCAAGGGATCTTTCGGATCGAGTTGTTGCGATTCCAAAAGCGTTTTGAGAGCGAAAGTGTAATTCCTTTGGTTCATATAAGCTTCGCCGAGGTTTCTCTTCGCCTCGGCTTGTTTCTTTATGTTCTCTTTATTGGAGGCGCATCCAACAAAAGAGAGACAAAGGACGAAAATCAATATGTCTCGAAAAAAGCCTATGTTCTTCATTTTTTTCGTTGGCAAAGCAGTTTGGGCGATCCGGCCAAGAACCGCGTTTTCTTTCATTTTAGCTGGAGGTCGAGCGCTTTGGCGATTTCCTCTGCCGTGCGGTCCACGAATTTCCGAAAATCCTCCCCGTCCAGGGGACAACCCGGCGCCGGCACTCTTTCCAGGTCTGGAGGTCTTACCAAAGTCGGCGTGTTGATAAGAGTCTCGTCGTATGTAATTTCGTACTCGCCGGGAAACGTCCGAGTAAAATACATGTCCTGAAATCCGGCGAATTTCAGCGCGTGGGCGGTAGAGTCCAGAACCGCGACCTCGTCGGCGCCCACAAGCCCCGTTTTTTTCGCCTCCACGAGACCCGCCAGGCATTCTCCTCCGTGCGGACAGGAAATATGTCCGTTTCTGTTCGCTTTAAGCTCCCAGTCTATTATTTGCTTTTCGGATACCTGGACCACAAAGACCATTTCCTGTCCGGCCGTGCGATTGTATTGTTCCGCAAGCATCACGACGCGAGGCATGGATACCGGGTTGCCGATCATGGCGGCCTGGGCCACGCTGGGCTTGACCGTGACCGGAACGAACTTTCGTTTTTCGGGGTCGGTTTCGAGGTAGTACTTGAAAACGGGATTGGCGTGTTCCGACTGCACACCGATTATTTTAGGCAGCGCGTCTATGATTCCGGCCTCGAAGAACTTCAGAAAGCCGCTCATGATCGCCGAAATATTCCCGGCGTTTCCGATGGGCGCGAAAATCGTCTTGTTCGACAGGTCGTAGCCGAAATCCTGTGCGATTTCATAGGAGTAGGATTCCTGGCCCAGAATCCGCCATGCGTTTTTCGAATTGAGCAAAGCGACGTTATATCGTTCGGACAGGGCTTCGACCACTTTCATGCAATCGTCGAACACGCCGGGTATTTCGAATACGCTGGCGCCGGTTCCCAATGGCTGCGACAGCTGTTGCGCGGTGACTTTCTTGTGAGGAAGCAGCACGGCCGATTTTATGTGCGGTTGCAAATAAGCGGAATACAACGCTGCGGCGGCCGACGTGTCTCCTGTGGAAGCGCAAATCGCCAGGACGTTCGAGACACGGCCGGTTTTCACCAGATAATGGATATAGCTGAGAGCACTTGCCATTCCACGGTCCTTGAACGACGCGCTCGGGTTCTGGCCGTCGTTTTTATAGAAGAAGGACAAGCCCGCCTGTTCCTTTAACAGGTCGTTGGCCTCGATCATGGGCGTATGCCCCTCTCCCAAGTATACGATGGAGGAAAGCGGAAGGACCGGCCCTATGAACTCGTGGTAACGGTAGATTCCTTTCAAGGCCGGAATGTCGGTCATTTTTCGGTAATCGAAAATCCGCCGCCACGTGGCGGGGGGGATTTTCTTCACCCTGTCGAAGTTCAGGTCGTGAATCAAGAGTACTTTGCCGCAATCCGGACAGGTATAGAGCAGGTTTTCTATGCCGTGCTCCTTGCCGCATCCAAGGCAGCGGTAAACCATCGCCCCTTCCGTTTCGGGCAAGATGTAAGGTCTGATGTGCTCGGGAAAATCGTTAATTTTCATGTCTGATAACTTCCATTCCACCCATGTAGGGTCTCAAGGCTTCGGGGATTTCGACGGAACCGTCCGCTCTCTGGCAATTTTCCAGAATGGCGGCGACCGTTCTTCCTACGGCAAGGCCCGATCCGTTCAGGGTATGCACCAATTCGGTCCCTTTTTGACCCTTTCTTCTGAACCGGATATTGCCTCTGCGCGCTTGAAAATCCTCGAAATTGCTGCAGGATGAAATCTCCCGGTAAACGGCCTGCGACGGCATCCAGACTTCCAAGTCGTAGGTTTTGGCGGACGAAAAGCCCAAGTCGCCCGTACAGAGGGCGATTATCCTGTAGGGAAGGCCGAGTTTCTTGAGGACGGCCTCGGCATTGTTCGTCAGAGACTCCAATTCGCCGTAGGAATCCTCCGGTCTCGTGAATTTGACGAGCTCGACCTTGTTGAACTGGTGCTGCCTGATGAGCCCGCGCGTATCTTTTCCGTGAGAGCCGGCCTCGGAACGGAAACACGGCGTGTAGGCCGCGTAGTAGACTGGCAGGATGTCTTCGTCCAGAATTTCGTTCTGATGGATGTTAGTCACGGGAACCTCGGCGGTAGGCGTCAAGAAATAGTCCCATCCGCTCAATTTGAAAAGGTCCTCCTCGAACTTGGGCAGTTGTCCGGTATGGGTCATGCTCTCCCTGTTGACGATGAACGGGGGCAGGACTTCCTTGTACCCGTGGCTTCCGGTGTGAAGGTCGAGCATAAAATTTATGAGCGCGCGCTCCAGCCTGGCTCCGGCCCCGAAATAGAGGGGAAACCGCGCTCCCGTAATTTGCGCGGCCCGTTCGAAATCCAGGATTTTCAAATCCTTTCCGATATCCCAATGTGCTTTCGGCTCGAAATCGAACCTCGTCGGTTCCCCCGTTTTCCTGATCACCGGGTTGTCGTTTTCATCCTTTCCAACGGGTGTCGATTCGTGGGGGATATTGGGGAGCGCCATGAGAATGTTGTTCAGAACGGCGTCGATTTCGGCCAGTCTCCCGTCGAGTTCCTTTACTTTCGAGCCCACGTCCCGCATTTCCGTTACCCGGTCGTCGCAGTTCTTCTTGGCCTTCTTCATTTCCGCGATTTCCTGGCTGACGACGTTTCTTCGATGCCTAAAGGATTCCACTTCGGCCAGAATTTCGCGTCTTTTCTCGTCGGTCTCGACGAAGAGATCTATGTCGGCGGCGGCCTTCCGGTTTTTCAGAGCTTCTTGGACAATCGACAAATTTTGTCTCACAAACTTGATTTCCAGCATAAAAATTCCTATAATGTTGAATTGATTATTTTTGACGCCAGAGGCATGAACAAGTATATGAAGGAGCCGGCAACAACTGCTAAGAATTTTCTTTCTTTACTATCATCCGCATGGTCGAAACCGAAGAAACCCGAAAACATTCGACGGAACCAAGATCCAGGTCATGCCGAAACCGTAGTTTTGTAACACGATCATGTTGTTTCGTCAACGGTTATTGAGTATTGACAATCTTGCGGGGAAAGTCGTGAGGTTGCTTGCAACAAATTAAACGGGAGAACGGAAATGGACGAAAATCTGGAAAAAAAACAGGAAATTCGCTTGAGCATGGCAAATAGCCTCGGGGCCCTGTCCAACCGGGAAAAAGCGGAGAAAACGAGGGGCATCGAAAATCGGGTTTTCGAATTCGCGAATTTTATCGAAGCCAAGGTCGTTCTTCTTTATATTGCCTCGGAAAACGAAGTCCGAACCGAAGGAATTTTTCGCAGATGTTTTGACTACAACAAAATAGTGGTGCTGCCCGTCCATGATACCAGCCGTCGCAAGATTAAGATATTCAAGATAGACAACCCCGCAACGGATTTGGTCATGGGGCCTCGGGGAATTCTCGAACCGAATCCGGATAAATGCAAAGTAGTCCCGTTCGATTGCCTGGATATCGCCCTGATTCCCGCCGTGGCTTTGGACGAGAAAGGCGGCAGGGTCGGTTCCGGCGACGGCTTTTACGACCGTCTCGTTCCGAGACTGCCCCTGACGACCAGGAAGGTAGCCCTTTCTTTCGAAGACCAGATTCTGCCGCAGGTCCCCATGGAATCCCATGACAAGCATGTAGATATTATCATAACGGAAAATCGGATTATTTATAAGATATAGCTCGCATACAGGTAAAAACCGATTCGTTCCGACACCGTCGGAAACGACGTCGTCAATTTTTTCCATCCGACCAAACGATCTGACAGGTGATTGACATTATGGTGAAGGAGGATCTGAGATTTATCGCTTCTCGCGAGAAGATGATAAAAGAGCATTTGGAGCCCCGGGGCATAAAGGATCCCAAGGTGCTGGCGGCGTTTCGAAGGGTTCCTCGACAACTTTTCGTCAGCGAAGCCCTTCAGGATCAATCCTACAGCGATTTCCCCCTTCCGATCGGAGAACAGCAGACTATATCGCAGCCATATATCGTGGCCGAAATGACCCAGGCCTTGCAGCTTGAAAAGGACGACCGGGTCTTGGAAATCGGTACGGGGTCGGGTTACCAAGCGGCCATATTGGCGGAAATCGTGTACAGGGTCTACACGGTGGAGAGAATTCACAAGCTGCTGGTCCGCGCCCGCAAAATATTCGACAAGCTTGGATATCACAATATCGTCACGAAACTTTCCGATGGAACTTTGGGGTGGAAGGACCAAAGCCCTTTCGATGCCATCGTCGTGACCGCCGGTTCGCCGGAAATACCCTACCCTCTGGTCAGCCAGCTCGCAATGGGGGGGCGGATGGTCATACCCGTCGGCAATCAGCAATCCCAGGAACTGGTGAGGCTTTTCAGGGACGAAAGAGGAATTCACAGCTCTTCCCTGGGCGCGTGCAGGTTCGTCAAGCTGATGGGGGAACACGGCTGGAAAGATTGATCTTCACCCGCACTTGGAATACCCGCAAGAACGACAGACAAGACAACCCTCCTCGTGGACCAGCGGTCCGCCGCACTCTGGACAGCCCCCCATGGCCGACTGTCTTTCGACGAAAGTTTCGCCTGCGACGCTTTTCAATACCTGAGCGATCGCATCGTGACACGAATGCACTATCCTGCCGCTATCCCAGGCCGGCGAAGGACATCTGATTCCGACCAGCTGCTTTACCACCGCGTCTATGGTAACGCCGGAGCGAAGCGCCAGCGATATCAATCGTCCAACTGATTCGATCTGCGAGGACGCGCAACCGCCGGTCTTTCCCATTTTTCCGAAAACTTCGCAAATGCCGCTGTCGTCCGAGTTGATCGTGACGTAAAGATTGCCGCATCCGGTTCGGATTCTTTCCGTAAAACCGAAGGTCTTCTGGGGCCGCGGACGGGGACCGATCCTTTCGACCTCGGCCTTCGGCGTTCCCGCCTCCAAGACTTGGTCGCGCCTGCTTCCGTCGCGATATATGGTCAGCCCTTTGCACCCGAGCTTGTAAGCCAACAGATAGGCCGATCCGACATCCTTCCGAGTGGCGGTCGAGGAAAAATTAATGGTCTTCGACACGGCGTTGTCCGTGGATTTCTGAAACGCGGCCTGGATTCGAATGTGCCGCTCGGGGCTTATATCGTGAGAGGTTTTGAAAATCTCGCGAATTTCGGCGGGTATGGCATCCATGTCCTTGACCGATCCGGTTTTCGCGATTTCTTTGGCAAGCTCGTCCGTGTAGAAGCCGTGTTCGCGGGCCATTTCGAGAAACAGGGGGTGAATTTCAAATAGTTTTTCGCCCTCCAGGATACGGCGGACATGGGCAACGGCGAAAATGGGTTCGATGCCGCTGGAAACCCCGGCAATAAGGCTGATGCTTCCCGTGGGAGCGACGGTGGTCGTGGTGGCGTTCCGCATGTGGGGCGTGGAGGGACTGTCGAAGACGCTTCCTTTGTAAGCCTCGAAATTTCCCCTGGTCCGGCCGAGTTCCTCGGACGCCGCGCGGGCCTGCTCCCGAACAAAGGACATGACGCGTTCCGCTTGCCGGACGGCCTCTTCCGAGTCGTAGGCGACATGCATTTTGATCAGCATGTCGGCGAAACCCATGACTCCCAGTCCGATTTTCCGGGTCTTTTTGCTCGTCCGTTCGATGATTTCCAGCGGATATTTGTTTATTTCGACCACGTTGTCCAAAAAATGAACTGCCGCGCGTACGGTTTTCTTCAGCCTTTCGCAGTCGATTTTTCCATCCCGTGTCATTCGCGCAAGATTGATCGAGCCCAAAGTGCAGGATTCGTGCGCAAGGAGAGGTTGCTCCCCGCAAGGATTGGTGGATTCAATGTTTCCCAACAGGGGGGTGGGATTGTCCTCGTTCATCCGGTCGATGAATATGACGCCCGGTTCTCCGGTTCGCCAGGCCGAATCCACGATCATGTCGAAAATCTTGGCGGCCGAGGCCGAAGCGTTTTTTTGTCCCGTTCTCGGATTGATCAGGTCGTAGTCCTCTCCTTTTTCCAGGGCGTCCATGAATCGTTTTGTCAAAGCGACGGATATATTGAAATTGTTCAATCGGGAGAGGTCGTTCTTGACGTTCACGAACGCCTCGATATCGGGATGGTCCACATGGAGAATGGCCATGTTGGCTCCGCGACGGGCCGCGCCCTGCTTTACCGTCTCCGTGGCGGCGTCGTAGACGACCATGAAGGATACGGGCCCGCTGGATACGCCCGCCGTGGACAGAACGACGTCGTTGGCAGGACGAATCCTCGAAAACGAAAAACCCGTGCCTCCGCCGCTTTTATGAATCATCGCGGCGTGTTTCAGAGTGTCGAATATGCCCTCCATGGAATCTTCGATGGGAAGCACGAAGCACGCGGCAAGTTGCCCCAACTCGTTTCCGGCGTTGATCAGCGTCGGGGAGTTTGGAAGAAACCACAATGCGGACATGATTTTCAGAAACTTTTCGCTCGTCTTTTTTATGTCCGCAGAGGGATCGAAAAGCCGGTCGGCTCCCGCAACCGCGCGAGCCACCCGCTCGAGCATTTGTTCCGGGGTTTCCAAGACCCTCCCCTCGGGGTCCTTCTTTAAATAGCGTTTTTTTAAAACTAACTTCGCGTTATCGGAAAAGGTCATGTCATATGCTTTTCGAATCAAGGTCTATATGTTTTCCGGCAATCCGAGCGTGAAACCGTTGCATTTTTCCTTTAAAAACTGGATAAAAACCCGGCCGATGGGCGATTTGCCCCGATATTTGTGAAAGGAAAGATAAAAATTGCGGCTTAAGTCGAGGCCCTCCACGGCAAGCGCCTTGAGGGTCCCTCGGTTGAGTTCCTCCGCGACGGCCACGGGGGACAATATCGAAACTCCGACACCGCCCTTTATGCCTTGAATGACCGCCTCGGTACCGCCCATCTCGGAAACGATATTCAGATCGTCCAGGTCTAATCCCTTTTCCTCCAAGCTTTGCCGTATAGAGGACAGCGTTCCCGATCCGGGTTCCCGTGATATAAAAGGCTCTTTGAAGAGCATTTTCGGCTCTATCCGTTTTTTGTCCGCCCACTTGTGATCGGAGGGAACCACGAGACGAAGTTCGTCGTCGAGCAATTTTTCCTGCACGACCCTTCTGTCGCCGGAAACGGCTCCCACCACGCCGACCTCCAGCGATCCCTCGACGATTCGGCCTATGATTTCCTCCGTGTCGCCGTTCAAGAGAGATACGGTTACATCAGGGTATTCCTGCATGAACGTCCCGATCATTTTCGGAAGAATATAAACTCCGGGGATCGTGCTGCCCCCGACGACGAGTTTTCCCTTGACCTTTCCATGGAAATCGGCCAGAGCAGCCTCGGCTTCGTCCCGCAAGGCGAGCAGGCGTTTCGCGTATTTGTACAGAATTTCTCCGGCTTTGGTGGGAACCGCCTCTTTCGCCAAACGATCTACGAGACGGCAATCGAAATGATCCTCCAGGTCCTTGATGTGGCTGCTGACTGTCGGTTGCGAAAGATGCACCGTTTTGCCGGCGGAGGAAAAACTTTTAAGCTCCACCACTTTGCAAAATATGTTCAGTTGCCAAAGATCCATTGATATCACCGATATATTGCCGATCGTGAAATTTCGAATTGTCTTTTACAGATATCCGAATTTTTGTTTCAGTCTCAGGTTGACTTCCTTGGGGACCATGCTGGTGACGTCCCCTCCGAAGCGCGCGGCTTCCTTGATTATGGACGAACTGGTGAAAATCCATCGGAATCCGGTCATCAGGAACACCGTCTGGACGTCCCGGTTCAGCCGACGGTTCATCAAGGCGAGCTGAAACTCGTATTCGAAATCCGATACCGCCCGCATGCCTCTCAGAATAGCGTTGGCGTTTCGCTGGGCCGCGTAATCGACCAACAGCCCGTTGAAATAGTCCACCTCCGTATTGGGAATGTCCTTGAGACTGTGCTGCAGCATTTCGATTCGTTCTTCGACGCTGAACAAGGCCTGCGACTGTTTCGCCGGATTGATCAATATGGCGACAATCACCTTGTCGAAAAGCTTCAGACCTCTTTCTATGATATCCAAGTGACCGTTTGTTACCGGGTCGAAAGATCCGGGATAAATTGCCGCGCTGTTCATAAATTTACGTTCTTTCCCTTTTTATTTCAAGATTGGCAAGATCGTGACTCAAACGATCTCGTCCCCTTAGCACGAATCTGAAAAAAGAAACAATGGTTTTTCCGTATCGGCGTCGGTCGGCGAGTTTGAAACTTTCAAAATTGTCTCCAAAAGGTTCGCCGAGGGAATGTTCCGCGACGATCAAGGCGTCGTTTGCCAAGCAGCCTCTTTTTTCAAGGTTCAAAAGAGCGGACACTACCGCTCCCATATTGTAGGGAGGGTCCAAGAAAACGAGGTCGAAAGCGAACTGATCGAGACAATTCAAATTTTTCAAAGCGTCGCGCCTGAATATTTTTCCGCGGTTTTCCAGAGAGCAGACCCGAAGGTTTTCGGCGATCGCGGCAACGGCCCCGGGGAAAATATCGACGAATACAGCGAATTCCGCTCCGCGGCTTAGCGCCTCGATGCCCAGCGCGCCGGTTCCCGCGAAAAGGTCTATAACCGTCGATCCCTTTATTTCGGACGAAACGATGTTGAATATCGATTCCCGATGCTTGTCCGCAGTGGGCCGGACCCGCGAGCCCTTCACGGAAACCAGTCGTCTTCCTCCGCAATATCCCCCGATTATTCTCAATTTTTAGAAACCTTTATTTGGATCGCCTTTTTTGCCACTTGCGAATATAGCTTTTCTGGGTTCCTATCGCCTCGGCGGCCTTCTCGACGTCGTTCCCGAACTCGGCCAGCTTTCGACGGATAAATTCGCCTTCGAATGCTTCCAGCGCCTCTTTGAGAGAGCTTTTTTCGAACAATTTTTTCCATGATACGGATTCGACGTTCGAATGGGAAGGCCGATAGATTTCGGGAAGGTCCTTCTCGTCGATGACCTCGCCGGGAACCATTAAAGTAAGGCGTTCGACGAGATTTTTCAATTCCCGGACATTGCCTGGCCAAGGGTATTCCCCAAGAAGGTCCAAGGCGGCCCCAGTGATTTTTTTTCTAAGGCGTCTGCTTTTTCGCGCGTATTCGTCCAGAAAGGTTTCCACCAGAACAGGCAAATCCTCCTTCCGTTCCTTCAGGGAGGGGACTCTGAGGGGTACCACGTTCAGCCTGTAATAGAGTTCCTCGCGGAAATTGCCTTTCTCGATTTCCTCCTCCAAATTTTTGTTTGTCGCGGCGATCACGCGGACATCCACCGCGATGATCCGTTCCGAGCCAAGTCTCTGGAATTGTTTTTCCTGAAGCACCCGGAGGATTTTTGCTTGCGTCTTCAGGTTCATGTCGCCTATTTCGTCCAGAAAAAGGGTTCCTTGGTGGGCCAATTCGAATTTTCCCCGCTTTTTGGACTTGACGCCGGAAAAGGCGTCCTTTTCATGCCCGAAAAGCTCGCTTTCTATGTGTTCTTCGGGAATAACGGCGCAACTGACGTCGATGAGGGGGCGTTCCGCGCGCGTGCTGAGCTGGTGTATGTTTCTTGCCACCAGCTCCTTGCCCGAGCCGTTTTCTCCGGTGATCAAAATCCATGTATCCGAAGGCGCGACCGCGACTATTTGCTTTTTCAGTTCCCGCACCGGCGGACTGTTACCGGTAATCGCGTGCTTTTCAATGGTTTTCCTTCGAAGGTACTTGTTTTCCTCCTCCAGGCGTCTGAAATTCAAGGCGTTGTTGATTCCCAGAATGACTTTGTCTATGGAAAGCGGTTTTTCGAACAAGTCGAAGGCTCCTAGCTTTGTGGCTTGCACGGCGGTTTCGATAGTGCCGTGTCCTGTGACGATAATCACCTGGATGTTGGGGTTGTCCTTTTTAATTTGCTTCAAGGTTTCGATGCCGTCGATTCCAGACATCCAGATATCCAAAAGTACTAGATCCGGCGATTCCTCCTCCACGATTTTCATCGCTTCGTAGCCGTTTTGAGCGGTGATTATCTCGAACCCTTCGTCGGACAAAAGGCCGCCCAAGGATTGAAGTATGGAAGGTTCGTCGTCGACAATCAATATCGATGGAAACATGATGATTTTCTCCGTAAAGGTTTAAGCGGCCTCGACAGGCAGTTCGATAACGAATTTGGCCCCGCAGGGCGAATTGTTCCGTACGCCGACGACTCCGTTGTGATCGGCGACTATGGAACTGACGATCGTCAATCCCAAGCCCATGCCGGACTTCTTGGTCGAAAAATTAGGTTCGAAAAGCCGGGCCTTGAAAAGGTCGGAAATTCCCGCGCCGTCGTCGGCCACCTCTATTCGAACGCGCTTGGCCGAAGGGTTGTGGCTTGCGGAAACCCAAATGTGACCGTTTTCCCGAATGGCCGAGATCGCGTTGTCGACGAGATTGATCAAGGCCTGTTTCATGTGCTGGGCGTCGAGGTTTAGAATCGGAAGGTCTTCTTCGATTTTCGAGACGAATTCGACGTTTTCGTAGCCGTCCTTGTAAAGCGCAAGCGTTTCCTCTATGATCGGGGCCAGTCGGGTCGGCTTTGGATTGGACGTCGGAAATTTGGCGAACGAGGAAAACTCGTTCACCAAGTTGCGAATCTGGGTGGCCTGCTCGATGATCAGCCTCGTGCATTCCTCGAACACGGGGTTTCCGAGCTGCTCTGGATATTTTCTTCGAAGCCTCTGGGCCGAAAGGGTGATAGGCGTCAAAGGATTTTTCACCTCGTGGGCGATTCTTCGGGCCACCTCCCGCCACGCCGCCATGCGCTGGGCCCTCTCCAGTTCGGTAAGATCGTCGAAAACCATCACGTAGCCTATCCGGCTCGCGGCTTCGTCGTTCAACGCGTTGATGTTCACCAAGAAGGTTTTCGGTTTGCCGTCGATCGCTATCCTAAGAGTGGATTCCACTTTGTTGCTTCTGGAGGCGCTCAAATCCTCGAGAATTTGCTTGGCGATGTTCATGTCCCGCCCTTTGAGCAGTCTCTTGAAACTTCTGTTCAAAAGCTCTTCGGCATCGATATGGAGCATTTTTTCCGCAGACTTGTTTATCGACGTGATCGTCCCTCCGGCATCGGTCGTTATGACGCCGGCGGAGACATTTTTCAAAACGATCTCCATGAACCTGCGGCGCTTTTCGATCTCCTCGTTTCTGTCCCTCAGCATCTTCGCGGACAATTCCAGTTGCTCCCTGCCGATTCGCAAATCCTTGGTCATCCTGTTGAAGGAATCCACCAACGCTCCGATTTCGTCGTCGGCGACCATGTCGATTTCCACGTCCAAATCCCCGCCTGCCACTCGCTTCGTTCCCTCGGCAAGACCCATGATGGGAATGCTGATGGTTTTGGCCAAGTACAGCCCGAACCAGACCGCGCAAAACACGACCAGCAAGGCCACAATGGAAAGGGTGATATAATAGGTGACCTGGACCGGTCTTTTTAGCAATTTGATTTGCTGATACTCCTGAAAGCCGTCGGAGATGCTTTGCAAGTCCCCGGCCAAAGCAGGGGGTATAAGCACGCTTAAGACCAGAAAAGCCTCGGCTTTGTCGCGCGGAGCGTCGAAAGGGGCCGAACCGATCGTCCTGAAAAGCTCGCCCCCTCCTATTTCCTCCGATATGCTTCTGATATTTTCAGCTGCCGGCTGTTTTTTCAGGTTGTTCATCGAAACGAGACCGGGCGTCTTTTCTCTGGCTTCGGAATCCACGGCGAACGCGATCCTGTCCGAATTGGTCGCGTAAATCTCGACGGCGTGGAGATTGAACGCGCGTTGCACTACTTGGATGTAGTTCGAAAGCTCTTCCATATTTTCCGGCTCGAGAAGCTTCTTGGTTTCGATCTGATAGGAGATTCGCTCCATGAAAAAACGGTTGTTTTCCTCCAGGTGCGTGTAGAGCAGGCGTCCGACTTTCAGGGAATTTTCCAGAGCCTGTTCCACCGGGGCGTTGAACCAGAACTCGATGCTGTTGGTGATGAAATTGATGGAAAAAAAGAACAATATAGTGGTCGGAAGAAGGGTAAGTGCCACGAAGGAAGCCACAAGCCTGGTTCTGAGCTTGGCCCCGGCCAATTTCCGCTTTCGGTCGTACAACATTTTCACGAGATTGCGAAAAACCAGATAGATCAGCAAAATCAGCAACAAAAGATTGATGTTGATCAAAACGAACATCAGGATGGTGTTGGAAACCGGAAAATCCGCCCCGAATCTGATCAGCCGGTTTTCAACGAAAGTGAGGATTGCAACAAGCCCCAGAATGAGGAATATGAGAGAAATTTCGCGTTTTCGGCGTTTTTTGTCCTGCTCCGCGAGTCGGGAAATTTCCGGGTTCAATATATGATCGCTTGTCATTTTTGAAAGTTACAAATAAAAATCGATTGTATGCCAATCGGTTTCAAAATCCCAAAGAGAGGCGAAAAACAAGACATAATCGAGATAAAAAGGAAGCCTAATCTTGTCCAACTCCGCCTTGGCTCGAACCTTGTACCGCACGCCCTTTTCTAGTTCGTCGAGCGACGCAATTTTGAAGCTGTCGATGTCGGTCATCAATTTTTCCGCCTCGACCAGCGTGTCGATAATAATCGGGTCTTTTTCCCACGAGCGTTTGACAGTAAATTCCTTCTTCAAGGGATTGTATGTTATCGTATGGGAAATCTCCTTCATGGCTATTTCCCGGTTCATCCAAAAGTGCCGAGTCCTTTCGAGCTTGACGATGAAATGGAAAGTCGCGGGGACTCCGCTTAGAATCGCTCTTTTCATATTTTCGGTGAAAGCGCCCTCCACTTTCATGAACAACAAAAGATCGTCGCGGGTGTTGGTCACCACCATATTGGTCAGTCGAGCCTCCTGGGAAAACACGGATACCGGGGCAAAAAGCATCAGGCAAAACAACAACGCGAACACGACGATGCTTCGGCGGTAAGTCGTCTGGAAAATCCTCTGGCTTGGAGGCGGCATGTATCAATGTTCCCAATGAAAAAAACGGTTTTGTTTCAAAGCCGTTACAATAAGTCGAATCCACGAACGAAACACTACTTAATAAACAAAAGCACGTTAAATGACAAGGGATTTCGAGGCTGAATTTTCGCATGCGAGAGAATTTTCGAGCAGCGGCCGTGTTTCCCAAGAGCTTTTTTGCGAGAGAAATTTTTTTATGAATTCATGGTTGAATTCATGACCCGATTTATGAATTTCGATGCTCCCAAGGATGGGAATGCCAAGGAGGGAAAAGTCGCCTATGCAATCCAGAATCTTGTGGCGGACGAATTCGTCGGGAAACCGCAGTCCGCCGGGATTCAAGATCGTTTCGCCGTCCAGGACCACCGCGTTCTCGAGCGAACCGCCCCGTGCGAGCCCGAATCTTTTCAAATGTTCGATCTCGTGAAGAAACCCGAACGTCCTGGCGGGGGCGATTTCGCTTTCGAATTCTTCCGGCGTTACTCTTATGGAGAATGATTGGCGATTCACCAGCGGATGTTTGAAAGAGATGGTGTAGTTTATCTTTCGTTGGGAATCGGGGTAAACGGCCGCCGATTTTCCGTTTTCCTCCAGTACGATGGGGTCCGTGACGATGAAATAGAAGCGTGGAGAATCCTGCTCCACGACGCCTGCTTTTCTTATCAGACGGGTTAGAGGACCGGCGCTTCCGTCCAGAATCGGAAGCTCGTAGGAATCGATTTCCACCAATGCATTGTCGATCGCAAAGCCGGAAAATGCGGCCATCAAGTGCTCGATCGTCGACACGATGCAGCCGTCCTGTCCGATGACCGTCGCAAGGCTCGTATCCACCACCCGGCTGAAAATGGCGGGGATGACAGGGCTTTCCGGTATGTCGGTTCTTTTGAATTTGATTCCGTGGTTGGGAGGAGCCGGGTGGATGCTCAAGCGGGCGTGTCTTCCCGAATGGACGCCGATGCCGGAGCAATAGGCCGATCTGGCCAATGTCCTTTGTCGGCAATATTGATGGTCGGCACTTGATTTTACGATGGGTTCGGGCATTTTCAAATTTTTCTTTCCATTTCGCGTCTCTTTCCGTCCACTGGGAGATTCGAATCGAGTCGGTGATGTTTTTCGAATCGGTCTTATCGAAGAGGCTCCAATATATTCAAATTTTTATACCTTAGTTGTCAACGATTTTGTCGGAAACGCTTCAGAACGCCCCCCCGGTTTTCCCCAGCCCCCGGCGTCCCATCACGACTTTTCCGCAACCTCCGGCGGATATTTCATTCGGAACGTCCCTGGCGACATCGTTCGGCATCTTTTCACGATTAGACATCGGCTTCGACAACCTGGGTCATTCATACCCGCTTTTTTACGACGTATATTTTTTC
>CAZNTU010000075.1:0-24677 GCA_964575975.1 uncultured Desulfobacteraceae bacterium
GCGTCAGCCTCCGGAGCTGAAGATCGCTGGTTCGAATCCAGCCGGGCGTACCAACAAACCAAATCGCTTTCCACCCTTGCCCATGCGAAGTGACGTTGCGCTCCCGTTTCATTATCCAAACCTTTGGAAAATCCGCAGTCGTTTTCCGGATAGTCGAGCAGTTCTTCCCTCCGATCAGGAACCTCTTGAAATCAAAAGGAATTCTTGCAATCTTAAGGGGTGTGATTATTATCGAGGATTATGAAAAACACACACGAGAAAATACCCAATCCAAAGGAATTGGAAAAAGAAATAAGCGAGTTTTTGAGCAAGAAATTTGGCGGCAACGTAAAAGTCATATCACCCATGAGTTTGCCCAAGGAATTGTCCCTTGAAAAATCCGTCGATCGTCCTCCCAAGGAGAGCGATATCAATTTCGATCTTAAGCCGGAAGAATTGGTGGCTTACTTGGATCAATTCATGGTGAAGCAGGAAAGCGCCAAAGCGATTCTGGCGACGAAAATTTGCACCCATTTCAACCGCATAAAAATGATGCGCCGTATTGCCGACGACCATGCGGGCATGGTGGGCGGCATCAAGAACAACGTTCTGATGATCGGGCCCACGGGCGTGGGAAAGACATACATGGTCAAACTCATCGCCCAAAAAATAGGGGTTCCTTTTGTCAAAGGCGACGCGACCAAGTTCAGCGAAACCGGTTACGTTGGCGGCGACGTGGAGGATTTGGTGCGCGACTTGGTTCGGGAGGCCGACGGCGACATCGAGCGCGCCCAATACGGAATCGTCTACATCGATGAAATCGACAAGATCGCCTCCAGCCACAACCTGATCGGGGCCGACGTATCCAGGACGGGAGTGCAGAGAGCATTGCTCAAGCCTATGGAAGAAACCGACGTGGAACTGAAGGTTCCGCACGATCCCATTTCCATGATTCAGGAAATAGAGAGGTTTCGAAAGACTGGACAGCGCGACAAACGGTCGATCAACACCAAAAACATTCTTTTTATCATGTCCGGCGCTTTTTCGGAACTGACGGAAATCGTTCGCAAAAGAATCGTCGACAGGGGGATCGGCTTCGGAGCGAAGATAAAGAACACGGACGAAGACGCGGAGATTCTGCAGTTCGTCAAATCGGAAGATTTGATGAAATACGGGTTCGAATCGGAGTTCGTAGGAAGACTTCCCGTGAGGGCGGTGTTCGAAAGGCTCGCCCGCGCCGATTTGTTCGACATACTTAAAGGTCCCAACAATCCCATCGTCTTGGGGAAGAAACTCGACTTCGCGGCTTACGGCATCGACATCAAGTTCGAGGACAAGGCATTGGAGGTTTTGGCCAAGGAAGCATACGACGAGAATACGGGAGCAAGGGGGCTCGTCAGCGCGATCGAACGCAAGTTGCTTTTTTTCGAGAAGGTTTTGCCGTCTTCCGACATAAAAAAGTTCGCGATAACCGAAGGCGTGGTAAAAAAGCCCGACGCGGCGCTGAAACGGATCGTCGAGAGCACGGACGAAAAAGCCGAAGAAAATTTCGAGCGTCTCGTCGAGGCCGAAAAGGATTACATCAAACAGTACGTGCGGGAAAACAAGAAACTTTTTTCCGAGAAGTACGGCCTGACGCTGACTCCCTCCAGAATAGACGTGGTCGCCAACTTTTACGCCAGTAACGTCATAGACGTGGGAAGCGTCATTCGCCGGATAAAATCTTATTACGACGAAATCAAGAAGATCGAGCTTTTTTTCTTCAAAAACCACGATATCAACATCGTACTGGAGGAAGACGCCATCGATTTTATTATAGAGCAGTTTACGACCTCGTCCGTGGGAGTCGACGATTTCTTCAAGCAACTTTCCAAGGATTTCGAGCTGGGGTTGAAACTGGTTCGGGACAAAACGGGGCGGAATCGTTTTTTTATCACGCAACAGGCCCTGCTCGACCCTGAAAAGTATTTGAGCGACCTGATAAAGAACGAACTGAGCATGAATGGCCGAATGTAGGCGCGGCTCGCTGGAAAAGAGTCCAAGTCGTGCCAGCCATATCGATCTTATCGAAATCAAAGCCCGGCCGGGAATCCGGCCGGGCTTGAAAATTTTGCGACAACCGACTCGGACCGCCTTTTAACAAATCGCAATAACATACACATCAAAAACAAGGGTTTGAAAATGATCGGAATCTCGAAACTATATTGCGGAACGGTAGAACCCTCCGACGCGCTCAGATATGGACGCCATTCTTCCGAACTGCCGTCGCATTTGCTCCAGTTTTCCAAGGACAAAAAGCCGGTAGTGGTTTGGAACGTCACGCGCCGCTGCAACCTCAAATGCGTGCATTGCTACGCGCACGCGAAGGATATCCCTTTTGAAAACGAGCTTGACACGGAGGAGGGAAAGAAACTCATCGACGACCTTGCGGCTTTCGGCAGTCCCGTCATGCTTTTTTCCGGCGGCGAGCCCCTGGTTCGTAAAGACCTTCCCGAGCTGGCCGAATACGCCGTCAAGAAAGGCATGCGAGCGGTCATTTCCACCAACGGCACGCTCATTACGGCTATAAAGGCGAAAATCCTCAAGGAAATCGGTCTTTCCTACGTGGGAATCAGCTTGGACGGCATGGAGGAGGTCAACGACCGGTTCCGGGGCGTGAAAGGAGCGTTCAAAGCCGCCTTGGAGGGGATTAAGAATTGCCAGGATGCAGGAATCAAAGTGGGTTTGCGGTTCACGGTCAACAAGTTCAACGTGGACGAAATTCCGAGCATATTCGACCTCTTGGAAACAATGGACATCCCAAGGGTGTGCTTTTACCATTTGGTTTACGCGGGCAGGGGTTCCGAACTGGTAAAGGACGATTTGTCCCACGAGGAGACCCGAAAAGCGGTGGACCTGATCATCGACCGAACAAGGATGCTTCACGAAAAGGGGAAGATGAAGGAAGTCCTGACCGTGGACAACCACGCCGACGGCCCCTACCTCTATTTGCGGTTGCTCAAGGAAAATCCCGAGCGGGCGAAGGAGGTTTTGGAGTTGCTGAGGATGAACGAGGGCAACAACTCCGGAAGGGGCATCGGATGCGTCAGTTGGGACGGCGAAGTACACGCCGACCAGTTCTGGCGCCACCACAGTTTCGGCAATGTCAGAAACAGACCCTTTTCCGAGATATGGTCGGATACCTCCGAACCGCTTCTCGGCAAACTCAAGGACAAAAAGCTGCATGTCAAAGGGAGATGCGCGACTTGCCGATGGCTCGACATTTGCGGAGGCAATTTCAGGGTTCGCGCGGAGGCTGTCCACGGCGACGTTTGGGCGCCCGATCCGGCCTGCTATCTAACCGACGAGGAAATTTCTTAATATATAAAAGGAGCGTTCCATGTTGTTTCCAGACTATCGTCCAAGAAGACTGCGACAGAACGAAGCGTTCAGAAGAATGATCCGAGAGACGACCTTGACTGTCGACGATCTTATCCTTCCGCTTTTCGCCATTAACGGCAAGAACGTACAAAATCCTATCGAATCCATGCCGGGGCATTTTCAACTTTCCATTGACAATCTGGTCAAGATCGCCAAGCAAGCTTACGACCTTGGAATTCCCGCAGTAATGCTGTTCGGAGTGCCTGACAAGAAGGACGAGCTTGGTACAGGCGCCTACGCGGAAAACGGGATTGTCCAAAGGGCGGTGAAACAACTCAAGAACAAAATTCCCGAACTTGCCGTGATAACCGACGTATGCCTGTGCCAGTACACCGACCATGGTCATTGCGGAATGGTGGAGGGACAGACGATCGACAACGACTCCACGTTGGACTTGCTGGCCAGAACCGCCCTGTCCCATGCCAAGGCCGGCGCTGACATGGTGGCTCCGTCGGACATGATGGACGGTCGGGTCGCCGAAATTCGAGGGGCGTTGGACGAAAACGGAATGAGCCATGTTCCGATCATGTCCTACGCGGCGAAATACTGTTCCTCCTATTACGGACCGTTCCGGGCCGCCGCCCACAGCGCGCCGCAGTTCGGGGACCGACGGACCTACCAGATGGATCCGGCAAACAGCGACGAGGCGATCCGGGAAGTCACCATGGACGTGGAAGAAGGCGCGGACATTATCATGGTCAAACCCGCGCTCCCGTATTTGGATATCATCTACCGCGTCAGGTCCGAAATCGATTTGCCCGTAGCTGCGTACAACGTCAGCGGCGAATTCGCCATGATCATGGCGGCGGACAAGCTGGGCTGGGTGGACGGCAAGAAGGTGATGATGGAAACCCTGACAAGCATCAAACGAGCGGGCGCGGATATCATACTCACCTATTTCGCCATGGAAGCGGCGGAAATATTGAACGGCTGAAGGAACCGCGAAAACCGCGATTCGAACGCGATCAATCAAACGAACAGAGAAAAAACGAAACGGGAAGGATTATGAAACCGACATATCCCCACTCCCATGCCGGAAAAGGACATCCGGGCCGCCATAGCAAGCCGGGGCAGGAAAATCCCGGATATCCGCAACTGCGCCTTGTCGCTTGGGAAATCACCCGAAACTGCAATTTGAACTGCGTACATTGCCGAGCTGCGGCCACCCTGGGACCCTACACGGGGGAACTCGACACTGTCGCGGCGCGCAGGCTTCTGGACCAAATCGCCGAACTGGGAACTCCCATTGTTATCTTGACGGGGGGAGAACCCTTGATGCGGACCGATATATTCGAAGTGGCCAAATACGGCGACGGCAAAGGCTTGAGAATGGTCATGGCCCCCAACGGCACGCTGATCACGGAAGAGATCGCCGGAAAACTCGCGTTCGCAGGCATTAAAAGGATCAGCATCAGCCTGGACGGCGCCTCCAAGGAGATCCACGACAAATTCCGAGGAGTGGAAGGCGCTTTCGACGGCGCTCTTCGGGGGATAGAACACGCGAAAAGAGCGGGAATCGAATTCCAGATCAACACCACCATCACCAAGGCCAATCTGGAACAAATTCCGAAAATACAGCAATTGGCGGTCGATCTGGGCGCGGTGGCGCATCACATATTTTTGCTGGTCCCGACGGGGAGGGGCAAATATATCATAGAGCAGGAAATCACCGCCAAGGAGTACGAGGAGACCCTCAACTGGT
This sequence comes from uncultured Desulfobacteraceae bacterium, assembly GCA_964575975.1. GTDB lineage: Bacteria > Desulfobacterota > Desulfobacteria > Desulfobacterales > SKZT01. The sequence continues at coordinate 5,102 of CAZNTU010000075.1, forward strand.
TCTACGACCAGCGGGACAAAACGCCGCTCCAATTGAAAGCCACCTGCGCTCCCCACTATTATCGGATTCTCCGGCAGCGCGCCAGGGAGGAAGGAAAAAAGGTCTCTTTCGAAAGTCACGGCTTGGACGCCGTCACCAGAGGGTGCCTGGGCGGCACCGGTTTTTGCTTCATTTCCCACCAAGGCGTGGTCCAACCCTGCGGATTTTTGAACGTGAACTGCGGCGACGTAACCAAGGAGTCTTTCGCGGACATATGGAAAAATTCCAAAGTGTTCAACGAGTTGCGCAACTACGACGAACTGAAGGGAAAATGCGGGGCGTGCGAATATAAAAGAGTTTGCGGAGGTTGCAGGGCGAGGGCCTACGAGGCGACGGGCGACTACATGGCGGAGGAGCCGCTTTGCAGTCACGCGCCTGCAAGGGGCTGTTGACGGTTCGAAGGGCAGTTGAGACATGTTCCTGTCTACAGGCCAGAAACTCTGTTACGGCCCAAACGGCGAGGCAATCCCGTGCGAAGGTTCCGGTCAGGACGGCGAGTGTTGCAAGGCCGAAGAGATGATAGAAAGGGGCCGGTTTCGATCGCGCGAGAACATGGTTCTCGATGCGCTTACCGGTCTTGAATGGACAAGGGACGCTTCGGTCACGGAGTTTCCTCTGCCTTGGGACGAGGCCTTCGACTTTATCCGAAATATGAACGACGAGGTTTATTCCGGTCATTCCGATTGGCGTCTGCCGAATCGGCGCGAGCTGTTCAGTCTCGTCTCCCATACGAAGATCAATCCGGCTTTGGATGACGGTCACCTGTTCGAGAACGTTTTTTCGGGCTACTATTGGACCTCGACCACATGCTCGCGATTTCCTAAACAGGCTTGGTACGTCCATTTCGGAGGGGCGAGGGTCCAGCGCGGAATGAAGCACGGCTCTTACATGGTATGGCCGGTCCGAAGCGAGGAGATTCGAAGCGACGCCATCGTCGCGACAGGACAAACATCGTGCTTCGACGGTTTCGGCAAGTTGGTTCCATGCGGTTCGACATGTCAAGACGGCGATTTGCAGCAGGGAATTCCATGGCCGAAACCCCGGTTTATTGAACGCCAAGAGGAAATTATAGACCGCCTTACCGGACTTTCCTGGACTAGAAACGCCGATTTGGGAAACGGAACGGTAAATTGGTCCGAAGCTTTAAAGACAATCGACAGCTTGAACTCCCAAAAATTGTCGGGCAGAAACAACTGGCGTCTTCCGAACATACGGGAATTGGAGAGTTTGGTCGATCTCGGCCGCCACTCCCCAGCCCTTCCCAAACACCATCCGTTCGAAAACGTTCGGCCGTTCTATTGGTCCTCCACGACCAGCGTGTACGACACGCTCTACGCATGGACGCTCTATCTTCAGGACGGTGCCGCAGGCGTTGGTTACAAGGCTATGACTGAATTTTATGTTTGGGGCGTTAGGTAATCGAAAGCCCTAACCGTTCCTCCCGTCCGCCAGGTTCGCCGTTATCCGTCCGCCCCCATTCTCTTTGCTTTCGAACAGTGCCGAGTCGGCCAAGGCCACCAAATAATTGTGCTCGGTTCCTGCGCCAGGAATCATCGTGCCGATCCCGAAACTGAGAGTCACTCTTTCGTCGCCGCCAGCGGCTTTTTCGCGGGAAATAGCCGCCTTCTCCACTTCGGCCCGAATCGATTCGGCTACGATGCGAGCGCCTTTGGAATCCGTTTCCGGGAGCAAAGCGGCAAAGGTCTTTTCACCGAACCTGGCAGGCAAGTCGGCCGAGCGTCTGCAGCTTCTTTCGACAATTGCCGCGACCTCTTTCAGGCAATCGTCGCATGCCGCCGGGTCGAAACGATCATTCAGTCTTTCGTATTCGTCGATATCGCACAAGATAAGAGAAATCGGACGTCCGGCCCTCTGCATTCTAAACCATTCGTTGCCGATTTGCTTGTCGAATTCCATTCGATTGCACAATCCGGTCAGATCGTCGATGCGGGTCTGGCGCTTCAATTCGGCTTGGGCCAAGGCCAGCATCTCGTTTTTTTCATCGACAGCATCGCTCAACATGGATACCCGTCCGTAGGCTTTTTCCGCGAAAGCATCGATCACTCCCCCCAATCGCGCGATTTCGTCGTTTCCTGAAATCGCAAGTTTCCGTCGCTCCTCGAATCCGATATTATCCAGCACGAATTCCGACAAATCGTTTACGCGTTCGACGACAAGTTTCGTCAATCGATAGCGGTCGATCAGCAGGAGCATCAGAATCAGGAAAAGAATGCCGAGGAAGATGAAAAGAGAGTTTTTTAGCGTTTTCGACTTTATTTCGGAAAGGTTCAAATAAATACTGATCGTTCCGATCAATCGGCCGGTCGTCCGGTCTATGATCGGACTTTCCACCACAACCATTTTCCTCGTGGCCGCGAATTTTTCATTCGGAAGATAGTAGGCCCGTTTTTCGGCCTCGAAGGAAATTCCCGCTATTTCATTGTCCATGGAGGCGATTTCCATCAAGTTTTCGATGGCCTCCTCGTTGGATTGGGATGGAAAACGAGACAGAACAGCAGAATAAATTCCGGCGTATCGTTTTCCCTTTAGAACCAGTTCGCTTTTTAAATTCCGGTACTGAAAAAAAAGGAAAGTCGCCGCGAAAAGAATGCTGAAAAATCCGATCGGCGCAAGTAAGGCGAGCGATGTTCTTGTTACAAAACTTTTTTCAAGCCGAGTCGAATTTTTCAGCATCGTTTCGTTTCAGCCGATTTTCTTTGCCAGCGTCGCCACGCGCTCGCCGAGTTTCCGTCCGTTTTCCTTGTACTGGTTTTCGGGGGCTCCCACGCAACCGACTCCGTAATGGCCGGTGGCGGACATGGGATCGCCGACGATTACCATTCCATAAATCAAAAGGGCGTGAATGATGGACATCATGGTGGTTTCCTTGCCGCCTGTGGGGTCGCCGCTTGTAGTGAACGCCGCTCCGACCTTGTTTTCCATCTTTTTCCTGACACCCACGAATTCGTCGAAAACCTTTTTCAATTGCGCCGCCATGGTTCCGAAATAAACCGGGGAGCCAGCGATTATCCCCGAACAGGCGACAAAGTCGTCTTTGGCAACTTCATCGGTGTTCTTTAAATTGGCGTTTACGCCTTCTACCTGATTGACGCCTTCCGCGATGGCCTCCGCCAACTTTCGCGTATTGCCCCCCTTTGAATAGTAAAGGATCAAAATCTCCATGAATTTTCCTCCGTGTCTTTAATTATTCGAGAAAAGATAGTCCGCCCCAAATCGAAACAGCTAAATGATAAGATTTTTTCTTGTTTAGAAAAGACCGACCACCGCGATCGCGATCATTCCCGCAAGAAGAAAGTTGGTTTCCACCAGTAGTTCCAAACGAAGGCTGGGCATTAGGCGCCCCTTTTCGTACAGAACCACAATGACGAACAAAAGAAGCGGACAAGCGGTCAAAAAATACCCTAGCGCAGTGAAAACATTGAAAAGACTCGCAAAAAAAACGAGAAGGCAAAGAAAGCCCGCCACCGTTTTCAGCACAAAGGAGGTCCATTTTTCCCCGAACACTATAGGAAGCGTTTCCCTTCCGACCATTCGATCCCCGTGCATGTCCAAAATGTCGAAGAAAGCAGTGCGGACGAACACGAGTCCTGCGGACCATACAAAAACCAGGACCGAAGGAACCGTGATTTTTCCGAAAACCGACAACGGAGCAAAAAACGAAGTCGCGATTCCCCATGCAAGAGCTATCAGGAAAGTCTTGGACGCGGGGATATCCTTAAGTCTTGCCGTTTTCGTCTTCAGAAAATCCGCGGGAACGAGCCTTACGTTATACAAAGCTCCGGTTACGCTCATGAGCAGGAAAAGCGAGAACACGGCGGAGCCCGAGACATAGGCGGTTATCATGCCCGCCAATCCGGAGACGCAAGCCAAAATCAACAGCAGGTGCCTATTGCGATCATAGAAAAGGGCCTTTTCGGGATTGTTGTAGCGGTCGGCCCGTCGTCCGGTCAGGTTATTGAAAATGTGCATCGACTGCACGTAGAAGAAAGCAACCAATCCATGGGGAAAGAATCCGTCGATTCCCTGGAGCTTAGTGCAGCCGAAGGACAAAAAGCCTGCCCCCAGCGCCAGGTAAACGTTCGAAAAAAGAAGCAAGGTCTGAACTGCGAGTACGGTTTTTGAAAATTGCCGCCCGAACTTCAACGGAATGGTTTCCAGAGTTCGATACACTCCCCTTAACGCCCAATTGGGAGTCGACGCGCCCGCCGTGAGCCCGACCGATTTGCATCCGGCCAAACCCGACAAATCGAGTTCCGATTCGGACTCCACGTGGAACGCCGGCTTTCCCGATTTCTTCGCGATCTCGAAAAGCCGCTGCGTGTTCCCGCTCGAATAGCCTCCCACCACGACAACGGCATCGACTTTTCGCGACAACCTTGCGACCTCGTCCTGGCGCTTTCCGGTAGAATCGCATATGGTGTCGAATATAAGGTAGTGAGGGCGATTTTTCCCGAACCACGATTTGACGTCTTCGTAAAACCGCGTGTTCTGCGTAGTCTGGGCGACTATAATGGCTTTTTCGAAAACGGGGAGCGTTTCCAATTGCTCCATCTTGCCGACCACCGCCCCTTTTCCCTCCGCGTATCCTTTCAGTCCGACCACTTCCGGATGGTCATGGTCTCCGACAATAATGGAGGCGTATCCCTTGGCCGCGTGCTTCTTAATGATCGTTTGGACTTTAATGACACGGGGGCAGGTGGCGTCGATCACTCTGAATCCGGCGTTCTCCAACCGCTTTCCGATCTCTGGGGGGACGCCGTGCGCCCGGATCAGAACGGTCCCCGAACCGCGCTCGGGGATTTCGTATAGAACCCGGACGCCTTTCTCTTTGAGGATTTTCAAGACTTGAGGATTGTGTATCAGCGGACCGTAGGTAAATATCGGGCCGCCGTTTTTCTTGTCGGCGTCCAACACCATTTCGACCGCACGCCTCACCCCCATGCAGAAACCGGCGGTTTTCGCAACGATAATTTTCATTCGGATTGGTTGAATCGGCGGAACTTCAGCTTTCCGTTTGCTTCAGGTATACTTTGTGGTCAACCAAGGACAAGGAATGGATTTGACCGTCGATGAATTTTTGTTCTCCGAAAATACTGGTGAGTTTCAAGCCTCCGTTCTCAGGCTCGATCACATCGACGGCTTCCATGATCAACTCTGTTTCTTCTCCATTGATTAAATAAGCGTTTGCCTCGCACATTTCGTTTTTCCTTTTTGTCGTTTTTTAGGTCATATGTTTTTCTTAAAGTCTCGACTAATTGTTTTTCCGAATTTTTTCGTTTATCCTTTCGGGTCCGACAGGCTAAAAACAAAAAAACATAATTATACAGGTTTGCGGAGAATTGAAAGCTAAAGTTTTCGCATTTTGATTTTTTTTCGCCGGGCGCTTTTGGAAAGCCGCCTCCGGGGACCTTTCTTTTTGGTGGTCGGCTCCCAGCCGACATCCTCGCCCACGTCCTCCGTCCCCTTTTCGTCAAAGTAGGACGCCAACGCCAGTTTTTCCTCGAATTCCGGAGAACTGACCGATACCGCTCCTTCTGCGGTGGCGAAATCGGCTACGTCCCGGTCCGAGGTCACTACGAGGGCTTTCTCCCGAAGCCTCCGGGCCATGCGCTTGATAACCGCGTCGGCCGATTCTCCTGTCCTGGAGAATCGAATGTCGATTCCTTTGACGCGGTCCTTTTGGAGAGAAAATACCGGGGCGTGGATTCCATCGAAAACAACCGTGATCCGATGCCCCTTCAAACGTTTGTATGCCGCGAGCGATTCGACGAGAGCTTCGCGCCCCGTCTGCATGTCCACTTGGTCCAAGCCGCTGAAAGTTTCGGACTGACGAATGAAGTTGTAGCCATCGATGATGATGTGTAAAGCCATAAATGGTTAATACCATTCGGGCCGTTTCGATCGTCCCGCCGCAGACCGCCGACATCGGTCCTTTGTTCCCCTTCTTAAAAGGGCGTTTCCACCTTCTCGCCGTTTAATATTCTCAACAGACGATCAAGGTCGTCGTTGCCGTAAAACTCTATTTCCAATTTCCCCTTTTTGCCCTTTCGTTCGATTCGAACCCGGGTCCCGTAACGCCGGGACAAATCCTCCGCCACCCCCGAAAAATATATTTCCTCGGAGGTAGGTTCCTTGGGCGCGCGTTCCTCCTTTTCTTCCTGGAGGGATTTGACTATAGCTTCGGTCTGTCTGACCGATAGGCATTTGGATACGACTTGTCGCCATACCGCTCGCTGCTGCGCCGTTTTTTCCGCTCCTAGAATCGCCCTGGCATGCCCCATGGAAATTGCGCAGTCCATGATGCTGTCCTTTATTTCATCGGGCAAATTGATCAGCCTCATAAAATTGGCCACTGTCGAGCGGCTTTTTCCGACGCGCGACGCCACCTGCTCCTGGGTCAGTCCGAATTCCTCCGTCAGGCGAAGATATGCCTCCGCCTCCTCCATCGGGTTCAAGTCTTCCCTCTGAATATTTTCAACGATAGACAGTTCCAGAAGCTGGGAATCGGAAATTTCCTTTACGATAGCCGGGACTTGAGCGAGCCCAGCCCGTTTGGCTGCCCGAAGACGCCTTTCTCCGGCGATCAGTTCGTAACCGTGCTCGTCCTTTCTCACCAGCAAAGGCTGTATGATCCCTTTCTCCTTCACCGACTCGGTCAGGGCTTCCAGCTCCTTCTCGGAAAATTTCACCCGAGGCTGAAACCTGTTGGGCCGAATCAATTCCAAGTCGCACATGAAGTATTCGCTGGGGCTGTTGTCCAAGGCTTCGATTCCCGGTAAAAGCGCTTCGAGCCCCCTTCCCAAGGCCAATTTTTTCAACTTTCTTCCTCCGGCGTCATTGCCCGCGTCGTTTTTCATCCTTTTCCTTGCGCCCCTTTGTCATCTGGCAGTCTCGCCGGATACTGCAGTACGATCGGCATACCTGTTTTTGTTCGAGGAATTCAGAATTTCCTTGGCCAAATTGATGTAACTGAGCGCTCCGACCGACGCGGCGTCGTAAAGAAGTATGGGTTTTCCGAAGCTGGGGGCTTCGCCCAATTTTATGGTTCGGGGGATTTTCGTCTCGTAGACCAGGCTGTCGAAATATTGTTCGGCATCACGGGCAACTTGATGGGAAAGATTGGTTCTCTTGTCGAACATCGTGAGGAGTATGCCCTCTATGGCAAGTTCGGGATTCAGGCTTTGCCTGACTCTTTTAATGGTTTGAAGAAGCTGCCCCAGTCCTTCCAAGGCGTAGAATTCGCACTGGAGCGGAATCAAAAGAGAATGTGCGGCCGTCATGGCGTTCACCGTCAAAAGGCTCAACGACGGAGGGCAATCGAACACGACATAGTCGAAACCGTTTTCGATTTCCGAGACAAGCCGCGCAAGAGCCCTTTCCCTGCCGGATTCGGCCATCATTTCCACCTCGAAGCCAATCAACTCGATCCTCGACGGGATCACTTTGAGCATCTCGATCTCGCTGTCCACAATCAAACCGGCCGCCGGTTCCGCACCGATCAATCCATGATACAATGTTTTGGATAGAGCGGTTTTGTCAATTCCCACTCCGGTGGTGGCGTTGCCTTGCGGGTCGCAATCGATCAGAAGCGTTCTCTTTCCGGATACCGCCAGCGCCGCGGATATGTTTACCGCCGTGGTCGTCTTGCCGACTCCCCCTTTTTGGTTGGCTATGCAGATAATATGTGCCATAATGCTAAAGACCCTAACACAAAAGATTTAGTTTGAAAAGAATATTGGATTGACCCGCCAAAACGATTGATCTACCTTACTTTTCGGATATGCTTGACCATCGGAACCAAATCGCGTTTACGCGCAAAACTCCATAATTGGAAACAAGGATTTCATTTTAATGGCAACGCTAAAAAAATCAATATGTTTATCGACGGCCCTACTGTTTTTGTTCGTGTTCTCGGCGCCCCTCCCTTCGGGGGCGATCACTCTTGCCGAGGAGGAGGAGCTTTCACGGGAATTCTTGAAGGTCGTCTTCAAACAATTCGACCTGATTAGAGATCCATATATTGTCGACTATGTCAACTCCGTAGGGGGAAAAATCCTGGAAAAGCTCCCTCCCCAACCTTTTGCATACAAGTTTTACGTCATCAATTCGGACGTCTACAACGCCTTCGCCACTCCCGCCGGGCATATTTTCATTTACAGGGGCCTGATCGAAGCCATGGAAAGCGAGGACGAACTGGCCGGAATTCTGGGCCATGAAATCGCCCATGTACAATGTCGTCATATTTCCGACAAGATCGACCGGTCCGCGAAGATGAACATCGCCTCGCTGGCCGCCCTTGCGGCGGGCGTTTTTCTTGGCATGGCCGGGGCCGGACAAGCAGCGCAGGCGGTAACGGTCGGATCCATGGCGGCTACGCAATCGTTGGCGCTGGCCTATAGCCGCGAGGACGAAATCCAGGCGGACAAAATCGGCTTGGACAGTCTCGAAAAGGCTGGCTACGACGGGACCGCGCTCATGACGACTCTGGATAAAATTCGAAGCAAACAATGGTTCGACAATATTCCCACCTATCTGACCACCCATCCGGCGGCCGAGGACCGAATCGCCTACATTGACGCTTGGTCCCAAGCGCGGAGGAGCATATCGAAAAAAGGAGCCACCGAAGGTTTCGTCAAAGCCCGTACCAGATTGCTCGCACTTTACGGCGACGAAAAAAAGGCCATGGACCATTTCAGGAAAATGGCCGAAAAACTTCCAGGCGACCCCATGGCTCGTTACGGCTACGGGCTGATTCTTGCCAGAAACGGGTCACGGGGAAAGGCTTTAGAGGAACTTAAGGCCGCTTTGGAGAAAAACCCATTGGACAGTTCGATTTTAGGGGAATTGGGACGCGTGTATTTTCTGGACGGACGCCTGGAGGATTCCATCTCGATGCTTCAAGGAGCGCGGGGGTTGTCCGGAAAAGATCCCGAAATTTTGTTTTATTTGGGCCGCGCTTATTTGGAGATCGGCAAGTTCGACGAAGCCGCTGGAAATTTCGAGGAGTTGATAGAAAACTATTCCGATTACAACATAGCCTACTACTTTCTCGGAGACTGCTACGGAAAACTCGGGAATATGGCCTACGCACATTACAACCTTGGCGTTTACTACATGAAAAAACTCGATCCGAAAAATTCCGTTTTTCATTTGCAAAAGGCCTTGGCCGTCACAACCGATCCGCTCCGAAAGGAGAAAATCGAAAAAATGCTCGAAAATGCGCGCGAGGAATACGCGGAGCTTCGGAAAAGCCAGCAGCAGACCCAAAGAAGAAACTCCCGTTGAAAAAACGCGCTTCTTGTCAGATCCGATCGAAATGGGAAAAGCGCATGGTAAAAGTGCCTCTTCCCTGGGTGGCCGACCGCAGGGACGTGGAATATCCGAACATCTTGGACAAGGGAACGATCGCCTTGATCACTTGGCCTCCCGCCCTGATGGCTATGGATTCGATCTTGCCGCTTCTGGAGTTCAAATCGCCGATCACGTCGCCCATGGAGGTCTCGGGTACGATTATTTCTATTTTCATGATCGGGTCGAGAAGGAATGGCTGGCCGTTCTTCAACGCTTCGTTGCAGGCCATGGAGGCGGCAACCGAATAGGCGAGGTCGGATCCCATGGATTCCTTGTAGTATCCGCCCGCCAATATGGCATCGACGTCCACGACCGGGTACCCCATTAACGTACCGCTCTCCAAGGATTCCATCACGCTTTTTTCGATCATGGGAAGGAACTGGTCCGGAATGGTCTCCGCGTCGATTCGGGACGAAAAACGATTTCCCGTTCCCCTCGGGCGGGGTTTCAAAACTAGGCGGACTTCTCCGAAATGGTGCTGTCCCGCGACGTCCCTGTCGAAAACGGCGGTCGCCTCGCCCCTCTTTTCGATGGCTTCCCGGTAGACGACCTGAGGCTTGCCAACGTTTACGCTGGTCTTAAACTCCCTGAGCATCCGGCTTATGACGATCTCCAGGTGCAACTCGCCCATTCCCGAAAGGATGGTCTGTCCGGTTTCTTCGTCTTTGCGAACGTTGAGGGTGGGATCTTCGGCCGCGAACTTTTCCAGAACCTGATCCAGCTTTTCTTGGTCGGAGTGCGTTTTGGGCTCGACGGCGATGGATATGACCGGTTCGTAAAATTCGATTTTTTCCAGGAGCACCGGTTTTTCCCCAGCGCATAGGGTTTCGCCGGTAGAGGAGTCCTTGAGGCCGATAACTCCGACAATAGCTCCGGGTCCCACTTCATCGACCCTTTCACGCTTGTTGGCGTGCATCTTCAAGATTCGGGAGATCTTTTCCTTCTTGTTCCGGGAGGGATTGTACACCTCGTTTCCGACAACGAGTTTTCCACCGTACACCCGCACGTACGACAGCTTTCTCCCCTCCGTCATGGATACTTTGAAAATGAGGGCGGAAAGCGGCGCTTTCAGGTTCGGGGGACACTCGACGCTTTCGCCGGTTTCCGGATGGACGCCTTTGATGGGGGGGATGTCGGCGGGGCTGGGAAGATAGCTCACGATCGCGTCCAGAAGAGGCTGCACCCCTTTGTTCCGCAAAGCGCTTCCGCACAGGACCGGAACCAACTCGAGTCCGATCGTCGCCTTTCGAATCGCCTTGATTAGAGTTTCCGTTTCGACGGGAGCCTCGGACAAATACGACTCCATGATCTCGTCGTCAATATCCGCAAGCGTTTCCACAATCTTTTCCCGATACGCCTTCGCCTCTTCCCTCAAGTCCCCGGAAATTTCCCGGTAACTGAAAGTCGCCCCCAGAGAATCGTCGTCCCATATAATCTGTTGCATTCGGAGCAAATCGATAACGCCCGCGAATTCGTCCCCCGATCCCACTGGAAGTTCCAGAATCAGCGGGTTGGCCTTCAAGCGATCCTTGATCATGTCCACCGTTCCGAAAAAATTGGCGCCGATTCGATCCAGCTTGTTGACGAATGCCATCTTGGGAACGCGGTATTTATCGGCCTGCCGCCAAACGGTCTCCGATTGGGGCTCCACCCCCCCCACGGCGCAAAATACGCCGACGGCGCCGTCGAGGACTCTCAGGCTTCGCTCGACCTCGATGGTGAAATCCACATGCCCTGGAGTGTCGATAATCTGGATGTCGCAGTTTTTCCACTGACAAGTCGTAACGGCGGACGTTATGGTTATTCCCCGCTCCTGTTCGTCCGGCATCCAATCCATGATCGCTTCGCCGTCGTGTACCTCGCCCATTTTATGAGACCGGCCAGTGTAGTATAAAATCCGTTCCGTCACGGTCGTTTTGCCTGCGTCGATATGGGCGATAATTCCGATATTTCGAATTTGATTTGTTTTTTTCATCTTATCTACATCTTGATTTTCAATGCGGAACCCGACAATTAGCGATGCGTCGAGATTCGGCAAAAGACGTTTCCCCCCTTCCCGACTCGCTAAAACAAAAATCAATAGGGTATAATATACATTATGTCAAGTGCTGAAAGGCGAATTATTGGAGGCTCCCCGTTTTGGGGACGGATCGAAGTATTTGTCACCAAAAAACATTATCCCTTCCAAAATGGAACGGAAAATTGTATTTTGTTTTTCAAGATGAAAACGGACGACGACCCAATCAGAGACTCTGAACAATGAAAATTAAAATAGTCCTTTCGGTTATTCTGGCGCTGATCGTTTTTTCGACGGCGGACTCTATCGGCGAAGAACAGGTCTCGCCTTACGGACAGACCGAATCCGAACCCGCTCCCCCGCCTCTGGCCGAGCCTGCCAGGCTGACGCTCGTCGCGGCGACGATGTGCGAATCCGTCGAGAATCTCGCTCCGCACAATCAGGCGATGGTATTTTCCATTTCCGTTGGAAGCGTTTCGTGCTTCACCCTGTTCGATCCCGTGCCGGAAAGAGCGGTCGTATTTCATAAATGGTTCAGGAGGGATCGCCTGAGCACAACCCAGAGACTGGTTCTTGAACCTCCCAAGTGGCGAACTTACAGCAGCATCTATTTGAGGGAGGCGGACAAGGGACCCTGGCGAGTCGAAGTCGTCGATTCCAAGGGCGACGTCCTCAAAGTTCTACGATTCAGCATCACGGAATAAGTTCAATGAATGAATTCGGTCTGTTTTACCAAAGCATCCGCTGGCAGGACATCGTCGACATACTTCTGAACAGTTACCTGCTTTTCCGGTTTTACGTTCTTTTTCGCGGCACCATCGTTCTGCGAGGGTTGATCGGAATCGCACTTTTGTGGTTCTTCCAGCGCATGGCAGTATTTCTGGGGATGATCATTACCAGCTGGGCCATCCAAGGCATAACCACCGTTGCCGCTCTGATCATCATCGTAGTTTTCCGAAGCGAAATCCGAGGTGTAATCCAGACCCAAAACGTACGGAACGTCCTTTGGGGTTTTTCCCATAGGGTCGAAGCCCAAACGCCGGTGGACGTCATCGTGGACAGCGTTTTCGAAATGTCCCAAAAATACGTGGGCGCGCTTATCGTAATTCCTGGGGACCACGATTTCAGGGATTACGTTCAGAACGGCACCACGTGGCAGGGAAAGCTGTCCAGAGAGATGATATTGAGCGTTTTCTTCAAGGACAATCCCGTCCACGACGGCGCGGCCATAATCCAAGGGGACCGAATCACGGATGTCGGGGTCATCCTGCCGCTTTCCAGGCGAAAGGACATTCCTTCCTACTACGGCACGCGGCATCGGGCCGCGCTGGGGATGTCGGAAAATACCGACTGCCTCGCCATCGTCGTTTCGGAGGAAAGCGGACGAGTTATAGCAACCAAGGGAAACAAAATAACGCCGATTCACCGCAAAGGACTTTTGGCTGACATTATGAAGGAACACCTCAAAATGACTCCCCCCAAGGAAAGCAGCAATTATCCGTCCAAGGAACGCCTCGAGATCAGCCTGGCCGCCGTCGTGTCCCTTTTGTTCGTGATCGGCGTCTGGCTTTCCTTTTCCAAGGGATTGTACACCCTGGTGACAGTGCAAGTGCCCATCGAATACATGAACAAAAAGCCGAACCTGGAAATATTCGACACGTCGGTGAATTCGGTCGAACTGCACCTCAGCGGGTCGGGCGCGCTGATCAAATCCGTGGAGCCGCAGCAACTTTCCGTTCGAATCGATTTGGGCAAGGCCAATGCGGGCGAAAACATTTTCAATATCACACAAGACAACATATCGTTGCCCCCGGGCATTTATCTCAGGAAAATCGATCCCCCCACAGTGGAGATCACCACGGACACCTCGATCACCAAACAGCTGCCGATCCAAGCGGACTGGGTAGGCACCCTGGACCCCGCGCTGCTGTTGACCGACGTTAGAGTAATCCCCGAGTCGGTACAGGTGATAGGACCAAGAACCGCCATGGGCGAGGTCGCGACCATCTACACGGACAAAATCGATTTAGCCAATATTCACAAATCCGGTTCCGTGAAGGCCGCCCTTGCCTTCGATCCTAAGACGTACATCAGTCTGGCTCCGCAAGCCAAAGGCTCGGTTATCGTCGAATTCGTGGTTAAGGAAAGATTTCAATAGGCAGGGCACAGGCAATGCCGGCAGGAAACGCCGACGGCCTCGAAAAATCTTTCCGTCCAGGTCCGCCAGAACGATTCGAGCACTTGCCATCTGTCTTCTCGGCATAATCGCTTATTCAGCCTTTCGCCTCCTTGATTTTCTCGGTCAATTCGGGAACGAATTCGAGTATGTCGGCGATTACGCCCACGTCGGCGGCCTGGAATATAGGAGCTTTCGGGTTTTTGTTCACCGCCACGATGAACGGCGAGCCCTTGATTCCCCCCAAGTGCTGAAAAGAGCCGCTGATGCCCAACGCGAGATAGACTTTGGGCTTGACTGTCTTTCCGGAAGTGCCCACCTGGCGGGACTTGTCCAACCACTTGGCATCCACGATGGGACGGGAGCAGCTTACGTCGGCACCCATGGCCTTGGCGAGTTCGTGGACGATTTCCAGGTTTTCCTGCTCCTCGATGCCGCGCCCCACAGACACCAGAACATCCGACTTGGTGATGTCCACGTCCCCGGTTTCTGCCTCTATGGTTTCCAAGTACCGGCGCTTTTCTCCTGCCCCTCCCGCAGTCGCGTCCTGGGTTTTATCCACGGTCTTTCCGTCTCCGCCTTTGGCCTCCTGCGGCTTGAACGCTCCCGCCCGAACCGAAATCACCGCCCCTTGGGATATGTCGCACAGAACATGGGTGCCGACCTGCCCGACAAATTCCTCCCTGACAATCTTGAGTTTTTCGTCCTCGATCCCGTCGAAATCGACGGCGTCGGAAACGAATGCCGAATCCAGCTTGATCGAAAGACCGGGCGCCAAATCCATCCCGAAATGCTCGTGAGGCGCCAGGAAAAGGACGCCTTTGGGAACGATCCGTGCAAGCATTGGCCGAAGGACCTCCGCCGTCACATACGCAAGGGATTCGTGATCTATTTTCCAAACCTCGCCGAAAGAGGGGGCGATTTGCTTTGCGACCTTTTCCAGCTTTTCGCCGGAGCCCGCGACAACCGCGGTCACGGAAACGTCGGGATCGATCTTTTTCGCGGCGGACACAAGCTCGAAGGCCGTGTCGTCGGCGACGCCGTCCTTATGAAGAATGTACGCGAAAATTTGTCGGGACATTATTTGATACCTCCTTTGGATTTTAAAAGTTCGACCAGCCTGTCGACGATGTCGTCGGTGCTTCCCTCGAGAATTTCTGCGCCTTCTCCCAAGGGGGGCACGAAATAGTCGAGGCGCTTGACCTTGGCGGCGGCCTCCCCAACCGAACCGGGAGATATCCCCAGGTCGGTAGCTTTACGCACGGGGATTTCCACCGAGGCGACCTTCCTTATTCCTCTTATTCCCACGTATCGGGGTTCGTTAATGCCGGTCTGGATGGAAAGCACGCACGGCAAATCGATCTCGCTGATTTCCTGGTTGCCTCCCGCGATCTCCCGCCCGGCGCGTATTTTCTTGTCGTCGACCACCTCGATCCTGTTCACTAAAGAGGCGAACGGCCAATCCAGCATGGCCGCGATCATTCCGCCGACCTGCCCGGCGCCGTCGTCGGCCTGCGCGCCCGTCAATACGAGGTCGTACTTGCCCTTCTCGATCTCGGCCTTGAGGATCGATGCGATACCTCGGCCGTCGGAACCTTCGAAAGCGTCGTCGCTCAACACAATTCCCTTGTCCGCGCCCATTGCCATTTCGCGACGGATCACCTCCTCCGCGTTTTCGTCGCCCACGGATATCACTGTGACCGTCCCTCCGACCTTGTCGCGAATCTGGATGGCTTCCTCCACGGCGTAGTTGTCCCACTCGTTCACCGAGTAGACGAGGTCGTCGCGTTCGATATCCGTGCCGTCGCGATTGACCTCGATCTCGTTCTCCGCCGTGTCCGGAACTCTCTTTACGCAAACTAAAATTTCCATAAGCTCCTCCTCTTGCCTGTGGTTCGCTGAATGTATTTTTTTGAAACTTCAATCCATCATAGATGCTTCAGACTTTCCTATCAATATGTCGATCCACCAGTTCCACCAGATCGACCACCTCGATCTTGCCTTCCATGCCGCTGGTCTTGACGGCGTCCTCGAGGTTGACCATGCAGAAGGGGCACGCGGTGACGATCACGTTCGCGCCCGCTTCGGCGGCCATCTCCACCCTCGCTTGGCCCATACGCTTGTTCTCGATGGGTTCGTAGAACAGATAGAGCCCGCCGCCGCCGCAGCAAAACGAACGATCCTTGCACCGGCCGCCCATTTCGACGCGCCTAATCCCGCCGATGGCGTCGATAACGTTTCGAGGCGCGTCGTAGAGGCCGTTGTGCCTTCCCAGGTAGCAAGGATCATGATAGGCATATATCTTGCCGTCGTCCTCCGCGGGTTTCATTCGAATTTTCCCCGAGGAAATCGCGCAGACAATCACTTGGCTGACGTGCTCCACAGGGGGAAGACCGGCATAGTCTTTTTTGAACGCATTGAACGCGTGGGGATCGGCCGTGACGATCCGTTCCACGCCGCTTTTCAATATGGCATCCGTGTTCTTGTCTCTCAGTTCCTGGAAAAGCATCTCCTCTCCGAAACGGCGGACCTCGTGACCGGAGTCCACTTCCTCCGGCCCCAATATGCCGAAATCGATCCCGCACGCGTTCAAAACCCTGGCGCAGGCCCGCCCGATCTGCTGGATACGGTCGTCGTACGAAGTCACGCTATCGACGAAATACAAGGTCTTGGCGGCCTCCTTCCTGCCCAGTACCTTGACCGGGAAGTCGGCGGCGAACGCCTTGTCCTTGATCCAGTCCGCCCGCTTCTTCTCCATCTTGCCGTACGGGTTGCCACGCTTTTCCAGCGCGCTCAAGGGCTTTTGCAAAGATTGCGGCACCATGCCCTCCTCCACCATGTATCTTCTCAGATCGACGACCTTGTCGATGTACTCGATCATCAGGGGACATTCCTCTTCGCACGCCCCGCAAGTGGTGCAGGACCAGATTTCGTCCTCTTCTAAAATCGTGCCGATCAAAGACTCGTCGCTCAATTTCATGTCGCCCTTCAGCGGATAATGGGCGAATGCGTAATCCCTGCACTTGATGCTGATGAAGCGGGGGGAAAGCGGCCTCCCGACCGCGGTGGCCGGACACTGGTCGCTGCACCTTCCGCAATCGGCGCACGAATAGAAATCGAGCATGTGTTTCCACGTGAAATCCTCGAACTTTTTCACCCCGAACCTTTCCAAATCGTCCAGCTTGTCGTCGGAGACGCCCCATCGGACCGGCTTGACCGTTCCCTTGTCGAGCTTCATGAGAAAAGCGTTGGGAAGAGACGTGATGACGTGAAAATGCTTTCCCAACGGAAGAAAGCACAGGAAAAAGAAGAAGATCAGCTCGTGGGCGAAATACGCGCCCAGATGGATGTTTTGAAGGCTTTCGACGGACAGTCCGCCAAGAAGGCCCGCAGCCAGCCAAGGCAGTGCGCCCGGAAGCATCCTTTCGTGTGGAAGGCCCTTTATGGCCGCCGCTGCGGCGGCGCTTCCCTCGAAAAAAGAATCCGAAATCAAAAGGCCGCAAATCAGCGCCAAGACGAAAACCGCCTCCGGAGTGTGGTCCTTTCCGTACTTCGGCGGGACCCTGTATCTCTCCGGTTTGACGTATCCCCTTCTGTACATGGCAAAGGCCGCGGCGAGAAAAACGGCTGTGACCGCGAAATCCTTTACCAGGTTGTAGGCCGCGCCCAGTTCGCCACCGAATCCCGGAAGATGGTATCCATCGGAAATGCCGAGCAATATCAAGGTGATCGACCGCAACGAAATGACGATGAATCCGGCGAACAAGACGATGTGGATAATGCCCGCCGTTCGATACCTGGGTTGCTTGTACTGGACGATGGCGTACTTGAGAAGCGCAGCCGCGCGCTTCCAGGGACGGTCCAGTCGCAGGTCGGGCATAGCCCTTATCAGCGGGGCCGTTCGCTTGGCCATTATGTAAGTGAAAATCGCCACGCCGACCACGGGGATGATCAGCGAAAAAATAACGGTGGGAATTCCGAATACCGCCGCTTTCGCGGGCGAAATCAGTGCCGATGGTTCCATTGTTTCTCCTTTTCGGGTGCGTTTTTTTTCAAGCGCTTGTTGGGAAAATGCAAGGGAAAAATCCGTCGCCGAAAAAATGAATGAGTATTCATTCAGTACCAGAGGGCCCGCCGGAATGTCAAGGCAAAAAACGCCCCCCAAAGGCCCCCCACCCGGTTCCGACCCGGAGACCGCAAGATTCCGTCCATGTCGGTTCATATCTATCCTTAGCAGGATTCCGAATCCGAATTCAACTCTTAAAAATGAATTTACATAACGCCGAGACTCTGATTTAATGGCTGGCGTTTTAGACGTTCTCGACTTTGACAAATCGATTTTGTCGGATTGCATGCATTTCGATTCCCCCCTCGCCGGTCGGAGGATCACTCGAACACAAGGAGGCTTGCGTGTCAAAAGAAATCGGATACCAGGAAAAACCGTGGATTTCCCATTACCAGGAAGGCGTGCCGGAGTTTATAGACTACGAGAAAGCCTTTCTCCCGGACTTTCTCGAACGGTCGGCGTGGAAATATCCCGACCGCATGGCCCTCTCGTTCCAAGGCTACGAAGTCGACTACCGCGGCTTGAAAGACATGGTCGACAGGTTTGCCGCGTGTCTGCACGATTTGGGGATCGTGAAAGGCGACCGCGTGGCGATCCTTCTTCCCAATTTGATTCCGTGCGTGGTCGCATATTACGCCGCATTGAAGGTCGGCGCCGTCGTGGTGATGAACAATCCGCTGTATTCGGACCGGGAACTTAAACACCAGTTCAACGATTCCGGGTCGAAATTGCTGATCACGCTGGATCTTTTGGCAAACCGGATGATCGATCTGAGGTTCAAGACCGGTATCGGAAAGATAATCTACACTTCCATCGGAGACTATCTGCCCTTTCCCAAGAATCTGCTGTTCCCGCTGGTAGGGAAAAAGAAAAAGCTGGCGGCGTCGGTAAAGCCGGCGGAGGACGTGTACAAATGGAAGGATATTCTGAAAAAGTATCCTCCGAACCCTCCGGAGGTCGCACTGTCTCTCGACGATGTCGCGCAGTTCCAATACACCGGCGGCACGACAGGCGTATCCAAGGGCGTCATGCTGACCCATTCCAATTTAAGCAAGCAGGTCCAGCAATGCGAGGTGTGGTTTCCGGACTTTCAGGGCACTCACCAGATTATGCTGGGGGCGCTTCCGTTTTTCCACGTATTCGGGTTGACTGTGGCCATGAATTTCGCGATTCACGAGGGATGGGGGCATGTGCTGGTTCCCAAGCCCCAGCCCCAGCCGCTGCTGGAAACCATAGGCAAATACAAGCCGACTTTCGCTCCGCTGGTTCCTACCATGTATATCGGGATGCTCAATCATCCGGACATCGGAAAGACGGACATATCCTCCATCGCGGGCTGCTTTTCCGGAAGCGCCCCGCTTCCGTTGGAGGTCATCCGGGAATTCGAAGGGAAAACGGGCGCGGTAATCGTGGAGGGCTACGGCCTAACGGAAACTTGCCCGGTTACCCACGTCAACCCCTTCGGGGGCAAGCGGAAGGTGGGGAGCATCGGTTTGCCCATTTCCGACACGCTCTGCCGAATCGTGGATCTCGAAACCGGGGAAAGCGACATGCCGGTGGGCGAGGTTGGAGAGCTTGCGATCAAGGGGCCGCAGGTGATGAAGGGCTACTGGAACAATCCCGGGGAAACCGAGGCCGTTTTCAAGGACGGATGGCTTTTAACCGGCGATATCGCCAAAATGGACGAGGAAGGGTATTTTTATATCGTCGATCGCAAGAAGGACATGATCATTTCGGGCGGCTACAATGTTTATCCGAGGGATATCGACGAGGTTCTGTACGAACATCCCATGGTCCAGGAAGCCTGCGCCATAGGCATACCGCACCCCCACAGGGGAGAGGCCATAAAGGCGTTCGTCGTCTTGAAACAAGGTCAGACGGTGACTCAAGAGGAGATTCTGGAATA
>CAZNTU010000076.1:0-24301 GCA_964575975.1 uncultured Desulfobacteraceae bacterium
GGCAAAAAGGTTTTTTTGCCGTTTTGAGGAGGGGAGGCGAAAGAAACGGTCGGAGCTTTTTCAACGGCCTCCTGGAGCGCCGACAAGAACTCTTTCGCGGATTGGTATCTGTTTCCGGGTTTTTGCGACAAGGCCTTCTTGATCATGTCCCGGAACTGTTCCGAAAGGTCGGGGTTCAGCGAGCAAGGGTCGTTGTACTCGCTGTTCAGAATGTTGTGGATGATCGTCACCAGCTTGGACCCTCCGAAGGGACGCTTGCCCGTGACCATTTCGTAGAATACCACGCCGGCGGAAAAGAGGTCCGACCGCGCATCCGCCTTTTCGCTCTGAATTTGTTCGGGGGACATGTAGGCCGGAGTTCCCAGGACCATGCCCGGGCGGGTCAGGTCCGACGTTTCCACTTTGGCGATGCCGAAGTCGGAGAGCTTGACCTCGCCGTTTTCGAGTATGAAGATGTTCCCGGGTTTGATGTCGCGATGAATAACGCCCTTCGAGTGGGAATACTCCAGGGCGGCAAGAAGTTTTTTCATGATGGAGACGGCTTCGCCGATGGAGAGGTTTCCCTTTTTTTTCATGTATTGGCCGAGGCTTATACCTTCGACGTATTCCATGACAAGATAGGGAGAACCGTCGTCCTCTCCGTATTCGTGGACAGTGACGATATTGGGATGCTGAAGCCGTCCGGCCGCAATGGCTTCCCTCTTGAACCGCTCCTGGAGGCTCTTCCAGTCCTCGTCGCCCGCCTGGTCTTTTTTAATGACTTTGATCGCGACGACGCGCTCGATGTGCGGGTCGTAACCTTGGTATACGACGCCCATCGCGCCTTGTCCGAGAACCTGGTTGATTCGATATTTTCCGGTGGTCTCGGGGTGTTCGCCTTTGGTTGTTTCGCCGGAGCTTTTTTTGCGGGATGATTCGGCGAGCTTGCTTTCATCCATTGCCATCTTTTCCCCCTACTGCTTGATTGTCCGTATCTCGCTCGTTGCGTAACAACCGCTGTCGTATGGAAATTTCGGTTTCATCGCACGATGTCCGGTTGCCGTTTGCGGGTTCGAACATCGAACACGTTTTTCGGCGGGCATCCCGTTTTTCAACTTAATTAATGTGAAATTATAAAAAAATCAAGACGAAAGGCGCGGGTGCTTTTGCGCGAAAGGGTGAGGTTTTATTCGAACCCCGCGTTGAAAAGAACGTCCAGCCGGTTCGGTCCCTTGGACACCATGCGAAACGAAAGCACCTTGTTCGTCCGGAGTTTTTCCCGGATATGGCTCTCGAGCGCCTCCCGAGGACCCGTGTAGCTTAGGGCGTAGCACAGGCAGGAGGAACCCTCGCACGCATCGTACAATCGCCGTACGCTTTTAACATTGGGCGCGTTGTTCAGGACGGGGTATATTCTCTTCTCGAAAACTTCCGTGAAGTCGTAGAAGCACACGTCCAAGTCCTCGGCGTAAACGGGGGGCCTCGGCGGAGAGGCGGTTCTCGGAGGCGTGTGAGTCGTCTTCGGAGGCGTGTACGTGGTCCTGGCCGGCGGCCTTCTGTCCGGCCATCCGATGTTTTCCTCGTGCAAGTACGCCTTTGCCGTAAATCCGGACAAATAGGTTCCCGCCACGTTGGTCGGGATGAGGTCACCGGTTTCCGACTCTTGAGGTCCCACCCTCCACAGCGCCCGAAGCGCGATGCCGACCTTGTCTCCGTCGGAATGTCGCGACGAATCGACCATGAGGAGTACCGTGCCCGCAGTCAACTTGGTTTCCTCCAATCGGAAAATGTCGTAGTTGCGTTTGTAGAAATCGATTTGTTCGAAAGCCGGTCCGAAATCGTCGCGACTGACAACGCATGCGAATCCCTTGTTGCTGACCACCGCCTGCTGGAGGCTGTTCTGGATTTTGTACACCAGATCCGAACCGACGTCGAGAGGCGGCTTCGAATACAAAAGCACCCGGACTTCCCGGTCGTCCGGCTTCTGCCCGTCTGCGGAAAGGCCGGTCATGTAGGCGTCGGCCAACTCTGCGGCCAAGCTGAAAGACAGTCTGTCAAGCGATGTGTACGGACGTTCCTCCAGACCTTCGGGATAGGGATTCGTCGATGGTTCCGCGAAAAAAAGCCGGCGCGCCGGGGAGTCGTGGTAGAAAGGCAGGTTGCACGATGCCATCATTCCGGAAACGGCCTTTCCCTCCGCGTCTGACGCCATGATACTCACGGTCGCTCTGCCCAGGACTTCGTCGGCCGAAACTTTGACCTCGTATACGATCAAGTCCCGCAGGTAGTAGCGTTTGGTGTAGGGTTTATCCAGGAAGGTCAGCGGGCGTCCTTCGCGGAATTCGAACCAGTTCTGCCTCGACAGCGTGTAAATGTCGTGGGTTTGGCGGAGTCTTATGGACAATTTTTCCATGACGACTTCCTCGAGCCTGGCAAACCTTGTTCCATCCTTCAAGGAGCCCGGCATCACGGCGACGGGAGCGTTCTTGATCGACGAGTAATTCTCGGCGGCCATCAGTTTTGCGATAAGCTCGTCAATTTGAAATTCGAATTCCGCGGCGGGATCGTACGGCACCGGTCGGGGGCAACCCGTGAAAACGGCCATGAACAGCATTAACGCGATGAAACCGGCAAGATTTTTTCCTTTGAACCTTTTCGTGAGCTTCATTTTTCCACTCCTTTTTAATAAGCGCCTGTTAACGATCAAATTCGCTCGAATATTGATTATTCAAAACCAGCGCCTCCCCAATTGTTGCTCCGCCAGGCTCCGCGACCATAATCGCGTTCCCAACGGGTTCCGGCGGAGCGGTTTTCGTGTCGGCGCGGTCGATCCAATACAAACTGGATTTCCCCGGTAGAAGATTGAAACGGACGAATGTGCTTTAAAATCTCGAGTTCTCTTTTCTCGGGGGCGAAAGTGAACGCGATCGAGGGAGCGTCCGGGCTATCCGCGCTCACGTCGCGCAAGGCGCGATAGATTCGGCTTTCCAGTTCGGAAAGTCCGATGTCCTCCGCTTTTATCTTCCAAGTGACAAAGCAGGATTTGGGCCGGTCCGGGTCCAAATGGAGCCTGATTCTTTCCGCACCCGCCACTCCCGGAGTCTGGATTACAATATCGTTGAAAATTTCGGTGACCTCGTAGTCGGTCACTCCGAAGAGAGTCAGATGCGCGATTTCGAATCTTCCTTCGTAGGCTGCTTCCGCGTAATTCGAATGCAAACGCCCTCCGAAATCCGCGACGGCCGGCATAGAAATCGCCAAAACCAGAAGCGACGCCGCGGCCACTATTTTAAGAACCGCCGATTTTTCCGTTCTTTTGTGATTCATCGATCTGTTTTTCATTTCCGCCTCCTTGATAAAACCGTAATGGCTTGTTGTGCAAACATCGTCATCCATGTCCGGTTTTATCGAAGGGCGCCGGTCGTTTTCAAAATTTTAGGTTGGAACTGTAAATCCGTTGTACGAGCAACAATTCCTCGAGACGATCGACGATTTGGTCCGGGGCGAGGTCCCTGCAATCGATAAGCGCCTCGGCATACGCGGAGTAAAGAGGGCGACGCTCCTTGTACAGCGCTTGAATGTCCTTTCCTTTGGCCATGACGACTCCTCTGGAGGAAAGATTTCCAAGCCTTCTTTCCAAAAGGTCCGGAGCCAAATCAAGATGGACGACCAAGCCCAAAGATTTCAGATGTTTCATGCCCTTCTTGCCGTAAACCGCGCTTCCGCCGGTAGCGACGACGGTGCGCTCGCAATCCAGTCCGAGAATATAGTTTTCCTCGATGGCGCAAAACTTCTCCATCCCTTCGGAATCCAATATTTCCTGGAGTTTTCGGGACTCTCCCGTCTGGATGACAAGGTCCGTATCTACGAAGGACCATCCGAGTCTTTTCGCCAAAAGCACCCCGACAGTGCTTTTGCCCACGGCCGGCATTCCGATAAGGATTATATTTTCGTATTTCATCGTCCGTTTCCAAGCATAATCGTTTTCGGCCCTGTCCGACCCCTCTGGTATTGTATCTGTTCAGAAGCGCCAAAGCCCGATCAAAAAACGTACTGTCGATCCCCGAGAACAGCGCCGCATAAATCCGGGTTGAAAATATGCAGCGACGTCTAAAATTATCGGGAACCGTCTTTTATTGCAACCCGAATGTGAAGGGGCGAAAAGAACGTGATTCTTTAAATCATCAGGTTTTTTACAATTTTCTATGAAAAAAAGGAGGTGTCCATGAAAGTGGTGGCGTTTAACGGGAGTCCCAGAAAAAACGGAAATACGTCGATTCTAATCAAAACCGTTTTGGAGGAGCTGGAAGACGAAGGCATAAAAACGGAATTTTTTCAACTGGGCGGAAAGCCGATCCGGGGATGCACGGCTTGCATGAAATGCTTTGAAAACAAGGACCTGTGGTGCGCGGTAAAGGACGACGTCCTGAACGAATGCCTCGAAAAGATGATCGAGGCCGACGGAATCGTCATCGGTTCCCCCACCTATTTCTCCAACGTCAGTTCGGAGGTGAAGGCCCTTATCGACCGTGCCGGTTTCGTGTCGATCGCAAACGGACGCGTTTTCAGAAGAAAAGTCGGGGCGGCGGTGGTGGCGGTCAGAAGAGCGGGCGCCACCGACGTTTTCGACGCCATCAACAAGCTGTTCTTCATCAACGAGATGATCGTCCCCGGTTCCACGTATTGGAACTTAGGCATTGGGCTCGAAAAGGGCGACGTACACAACGACGAGGAAGGTCTCGCGACAATGAAGGCTCTAGGGGAAAACATGGCTTGGCTACTGAAGAAGATAAAGGCTGATTGATTCTGGTGCGGGTTTCGGACTCGGCTTTCAGGTTTTATAGCGTCAGCCCCCCCTGGGTTTCTTTAACCTCGGGGGGCTTTCCAGCCGCGCGCGGAGGAGTTCGTTCAAGCGTCCTCGCGGTCGTGACTGGCCGGGACGGGAAGCTTCAGAAATTTGACGCCTTCCTTGCGCAGGATTTTTTCCTCTTCCTGGGAACTGGAGCCCCTTATATTCCTGGGCTCGGAAGCGCCATAATGGATTTTCAGGGCTTCCTTCGCGAAATTGCTTCCCACGTCGTCGAAATTCTTCTCGATGTAATTGGCCATTTGTTTTTCCAACTGCTCGAGTTGGCCCTCTTCGCCGGGAATTTTCCTTTCCGTGCCCGAAGAAGTTTTGATGGCGAACATGGACGGCATCCGCTCTATGTGATCGTCCTCGCAGACGGGGCAGCATATCAGCCCCTTTTCTTTTTGTTGCTCGTAGGCTTCGAGGTCGTCGAACCAACCTTCGAAAACATGGCCGTTTGCACATTTTAAATCGTAAGCGATCATAAAAGTACCCGTACGTCGATTAAGCTGCAAACCTATGGTTGCACTTGAAATTTGAAATTCTTAAAAAAACAAACAGAGGCGAAAAAAACAATCGGACAATTTTGTTTGCAGGTTACCATACTCTTTCTATATTTTAAAGAAATTATTGACATGGAGTGCCATTGTCCTCAATATAGAGCGTTTTTTTTGGAAATGTTCGCGCAAATCCGGCACAATCCGGTCGATCGTATTGACACGGGATTCGAACAGAGTATATGAGTTCCCATTTTCATTCTTTTACACGGAGCCGAAACTTCTATGAAATTTTTAAACCGAAAAACGCTTTTCACCTTCGTATTGGTTTTCGCGGTATCCCAGAACAGTCTCGCCGACACGAGATACGTCACGGATCTGATGGAAATCACCATGCGGACCGGCAAGGGCGTCGGGCACAAGATCATCGCGATGCTGAAGTCCGGAGAGGCGGTCAAAGTGCTCGAACCCGCCGAGGACTGGACACTCGTCGAAAATTCGAAAGGCAAGCAGGGATGGGTTCTGACTAGGTTCCTGACCGACACCGAACCAAGAAGCTCCATGTTGGAAAAGTTGCAGCGGAAGCATGACGGCCTGTCCGAGGAGGTTAAATCCGTCAAGGAGGAAAACGAGTCCGTGAAGGCCGAAAACGCCTTTTTGAAAACGGAGCTGGAGACCAGCAAAAAGACATTGGAGGAGCTAACCCGCACTTACGAGACCCTGAGGAACGAATCCTCCGAATTTATCGATTTTAAGGATAACGAAAAGGAGGCGAGATCCAAAATGAAAGAGCTTTCCTTGAAGGCGGAGACGCTGGAGAAGGAAAATTCGAGGCTCAAGACCAAGCAGAGCATCCGGTGGTTCGTGGCGGGGGCGGGGGTCCTCTTCGTCGGGTACCTCATAGGGATGATCGGCAGGCGAAATCGCCGGAGGTCTTCACTCCTCTCGTAAGGGTCGCATCTGGCAGGGACATTTTTCAGGCAAGGACATTGATGGATGAAAGTCAGAACGGATTTTTTGGTAATCGGAAGCGGAGTCGCAGGCCTCACTTTCGCTCTGAAGGTCGCGGATTTCGGCACTGTGGCCGTGGTGACGAAAAAGGAAGTCATGGACGCCAACACTTCCCAGGCGCAGGGAGGCATAGCGTCCGTATTCGGAAAGCTCGACTCTTTCGACCTGCACATCCACGACACGCTCATGGCCGGCGACGGCCTGTGCAATCGGGAAGTCGTTGAAATGGTCGTCAGGAACGGGCCCGAGAGAATTCGCGAACTCATGGAAATGGGCGTTAGATTCAACCTGTCGGAAAACCGAAAGGAAGACGACGACGTCGGACTGGATCTGTGCAGAGAGGGCGGACATTCCCGCAAACGCATCGTGCATGCCGAGGACATGACCGGAAGGGAGCTTGAGAGGGTGCTTGTCGAGCACGTGCGAAGACACAAAAATATTACGCTTTACGAGCACCATATCGCCGTCGACCTTATAACCTTCTCGACCCGCATGAAAAGAGGGCAGATCACTACGACCCACGAGGATTTCTGTTGCGGCGCCTACGTGCTTGACCGAGAGTCCAACCAGATCAAGACGTTCGGGGCCGAAATCACCCTGCTGGCCGCGGGAGGGTCGGGCAAAGTCTATCTTTACACAAGCAATCCGGATATCGCCACGGGCGACGGCATTGCCATGGCCTACAGGGCGGGGGCGACGGTCGCGAACCTGGAGTTCGTGCAGTTCCATCCCACCTGCCTTTTCCATCCGGATGCCAAGAACTTCCTGATATCGGAGGCGGTGAGGGGGGAAGGCGGAATTCTGATCGATACCAAGGGAGAGGCTTTCATGGAAAAGTACGATCCCCTGAAGGACTTGGCCTGCCGGGATGTCGTTGCAAGGGCCATAGATCTGGAGCTTAAAAAAAGCGGCGCCGATTCCGTTTTTCTCGACATCTCCCGCAAACCCTCCGATTTTGTAAGAAAACGGTTTCCCAACCTTTACGAAAAGTGCCTCTCGTTTGGGATAGACATGACGAAAGAGCCCATCCCCGTGGTTCCGGCCGCCCATTACATGTGCGGCGGCGCGGTCACGGACATCTGCGGAAGGACCGACATCAAAAAATTGTACGCGGTTGGCGAGACCGCATGCACGGGGCTTCACGGCGCGAACCGCTTGGCAAGCAACTCGCTCGTGGAAGCCTTGGTTTACGCGCATCAGGCGGCTAAACAGGCGGTCGAGGAAATGCGCGAGGCGGACTTCAGGAACACTCCGGATCTGCCTCTTTGGGACGATGTGGGCGCAACCGACAGCGACGAACTGATCATGGTTGCACACAATTGGGACGAAATCAGGCGTTTCATGTGGAATTACGTCGGAATCGTCCGTTCGGTCAAGCGCCTCGAAAGGGCTCGACGCCGAATCGAGATCATTCAAACGGAGATCCAGGAATATTACTGGAATTTCAAAGTTTCCCCCGATTTGGTGGAACTGAGGAATATAGCCATGGTCGCCGAGTTGATCGTTCGTTGCGCATCCCACAGGAAGGAAAGTCGGGGGCTTCACTATAACATAGAATATCCTCATCGGGACGACAAACGATGGCAAAAGGACACTGTTGTCCGGCGGCCTTTCGTGGGATAGCGGCCTGTCCGGACGCGGCGTTGACATGGTTTCTTTTTGCTTTATGTTAGGGCGACTTCAGGATTGGCACGAATCGATCGGTTTATTCCATCGTCGATCTTTTAACCGAAACGACTGAATTAATGACTATCAGAGACAATTTATGGGTAACAAACGCGACTACTATGAAGTTCTTGGTATAAGCCGAAATTCAGACGATTCCGAGATCAAGGCCTCTTATCGAAAAATGGCCTTGAAATATCACCCGGACCGCAACCCGGGAGACAAAACCGCAGAGGAAAAGTTCAAGGAGGCTGCGGAGGCCTATGAAGTTCTAAGGGATTCCCATAAAAGGCAGATATACGACCAGTTCGGCCACCAAGGTCTGGAAGGAACGGGTTTCTCCGGATTCGGAGGCGCGGAGGACATTTTTTCCAGTTTTGGGGATCTGTTCGGGGACATTTTCGGTTTCGGGGGATCAAGGGGAAGGCGTCAGCAGGTACGACGCGGGGCGGATCTTCGATACGATTTGGAACTCGACTTCATGGACGCAGCGTTCGGGACCGAAACCAAGCTGGACGTCAGAAAGATGGAAACCTGCTCGGAGTGCGACGGAACCGCATGCCAGAAAGGTACGTCTCCGGAAGTATGCCGATCCTGCAACGGGTCGGGCCAAGTCAGCCATTCCCAAGGATTTTTCACCGTTAGAACGACATGTCCCGCCTGCGGAGGAAACGGCCAATCCATAAAGCATCCGTGCGAAAAATGTTCCGGGACCGGTCGAATCAAGGTGACGAAGAAGGTTTCCGTGCGAATTCCCGCAGGCGTGGACAGCGGTTCCAGGCTTCGCTTGAGCGGAGAGGGCGAAGCGGCTCCGTACGGGGGACAGCCGGGCGACCTGTATGTTTTCATCAGCGTGAAACCGCACAATTTCTTCGAACGAAAAGACGCGAACATCTATTGTCAAGTGCCCGTATCCTTTATTCAGGCCGCGTTGGGAGACCAGATCGAAGTTCCGACCCTGAATGGAAAAAAGATTCTGGAAATACCCAAAGGCACCCAGCCGGGAGACATCTTCAAGTTCAAGGAAGAGGGAATTCCGTCGCTTAGAAACGGAAGGCGAGGAGACCAGATCATTCAGCTTTTGGTGAAAACGCCCACGAACCTGAACAAAAAACAGGAGAATCTGTTGAGGGAATTTTCGAACTTGGAAAACAAGAAACTGTCGAACAAACTGAAAAGCATTCTGAGAGGTAGTTGAACGATGTTCGAGTTGAAGATCGTAACGCGCTTCGCCGCTGCGCATCAATTGAAAATGGTGGCGCGAAAATGCGAAAACCTGCACGGACACAACTGGAAAATCGAGGTGCGCGTCGCGGGAGAAAAGTTGGATCGGGCCGGAGTCCTGGTGGATTTCGGCGTGCTTAAAAGGGATGTCGCTCAAATTATGGAGAGCTTGGACCATCGGTTCTTGAACGAAGCGGAATTTTTCAGCGACCAAGTCCCGCCCTCGTCCGAAAACATCGCTCTCTACATAGCCGAAAAGCTTCGGGAAAAGCTCGACGGCTCTGGCGTTCGCGTAGCGAGCGTAAGCGCGTGGGAGTCCGAGGACGCTTGCGCGACCTACATCGCAGACCGCCCGAGACCTTCTTAAGGATCTATACGCCGAAACTCCGCGACGAGTTCCTCGCGGGTGACAATGGCTGTGGCGTCCGGGACTGCGCGACGTATGTTTTCCATGCCGCCCTCCTGCCTGTCCACCAGGACAATGGCCTTGACCACTTCCAGACCTTCGGAACGGGCCCGCTCGATGGCTTTGATGGTGGAACCTCCGGTGGTCGCGACGTCGTCGAGAATCGCCA
This sequence comes from uncultured Desulfobacteraceae bacterium, assembly GCA_964575975.1. Taxonomy (GTDB): domain Bacteria; phylum Desulfobacterota; class Desulfobacteria; order Desulfobacterales; family SKZT01. The sequence continues at coordinate 9,801 of CAZNTU010000076.1, forward strand.
CTTTTTCGCCCGCTTCCATGTCCCCCTCGATCCATTGGCTTGTTCCGTGCGTCTTTTTTTCCTTGCGGATCGAAAACGCCTTGATCGGAAAGCCTTTCAGCTCGGAGGCGAAAGCGGTGGCGACGGCGATCGGGTCGGCTCCGAAAGTCAGGCCTCCCGCGCCGCTCACTCCGCTATCCTTTAGCGCCTCGAATACGAGATGACCGGTCAGATACATGCCTCTCGGACTGAGGATCGTTGGTTTGCAGTTGACGTAAAAGCGGCTCGTCCGGCCGGAAACCAGTTTGAAAACGGGCTCTTGGCTGTATTTGAACGACTTGCGGCACAATATCTCGATCAGTTCTTTTTTCAATTCTTATATTCTCTCCCCGAATTTTGAATAAAAACTTGATTTTCACCCCGCGTTCGGATAAAAAAAAAGCCTCCACGGAATTGGAAGAAGCCTTTCAATGGGATTCGGTGGAGGCAAAACGCAAGGAAAACCGGATACGGCACTCCCTGACTTTTTTGTCGTTTTCTATACCAACAAATCTTCGAACGGTCAATTCGAAAAACGAAAAAAAAGGAGCTGAAGCCGCCTTGAAAAGCCTTTTGCAGGACAATAACATTCGCGTTTTAATATTGCTGTTGATCCTTGTGCCTCCGCTTGCGTCAAGATTGGCGGTCCCCGGGTTAGCTGCGGCACAGAACGGCCCCGATCCCTACCACGACCTGCAAAGAACCATCGAAGACGCTCTCGCGGCCAGCTTGGAACTGGAATCCGCGCAAGAGGAAATCCTGGCGGCGGAATCGCAAAGCAAGGCGAGAAAATCCGAATTTTTCCCCATATTCAGTCTCGGTTACCAGTATACGAGGAGCGACGACGATCAGGAAGCCTCGGAGATTGGGATTATCAGACCCAAAAACGAGTATGCCCTCTCCATGAAACTCACCCAGCCGGTATTTGCCGGGTTCGAAAACTACAACCTCTACAAAGTTTCGGAGTACGCTCTCGCCGCCGACCGTCTGGCCAAGGAAATCGTTCGCCTCGAAATCGTCTTGCGAGCCAAGAACGTCTATTTCAGTCTCCTGAAGGCGGCCAAGATCCTGGGAGTCGCCCAGGAGACTGTCGCCCAGATAGAGTCCCAGAAGGAGGTCGCCGAAAACTATTACAAAGTCGGCATGACCCCCCTCAACGACCTTCTCCAGGTCGAGGTCGAGCTTGCCAACGCCAAGCAACAGCTGATTGTCGCGAAAAACGAGGTGGAAACCGCCGAGGCGGCCTTCAACACCCTCCTCAGAAGACCTATCAACGCTCCGGTCGTTCTCGAGGACATCACCGCCTACGAACCCTTCGAGTACGACATCGAACTTTGTCTCGGCCTGGCCGAAAAGGAACGCAAGGAAATCGAAATCGCGGACCTCGAACTCCAAATCGCCGAAAAGCTCTTCAACGTCGCCAAAAGCAGCTACTATCCATCCGTCGATCTCCAATGGAACTACAGGCAGCAAGGGGAGGAATGGGACGCCAGGGGCGGTTTGGGGGCTTTCGGGGACGGTTCCGTATGGGATGTCACCGCCATCGCGACCTGGGACGTTTTGGAGTGGGGACGCTCCTACTACAGGGCGGAGGAGGAAGTCCACAGGGTCGCGCAAGCGCGCCTGCGGAGAACGCGGCTTCTTGACGACATACGGCTCCAGGTGAAAACCGCGTTTTTGAAGATGCGGGAGTCGGAGAAGAACATAAAGACGGTGGAGCTGGCCATCGAACAGGCAAAGGAAAACTACCGAATTTTCGCGGAGCGCTACAAGGAACAGGTCGTCACCCAGACCGACGTTCTGATCGCCCAGACCCTCCTTTCTAGAACGCAAACGAACTACTACAACGCTCTCTACGACTATAAAAGGGCCAAGGCCGCTCTTTTGCGCGCAATGGGGATTTTCGATCCTCCGGAAAAAACGAGAAAATGATAGATGGCGAACGGAAAAATTCGATCATTCGTTTGTTCCGCGTGTCAAGGCGTTACGAAAACGTGCTTGCGCTGGAGGATGTCTCTCTAGACATCGCCAGAAACGAATTCGCTTTCGTCAGCGGCCCGAGCGGGGCGGGAAAAACAACCCTTCTAAGGCTCCTGTATTTGGAAGACAGGGTCAGCGAGGGCCACATCATCGTCGACGGGGTTAACCTGTCTAGGATTACCGCGAGAAAAATCCCCGATCTTCGTCGCAAGTTCGGCGTCATTTTCCAGGATTACAAACTGATTTCCACCAAGACGGTGTATGAAAATATCGCGCTGGTCCTGGAGGCCGTTGGGGACGAGAGGAAAATGATCCCGAAAAAAATAGAAAGCCTGCTCCTCGGGGTCGGCATGGAAGACCGCCGCCACGCCTATCCGCCTTCGCTATCCGGCGGGGAGCAGCAGCGAGTGGCCGTTGCCAGGGCGGTGGCGACCAATCCGAAAATCATTTTGGCCGACGAGCCCACCGGCAATCTCGACAGCCATTCGGCCGCCATCGTTCTCAAGCTCCTGGTCGGCTTCCACACCAGAGGGGCCACGGTGGTAGTGGCCACGCACGACACGGAAATGATAAGGAAGAAAGGCGGACGAGTCTTCAACCTGAAGCAGGGCAGACTGGAAAGCGTAACCTTTCAGGAGTCGCCCAGGGAAAGGTGGATATGCTCGCATATTTGAGAAGATCGGTCGAGGACATTCGGGACAACGGCTTCATCAGCTCCGTCACTGTTATTACCATCGGTTTGCTGGCGACGATGATAGGGGCGTTCGCTCTCTTCCTCGACAACGCCGGACAAATCGCCGATTCCTGGAAAAAGGGTGTCCGGCTCATGGCGTATCTTAGTCCCGGGACGGACGAAGCGGCAGTATCGGACCTTATGGAAAGGATACGGAAGCTCGAGGATGTCCGCGAGGTAGAGTTCATATCCAAAGAAGACGCGCTCGAAATACTGAGACGGCAATTCAAGCGCCGGGAGTCGCTTTTGGACAATTTGGACGAAAATCCTCTTCCGGACGCCTTCGAAATAGAAGCAGGGGAAGCCGGGTCGGGCAAGGTCCCCGACTTCGAGAGAATCGAGGATCTGGCGGTCCAAATCGAGGCAATATCGGGGATCGACCAGGTGGAATATGGTCAGGAATGGTTCGGGCGTTTTTCGGCCGTATTCGACATGTTCCGGTTCGTCGGGTATTCGATGGGAATTCTTTTCGTCGCGGCAGCCGTCCTCATAGTCGCAAACACCACCAGGCTCGTGGTCTACACTCGCCGGGAGGAACTTCGGATAATGCGTCTCGTGGGGGCCTACGACGGATTCATAAAAATTCCCTTCTACTTGCAGGCCATGATCCAAGGAGCCTCCGGCGCTTTCTTCGGGATCGCCATATTGTACGCCGGATATTCCTACGCGGTCTCGACCATGGAGGCGGGGTTCTCCATGGTCGATGTTCGTTTCATGTCTGTCAGGGGCTGCGCGGTGATGGTGATGGCTAGCATTCTTCTGGGGTGGTTCGGATGTTTCGTGTCTTTGAGAAAACATTTGAAAATTTGATTGTTCTCTCCGTCCTCGTTTTTTTCCAAGGCATCGCGTTCGCCGGCGGCGATTTCGGCATTGTCGCCGCGAATCTTCTGAATTTGCGGTCCGCTCCCGGTTTCGACGGGCCTATTCTATGCGTGATTCCGGGGGGCGCCAAGGTGGAAATCGAAGGTGGAATGGACGGTTGGCTGAAAGTCCGGTATGAAGGCAAAACCGGCTATATTCGCGATCTTCCCAAGTTTGTCCATGTCGTGCGGATGCCCGGCGAAAACGAGTCGGAACACGGCTGGGACGCGGAGATTCCCAAATATCGACAGGAATCGGAACGGTTGCAGGAAAGAATCGAGGCGTCCGAGAAATTGCTCGGACGCCTCGAGACGAAAGAAGATGTGCTCTTGACCAAGCTCGACGAAATGGATTTGGCCTTGAACGAAGCGTGGCGAAGAACCGAAACCTGCCGGGCCGAACTTGCCGCCTTGGAAAAGGAGATGGAGAACGCTCGGCTACTTGCCGAGCAATACGGTAAGAAGGTGGATTCCTTGGCCGAATATGCCAGGAAACGACTGGTCGCCATCTACAAAACGAATCGACTAGGATGGATTTCCGTCGCGGCTTCCGCGGAATCCGTTTCGGAGCTTTTTTTCAGGCAGAACGCCTTGGAAAGAATATTCGCGCACGACGAAAAGATTCGGGCCGACTTGATCGAGAAAAGCGCCCGCGCGAAGGAACTGTCGGTCCGGGCGAACGCCCAACGGACGGAAAAAGCGGAATTGGAGAACAATCTTCGAAACGAAATAGAAACCATGACCATAGAGAGGAAAAAGCGGGAAATTTTCCTGGCCAAGGTGCAAAAGGAAAAATCGACGGCCTTGACGCTTTTCGAGGCATACAGGCAGGCGGCTAGAATTCTCGACGAAAAACTCGGGGGATTGGATACAGATAAAAAAACGGACCCTTCCGTAATTTATTTGTCGAGCGTGGATTTCGAATCGTTTAAAGGGTTGCTTAATTTGCCAGTCGAGGGTAAAATCGGCGATACGTTCGGCTTGCGGAACAGAAAAGTCAAAGACCGTCGCTTTAGCGGTGGAATAACGATCAAGGCCGAGAGGGGCGACCCCGTCCACGCGGTCAAAGACGGGCGGATCCTTTTCTCGGGTTGGTTTAAAGGATACGGAAATATGATTATCGTAGACCATGGCCGACATTACTACACGGTCTACGCTTGCGCGCAGGATCTTTTCAAGGCCCAAGGCGACTTGGTGGATTCGGGAGAAGTCATTGCCACCGTGGGGGACTCGGGTTCCAAATCGGGTCCCGGGCTTTATTTCGAGGTTCGTCATCACGGAAAACCGGTCGATCCCATGGAATGGATAAGAAGATAAGAGGATAGATAGGGAAAGAAAGAATCAAGGAGAATGTATGTCATTAAAAAATCGACGTTTTAGGTTTTGGTTGGTCATCGGGTTCGCCGCTGTTTTCCTGACATTCGGGACCAATTTCTATCGGGCCAATTTCGCCAACGGCGAGGAAACCTACAAGGGCTTGAAATTGTTCACGGACGTCATCGAGCTGATAGAAAAAAACTACGTGGACGAAGTCGATACCGAAAAACTGATGCAAAAAGCAATCCAGGGAATGGTTCGCAGCCTAGATCCCCACTCGGCGTTCCTGCCCCCGGAGGCTTTCGAGGAGCTTCAGGTCGATACTCACGGCGAATTCGGCGGCATTGGAATTGTCATAACCATGAAAGACGGCATTCTGACCGTCGTTTCCCCCATCGAGGGCACTCCCGCCTATGTGGCCGGCGTGCTGGCGGGCGACAGAATTTTAAAAGTGGACGGCGAATCGACCCAGGATATGGAACTGTGGGAGGCCGTCAAATTGATGCGCGGACAGCAGGGGACCGAAGTGGTCATTACCGTCATGCGAGAAGGCGAAAAGGAACCCATCGACTTCACTCTGGTCCGCGACACGATTCCCATCGAGAGCGTCAAGTCGGCCGTGCTTCGCCCCGGCTACGGCTATATCTGGGTCACCAACTTCAGGGACAGCACCACCGACGACATCCGAAATGCGCTCAAGAAATTCGAAAAGGCCGAACCCCTCAAGGGACTCGTCCTCGACTTGAGAGACAATCCCGGAGGACTGCTGAACCAAGCGATCAGCGTCTCCGACCTGTTTTTGGACAAGGGAGACATCGTTTCCATCAAAGGGCGTTTGGAAAGACACACCAAAACCTACCAGGCGCACGAAGGCGATACCTTCGGGAATTTTCCCATGGTGGTCTTGATCAACGGCGGAAGCGCCAGCGCCTCCGAGATCGTGGCGGGAGCGCTTCAGGACAACAAACGCGCGGTAATTCTCGGGACGGTTTCGTTTGGCAAAGGTTCCGTGCAAACCGTGGAAGCCTTGAGGGACGGATACGGTCTCAAGTATACCATCGCCCTGTATTACACTCCCGGCGGAAGGTCCATCCAAGCCCAAGGTATCGAGCCGGATATCGTGGTCAAGCAGAGAAATCTGGACGAAGCCGAGGTCAAGGAAGAAAAACGCCTGAAAGAAAAGGATCTCAAGAACCATTTGGAGATCGAGCCCGGCGACGCGGACGTCGAAACGCCGGAAAACGTGGAGGAAAGGGAGAACAAGAAGGACGGGGAAAAACCCGAAGAACCGGAAATGAGAGATCCCGCTTCAAGGCACGGTCCGTTGACCCTCGAAATTTTGACAAGCGACAATCAAGTCATGCGCGCTTTGGAAATCCTGGTCGGTTACGACATTATTACCAGCGCGAAGAGATAACCTTACCTGACAATCCGGCGGCGGGACGAAATTCCCGCCGCCTTAAATCCTTATGACCCACAAAAAACCGACCTCCAAAAACAACACGCCGAAAAAGACAATACGAAAAAAATCCCCGGCGAAAAAAACGGCAGGGACCCGGAAAAACAAGCCGAAAGGAAAGATTTCCGTCAAGTCCCAATTGGCGAAGTCCGTTGCGGGGATTTGCCTTCTGATAGTCCTGGTAGTCGCGGCGGGCTTTTTTTTCCAGCGCATTCTCCTCAAGAGCGGACAAGAGGGAGCGATAGTCACAGGAAAAATCGAAATTTCGGAGCCTCCGAATCCGCCGAAATCTTCGCCTGCGGAAATTCCCGTCATTGCTCCCAAGGAAAAAACAACGTCTTCTCCTCCGACTCCGGAGAAAGAGAAACAGGAGACGCCCAATGCCGATCGGCTTGCGGCCGTATCCCCCCCTGAAAAACCGAAGTACGAGATCTTTCCGGAAAAGGATTTCATTCCTCGGAAAGAACCGACCAAGCCGCCACCCGACGTTGCCCCTTCGGAACTGCCAAGAGTCGCCATCATAATCGACGACCTCGGCTACGATCCCCGGCTCGCCCAAAAATTCCTCGACATCGACACTCGTCTAACCTTTGCCGTAATTCCCTCCAGTCCGTTCCACCGGAAGGTCGCGCGCATGATCGGAGAAAAAGGCGGCGAACTGATGCTTCACCTGCCAATGGAACCCGAGGAATACCCCGCAGTCGATCCCGGACCGGGAGCGCTTCTGACCAATATGTCCCCGGACGAACTCCTCGGTCGGCTCGAGGGTAACTTAAGCCGAATTCCGGGAATAAAAGGAGTCAACGGGCATATGGGATCGCGGCTGACCGCAAGTTCGGAACAAATGAACCAGATTTTCACCATCTTGAAACGCGAAAATCTGTATTTCGTGGACAGCTTCACCACTCCCCGAAGCGTCTGCGAGTCGTCGGCCAAGCTGTTGCAGGTGCCGTTCGCCAGGCGCGACGTGTTCATAGACCACTTGCAGGACGAAAAATTCATTCGCGCCCAGATGGACCGCTTGGTCAAAATCGCGCAAAAGCACGGCGAGGCGGTCGGAATAGCCCACCCGCACAAAGCGACCATTAAGGTATTGCAAGAGGTCGTTCCGGAGATCAAGAAGAAGGTCGAGCTGACGCCTGCCTCCAAGCTGGTCAAAATAGTCGGATAACCGCATTGCGCTCCTTCCTCAAAAAGCCCTCCTGAGCGCGTCTTCCTTTTCTTCGGCGCCCGCCGCGTCGCCCCTCCTTTCCTTGAAGACCATGTTTTCAAGGTTTCCGACGTAATAAATGGCGATTCGATAGCCGGGATTGCCGAGCAAGTCCGGCGTGTTGGAATATATCAGGATGTCGTCCGACTTTTCCCAATAACAGGAAAATTCCTCGTCCCCTCCTCTCTGTATTCTGTTCGGCGTCCCGTATTTCGATTCCAGTACGGAAAGGATTTCGTCGCCCTTCTTTCTCGCTCTTATCCGACAATACACAGGCTTGCCGGAGTAGCCGGAAAAAAGAAGTTCCGCGTAATCGAACGGATAGACGTCCTGCGGAATATAACGGTACGTGAGCTTGACCGTATTGTGCTCGATGCGTTGGCCGCGCTCGTCGTTCATCTTTCGGTTCAATTCGGCCAGGCGGGGAAAATACTTGTCGAGAAACCCCGGGTCGAGAAACTCCAGGTTGACCGTACTCCACGTTTCCACCGACCCGGAACCGAGCTTCTTCTCCAAATCGTGTCTCAAACCGCTGTTCAGCTTCGTTCCGGGCCCGACTTCGAAAAAGGTGAATCCGTCCGAGGAATTCCGCGAACCCGAATCGCCTTTTTCCGTAATCTCCCCCCTGAATACCATGAATCCGGCGATCACGATCAGCGACAGAAAAACGACCGAAAGTATAACAGGAAGCTTGATGTTTTTCCTTTCCATTCGCCTTTACCAAATGTTCTTCTGTTTGCGAAACAAAATACGTTCTTTTTTTCCGGTCGGCGCTCCGGAAGTCGAAAATTTCATCAAACTATATTCCCACGGGAATAATTGTCAAGGAAGATCGGCGGCGCAAAATCGGCATAGCGTGGCTTTGGCCGTTACGATCCCATTAAAACAACAAAAAAGTAATAATTAGATCGAATAACAACAAAAAAGTAATATAAAATCTTTCATATACATATTTGTATGGACATGAATAAAATGATGTTAGGTTTTAAATATAATTAATTCAATATGTTATCGAGATTCGAAACAAGACCGCAACCTTTTGGCACGGATGTCGCTTCTGTATTCTCCAAACGACGCAAGACCGGCATCGCGGTTCGGCCGGCCGAAAAACGACACGGAGTTTAATCCGCATTGAAAGAAAGGAATTGATCCATGAGAAAGATCGCGATTTACGGAAAAGGGGGAATCGGAAAATCCACGACGACGCAAAACACGGTCGCGGGACTCGCCGAGATGGGGAAAAAGGTGATGGTGGTCGGGTGCGACCCCAAGGCCGACTCCACGAGGCTTTTGCTCGGAGGTCTGTCCCAGGCGACGGTCTTGGACACGCTTAGAAACGAAGGCGAGGACCTCGAGCTGGAGGATATCCGGAAGGAAGGGTTCAAAGGCACGGTGTGCGTCGAATCGGGCGGTCCCGAGCCCGGCGTGGGTTGCGCCGGAAGGGGAATCATCACCAGCATCAACATGCTCGAGCAACTGGGAGCCTACGCCGAAAGCGAAGCGCTCGACTACGCCTTCTACGACGTTCTCGGCGACGTCGTGTGCGGCGGATTCGCGATGCCTATCCGCGAAGGCAAGGCCCAGGAAATCTACATCGTCGTATCCGGCGAGATGATGGCCATGTACGCGGCGAACAACATCTGCAAGGGTATCGTGAAATTCGCCGAATCGGGAGGCGTGCGGCTCGGAGGTCTGATCTGCAACAGCCGGAAGGTCGACAACGAGGAGAACATGATCCGCGCCTTGGCCGACAGGCTCGGCACCCAGATGATTCACTTCGTGCCCAGGGACAACATGGTGCAAAGGGCCGAGATCAACCGGAAAACCGTGATCGAGTACGACCCGAGCCACCCGCAGGCCGACGAATACAGGACTCTGGCCAGAAAAATCGACGGGAATCAGATGATGGTCATTCCCAGGCCTTTGGCGATAGAGGAACTGGAAAGCATGCTGATCGAATACGGCATAGCCGCATAGAATCCCCGTACCGAACGGGAAACCCGAACTCGAAAGCAAAACTCGACAACAACCAATAATAATAGGAACAGGAAAGGACGAAGAACATGTTGATGATACGCTCCATAATCAGGCCGGAAAAGGTGGACGGCTGTTTGGCGTCTTTGATGGAAGCCGGTTTTCCGGCGGTGACCAAGATCTCGGTGGTGGGCCGGGGCAAGCAGCGCGGGATCAAGATCGGGGAAATCCGCTACGACGAAATCCCCAAGGAACTTCTTATCACGGTGGTCAAGGACAAGGACAAGGATTTCGTGATCCAGACCATCATGAAGGCGGCCAGGACCGGGGATAGGGGCGCGTTCGGCGACGGCAAGATTTTCGTGTCTCCCGTGGAGGAGGTCTACACCATCAGCTCCGGAATCAAGGAAACGGCCTCCGGGGAATTGGAGGAGGTGAAGGCATGAAGGAAGTCATGGCGATCGTTCGAATGAACATGATGAACAAGACCAAGAAGGCGCTGTCCGACGCGGGCGTCTCTTCCATGACGGCAAAGGACGTGCTCGGAAGAGGGAAGGGTTTGGTGGACATGCATCTTCTCAAGGGCGCGGAGCAGGGATACGAGGAGGCGATCGCCCATCTGGGCCAGTCCCAGCGCCTGATCCCCAAGCGCCTGCTCACCATAGTCGTACAGGACGAAATGGTCGACAGGGTGGTCGAAACGATCATCGAAGTCAACAAGACCGGCAAGTCCGGCGACGGCAAGATTTTCGTGATGCCGGTGTTCGACTCGGTGAGCGTCAGGACCGGCGTCGGCGGCAACGCCACCCTGGACGATCTGTAGACGCAAGTTCGATCCTTCGGGAAAAAAAAGAGACACCAACAAAAAGAATCAATAGAAGGAAACCGTTTATGAATACAGCATGCGAAGAATACAAATGCGAGGACCTGAACGCCGAGGAAGTCAAAAAGAAGCTTGTTGCGAAGTATCCGGCCAAGGTGGCCCGGAAACGATCCAAGCAAATCGCGGTGAACAAGGTGGGCGAGGACAAGTGCGTGCCCGAGATCATGGCCAACGTCCGGACCATTCCGGGAATCATCACCCAGCGCGGGTGCAGCTACGCGGGATGCAAAGGCGTGGTCCTGGGTCCTACCAGGGACATTGTCAATCTCACGCACGGGCCCATCGGATGCGGCTTCTACAGCTGGCTCACCCGGCGGAACCAGACCAGGCCGGCGGGACCCGAGGACCATAATTTCATGACCTACTGCTTTTCCACCGACATGCAGGAGAACGAGATCATCTTCGGCGGCGAGAAAAAGCTCAAGGAGGCCATCCAGGAGGCGTACGACACCTTCAAGCCCAAGGCCATCGCCATTTTCGCAACCTGTCCGGTCGGTCTGATCGGCGACGACGTCCACGCGGTGGCCAGGGAAATGAAAGGCAAGCTGGGCATCAACGTCTTCGGCTTCAGCTGCGAGGGCTACAAGGGAGTCAGCCAGTCTGCGGGGCACCACATCGCCAACAACGGAATCTTCACCCACGTGGTGGGGCTCGACGACGAGATCAAGGGGGGCAAGTACCGCATGAACCTCCTGGGCGAATACAACATCGGCGGCGACGCCTTCGAGATCGAGAGAATTTTCGAGGATTGCGGCCTGACCCTGGTTTCCACTTTCAGTGGCAACTCGAGCTACGACTACTTCAAGAACTCGCACACTGCCGACCTGAATCTCATCATGTGCCACAGGTCCATCAACTACGTGGCCGAGATGATGGAAACCAAGTACGGCATTCCATGGATCAAGATCAACTTCATCGGCGCGGCGGCCACGGCCAAGTCGCTTCGAAAGATCGCGGCCTACTACGACGAGCCCGAACTGACGGAAAAAGTCGAGGAGGTGATCGCGAGGGAGCTTCCCGAAGTGGAGAAGGTGCGCGACGAGATCAGGGCCCGCTGCGAAGGCAAGCTCGCCATGCTGTTCGTGGGCGGCTCCCGGGCGCATCACTACCAGGAGCTTTTCGGGGAAATCGGCATGCGGACCATCGCGGCCGGATACGAGTTCGCCCATCGCGACGACTACGAAGGAAGACGGGTGCTTCCCGACATCAAGGTGGACGCGGACAGCAGGAACATCGAGGAACTGGAGGTCGAGCCGGACCCGAAAAGGTTCAACCCCCGGAAATCCCCCGAGCAAATGGAAAAGCTCGCGGAAAAGGGATTCCGGTTCAAGGACTACGACGGCATGATGACCGAGATGCCCAACGGAACGCTGGTCATCGACGACATCAACCAATACGAAACGGAAAAACTGATCGAAATTTTCAAACCGGACATCTTCTGCGCCGGCATCAAGGAGAAGTACGCGATCCAAAAAAGCGGCGTGCCCATGAAGCAGCTTCACAGCTACGACTCCGGCGGCCCGTACGCCGGGTTCAAGGGAGCGATCAACTTCTACAGGGAGATCGACCGCATGGTCAACAGCAAGGTCTGGAAATACGTCAAGGCCCCGTGGCAGGAGAACCCCGAACTGACCGCGACCTACGCCTGGGATTGAAACAGTGTAAACCCAAACCCGAAAACCCAACGGTTAACTGCTAAAACCTAACAGCTTACGGCTAAAAGCTAACAGCTAAAAGCTAACAGCTTCCAGCAAGGAAGGACATTTGCGCCATGCTACTAAGACACACGACGGAAAAAATCGCCGAAAGGAAAGCGTTGACGGTCAACCCGGCCAAGACTTGCCAGCCGATCGGGGCGATGTACGCGGCCTTCGGAATCCACGGCTGTCTGCCTCACAGCCACGGTTCGCAAGGATGCTGCGCGTACCATCGGAGCACCCTGACGCGCCACTACAAGGAACCGGTCATGGCGGGCACAAGCTCCTTCACCGAGGGTTCCTCGGTGTTCGGGGGCCAAGCCAACCTTATCCAAGCGATCGACAACATATTCTCGATCTACGACCCCGAGGTGATCGCGGTCCACACGACCTGTCTGTCCGAGACCATCGGCGACGACATCACCCAGATCAGCTCCAAGGCCATGGAGTCGGGGAAAATCCCCGCAGGCAAGTACGTGATTCACGCCAACACGCCAAGCTACGTGGGGTCGCACGTCACCGGGTTTTCCAGTATGACCAAGGCCATGGTGGACTACTTCTCCGAGAAGACCGGCAAGAAGCGCCACCAAATCAACATCGTTCCCGGCTACGTGGAACCTTCGGACATGGAGGAGATCAAGCGAATCGCCGCGATGCTGGACATTCCGGCCGTGGTTTTTCCGGATACCTCCAACGTGCTGAACGGTCCCCAGACCGGAAAGTACAGCATGTTTCCCAAGGGCGGCGTCACGGTGGCGCGGCTGAGGACCACCGGGGACAGCATGGGGACCATCGGCCTGGGAGAATTCGCCTCGGGCGCGGCGGCCCGGGCCTTGGACAGCAAGTGCAAGGTCCCGTGCAAGATCATGGACCTTCCTATCGGAATCAAGGCCACCGATCGCTTCGTGGACGCCCTCCGAAGCATGGCCGGCGTTAACGTGCCCGACGAAATCGACATCGAGCGCGGAAGGCTGCTCGACATTATAACGGACATGCACGCCTACTTCTTCGGCAAGAAAGTGGCGCTCGTCGGGGACCCCGACCAACTGATCTCGCTGACCGAGTTCCTGGTCTCCATCGACATGTGGCCCATCCACATCGTCACCGGCACGCCCGGCAAGGCGTTCGAAAGACGCATCAAGGAAATCGCCAAGGAGGTCCCGGCACCCGTGAACGTCATGGCCGGGGGGGACATGTTCCTGTGGCACCAGTGGATCAAGAACGACCCGGTCGATCTGATGATTGGAAACACGTACGTCAAGTACATCTCCAGGGACGAGGACATCCCGTTCGTACGATTCGGATTCCCCATCCTGGACCGGGTCGGCCACAGCTACTTTCCAACGGTGGGCTACCGGGGAGGAACGAGGCTCCTGGAAAAAATCCTCGACGCCCTCCTGGACCGCAAGGACCGGGACTCTCCAGAGGAAAGCTTCGAGTTGGTCATGTAACCGAACTGAAAGGAAAACGCCATGTCCACCATACATATATTGAAAGAAAGAGAACGCCAGATTTACCAAAAGGGCAGCCAACCCTTCGAAATGGTTTGCGGCAAGGTCAGCGTGGCGGGTTCCGTGAGCCAGAGGGCATGCGTTTTCTGCGGTTCCCGGGTGGTTCTCTACCCGATAGCCGACGCCCTGCACCTGATTCACGGACCCATCGGCTGCGCCGCGTACACATGGGACATCCGGGGGGCGCTCTCCTCCGGCCCCGAGCTTCATCGCCTGAGCTTCTCCACGGACCTGACCGAGACCGACGTGATCTACGGCGGCGAGAAAAAACTCTACAACGCCCTGTGCGAACTGATCGACGCCCACAAGCCGAAGGCCGCCTTCGTCTACTCCACATGCATCGTGGGACTCATCGGGGACGACGTGGCCTCCGTGTGCAAGAAAGTGGAGAGCGAAAGGGGAATACCCGTGCTGCCGGTGCATTCGGAGGGGTTCAAGGGGACCAAGAAGGACGGCTACAAGGCGGCGTGCGACGCGCTGTTCAAGCTCGTCGGAAGACACGACGTTTCGGATATCGGGCCGTACGCCATCAATATCCTCGGAGAGTTCAACATCGGCGGGGAGGCTTGGATTGTCCGGGACTACTACGAGCGCATGGGCGTGAAAGTGGTGTCGATCATGACCGGCGACGGCCGCGTGGACGACGTGGGAAGATCACACGGAGCCTCCCTGAATGTCGTGCAATGCTCCGGCGCCATGACCCACTTGGCGAAGATGATGAAGGAAAAATACGGGATACCCTTCATTCGGGTATCCTACTTCGGGATCGAGGACATGGCCCAGGCGCTGTACGACGTCGCCCTCCACTTCAAGGAGAATTCGGAAATCCTGGAAATAACGATGGAAATCGTGAAAGATG
>CAZNTU010000077.1:0-23792 GCA_964575975.1 uncultured Desulfobacteraceae bacterium
TATGTCTTTGACGCGAATGCGCCTTCGAAGATGCCGGGAGAATCGCCATTGACAAACCCCCTGCAGCGTTCTCTCGATGCATCCCCCAAATCCGTTATAACCAGTCGTGATGGAATGCTCCGGCATTGACGCGATCGTCCATTTTCACCTGATCGGGGTTATGTCGCAAGACGGCAACCAGGCGCTGATGAAAATGCGAATAAGCAAAATTATTCCCGCCGTCATGAAGGAATTAGGTTGATATCGTTTTCGCTTTGCGCATCAATATGGTAAAGGCCCGGCATGAATATTGTTGGAGAGATTCGCTATAACTTTGGCGAAGACTTCGCCTGCCTGAAATTTTCCGAAACCCGCGAAGCCTTTAGCATCGATACGGTAATGGTACCGGCGGCTCATCGAGGCAAGGGCATCGAGGCCTTCCTGATAAACCATGTGTTGACGCTTGCGGACAAAATGCAAAAGGAGGTTTATCTGACAGCCAGGCCAAGGGGAAATGTTAACGACGAAAATATCGACAGGCTCGTCAAATACTATCGCAAATTCGATATTTTCGAATACGACAGAGGTTTGACGGCTTCCTATATGCGAAGAAATCGCGTTGGTCGGCGGGAATAATTGTTGACGGATTCGTTCTCGCCCTTGCTTGGGGCATTGTGCACAATGCCCCAAGCAAGAGGCTTCCCCTCGAAAGAAACTAAATTGACGACGAAGCGGCCTTCATTATCCTCATTTCCATTTCCATGTCCACCGTCCGAACGTTTTGGTTCATGTCGGCCCTTGTTTTTCCCTCCTTGTTTTCGGTATTGAAATCGAACAGTCCGGTTTTCTCCCCTGGATTAAGCTCTTTGGTCAAGGCCAGCTCGCCCGAATCCACTTCTTCGCCGACCTCGTTCCTGAATACGAGGTTGATTTTGTCGATGAAAAACTTTTTCTCTTTGGTAAGGTTGCTTAAACTCACGAGGACTTGATTGTCTTTGATGTAACTTGTCACATAAGCCTCGATTTCGCCTTCGGGCCATTCGATGTACGCTCCGGTGAATTCTTCGGCTTCTCCCGAAGGTGCCGCCGCAGTCTCCTCTTGAACGGCTTTTTTCTCGGTTTCCGGCGCAAAGACCGCCTTGGGCGGAGATGTCTCTTCGCCGGTTTTAACAAATGCCAAAGCCGCGATAATCAGCACGGCGAATATCGGAAGGCGAACGGGGGACGGAATTTTTTCCCACAAGGCGATTATGGGGTTCGTTGAATCGGATTTTAACTCGGCATCTTTTTTCTGCGTCATCGTGCTGTCCTTTCTTTTGTTTTTTTATATTTGTTGGTCGATAATTGAAACCGGAGCGCTTGGAAGGCGCCGGAAAAAAATGCCTGCTTGAAGTTGCCGGAAACGACTCCTTTTGAAAAATCCGAAAAGCGTTTTGAACTGTAAATAAACGCGAAATATATTACAGATTTCAGGAAGAGTTGTCAAAAACATAAAATCGTTGGACTCTACGGACTCGAATGTCTTCTCCGTCGTGAAAATCTCCGATATGGGGAATGCATTCTTGCCGCGCGGGTGCGTAAGGATTTGACAAAATAGGCGCGCGATAATAAAGTGGAAGCGTGCTTGTTTGTCATGAACGCCTATAAGAATGCTTTTTTGAGCAAAAAATAGAAAAAGAAAAAAGCCGGTTTTAAAAGCCGGAAGCGATCTATTATGTCAAGAGGAACGAAAAATGGTGGAACGAACGCCCTCGGCTTCAACCGGGGAAAGAAGGAAGGAGTTGCGTACAGAGGCCAAACTGTTCTACAGCGTGGAAATTTACATACCGGCAATTACCAGACGATATCAATTCAAATTGCGCGACATATCGGAAAAGGGGATGGGAATACTTGTAAAGGAAGACTCGTTGATACTGGACCATCTCCAAATCGGAGACATTCTGCCGATGCGTTACCATCCCCTAAGAGGGCCTGTCTTGTCCGAGGATCTGAAGACTCGAATCCAGCATGTAACCAGATGCGAATCCGGACGCTACCACGGTCATTTTATCGTGGGTCTCCACATTTTGGAAAACAACGATGAAAGTTCGATTTGAAATCAATTCTTATTTGAACCGCTTGGCCAAGTCGTTGTCGATGACGTATATGCAGACTTCCTTGGCCCCCTGCGGCGTGTACATGGCTTTCGAGCACAGGTTTTTCATCAGGAAAGTGACGTCTTCCCTGATTCGCCGGTCGTACGTTCTGAAATCGTCTTCGCCGTAGTCTTTTATCGCCTGGCGGAAATTCTCGTTTTCCAGGAACGGGTCGAGCACTTTGTCCTTGAGGTTGTGGACGTAGCGTTCGTAAAGCGAATTGTAAAGCGAAGTTTCCGTGACAGGCTTGTTTTCGATCATCATCTCCTGGGTGAGAGTCTTGTTCGTGTATTCTTTCTGCACGTCTTTTCTAAAGATAGTGCGTACGCTGGGCGGAACTTTGTTTCCCAAAAGCCGTCTTTCCAGATCGTTGAAGAAAGTCTCCGTGATCTCGAGTCTCTGACCAGTGAACTTGCACTTTTCGGTGGCGCCCGGCTCGAAATTGACGGCGAATATATAGTTCAGGACGTCCCTGGATATTTGCTCCTCGTTGTAATAATAGAGGGATTCCTTGACCTCCTGAAGGACAGTGTAGTCGTACATGCGAAGAAGCGATTCGATCAAGCCGCTGGGGACGAACTGGTTCAAGTCCTTGCGCGTCTTGGCGAAGAAGTCGCACAGGGACGACATGTTGATCAGGCGGTCGTCGCGGGCGAACGCCGAATAAAATTCGTTGAATATTTTGATGGAATCGCGACCGGAGAGGCCTTTTGCGCCTTCGTGAACGGTTTCCCCGATTATTTTCCGACGACGTTTGGCCGTAAATCCCTTCAGATCTTCCTCCATGAGCCACTGTGGAATATTGCCCGTGTAGATTTCCATTTTCAGAAGCTGCAAGTTTTGGTCGCAATACTGGCCGTATTTCGAAGGGTCCTGTATCCATTCCATGAGGGCTTCGGATCGGGTAAGCAATCGCGTGGAGATGATTACCCTGGCGAAATTGTGGAGAACCCTGGGAAGAAAACCGTTGTCGATATGTTTGCCGAAAATGTTCCTGTATATTTCCACTTCCGTGTTCAAGTCGAGCACGTAGGGGATGTGAATGTATTCGGTCCGGTCCGAAAAAGAAGGGAACCCTTGGATGTTTTTTTTGTCCTCGGGGTTCATCAGCGCGAAAAAAAGCGAATCTACGTTTTCCTCGATGTCTTCGACCTTGTGAATGCCTTCGCTGATGATGTTGTGAAGCTCGATCAATCGGTCGGTGTTGTGGGACTTGATGTCCATCAGGGCGTAGATGCCGTTGTTGGTCTTGGCGTACCTGGAAAAGATGTACTTGACCAGGTTGCTGTCCTTTAAAAGCTCGTTGATTCGCCTCTGGAGCATGGGGTTGGTCATCACGCTCTGGCGCATGGGTTTGTCCCCCGGATTGTACACGCTGATTCCCTCTCCCAATCTTCGGGAAAAACGATAGGGACGAGCGTGTATCATTCCGAACACGCTTTCCGGGTCCTGCAATCTTTTCAGAAGAGCCTTGTAGAGGGAACTGCAGATGGTGCAGGGCTTCGAGCGAAAAACCCAGTCGTATTCCTTGTCGTTGAAAATCCGGTATTTGGTCTCGTCGTTTTCCAGAATGTCGTCCAGGAACCGACGGCGGAATTCTTTCGGCACCATTAGAATAGGATGGTCGTGGCTAGGGCAGGGGACTTCGATGAAATTCTCGTTGGTCAAGCCCAAATCGGTTTCGAAGGGGAACGGGCCGTTGGATTTGATCTGGTCGGGACTCATTTCCTCCTGGAAAAGTTCGTATTCCTCCTCTTCGGAATAATCGTCGAACCGATTGCGTCTGTAAGAATTCGGACGCGAATCGTTGTCTCCGAGCAACTTTCGGTTCAACCTCCACAGGACCTCGTACCGATATCCCCCTTGCGTATTGGCGTATTCCTCGAACTTCAGCAGCAGGTTGTTCAGAAAAGTGCTTTTACCGCTTCCGTGGGGACCGTCGAAAATATAGATTTTATTCTGCTGCGCCCCCCGTTTCAAGGCCTCCACGTGGGCCATGAAACGGTTCGCGAATACGCGGTCGGCGAAAAACGGGTTGTCGGCCCCCTCGACCAACAGCTTTTGGCAATCGTAGTAAACGTAGCTTATGGATTCCGGATCGTTCGGGTATTCGTCGTACCCCTCGCCGACATAGGCTTTGACCATGTCGTGAAATACTTGAAAAACGTTTCGGAGAATCCACGCAGGGTTTTCCGTCAGTTCCTTCAAGAATTGTTTGTAGTTGATGGGGACTTCGCACTCGCGTTCGCTGACTTCCTTCCCCAAAGTCCTCATGGCCTTGATTACACTGTCCATTGTCATATCACCTTTTTGGAGAACTTGCGTTTTTCCATGGTATAGACCACGCGTTGCCATTTGATTTCGGGCTTGGTTTCCTCCTCCGGGGGGCGGTAGGGCGTAAGCGACGGCAAAATCGGCCTTTGCGGCCGAAGCCCCACTGCCGTTACTTCGCTGGTCTCCAACTGTACCGATCCTCCCCATAAATATTCGATTCCAAGCAGCGTGTTCTTGATATATTCGGTCACCAGGGGCTTTTCCTCGAACTTGTGATCCAAGTAGAGGTAATTGTCCTTGCCTTTTTCGATATTGATCTCGACATGAGGAGGATGATATAGCGCGTCGATCAGCATCTTCTTGTAGTCCTTCAGCTTGCGGCTCTGCACGAAATATTCCCATACCCCTCTTTGTTGATTCAAGCGTCTTCCGGCGACGAACAATTTGTGAAGCTTCATGAAATCCTGGTCGACAAACGTGTTTATAAAGGAAAAATCGGCGAAGTTTTCCCGGACCTTGAATATGAATTTCTTCCCGACGCCCGTTTCCTTGTCGAACCTCTTGCGTTGGTACTCGTCATGAATCTTCTGGAATTCGTAGCTGTATTTGCCCTTGTCCCCCAGCTCCTCTATGTACTGGAAAAGTCGCATGCCGAGGGCGTACGGGTTGAGGCCCACTCTGGGAAGCGACGTGACTTTCGCGTTTACCCTCGCGTAATCGACCTCGTGGCCCTTGATACGGTCGTCCTGCAAAAAAAGCAGGTCGTGCCAGTAGCTGGCCCATCCCTCGTTCATCACTTTCGTGCGAATCTGGGGCTGGAAAAAGATCGACGTCTTTCTCACGACCTGCATTACGGCCTTCATCCATTTGTTGCTCTCCTTGTTCAAAAATGGCGAGTTTTCCATCAGGTACCGCATCAAGTCGATTTTCTTTTTGGGCTTTCCCTCCAGGCTTTTGGCATAGAAGGATTGAAATTCGGGATACTTGAGGTCCACTTCGGAGAAGAAGTCCTGCTCGCCCAATTTTCCGTAGTCCCTGACGCACTTGTTGTATCTTTCTATTTCCTTGATGTAGTCGGTCATGCGGACCTTTTTTTCGGTTTGCAGGAAAACGTCGAAATAATAGTCTAACTTGGTTTGCCTGAAGGCTTTGGCTTGCTTGTAAAGGTGGGACAATTCGTCGAAATATCCGACCAGATTGTCTATGCCCCTGGAAAATTCGATGACGTAATCTACCCATCGTCCGTGTTCGGATCTGAATTTGGCGATCATTCTCTTGTCGGAAAGGGCTTCGCCTGTGAAATCGTAATCCCAAGTGTGCCGAAAATACAGATTGTTCTGGAAAAAATCGATGTGGCCGATCACGTGGTAGAAGATCATGACGTTCAGCCAGTCCGGGTTGTTGTCGTTGTAATAGGAGATCGCCGGTCTGGTATTGATGACGGTTTCATAGGGGTTGCCGGGATACAGTTCGTATTTTCCCTTTTCTTTCAGCACCTCCACGTCGTGGACCCAGTAGTCGTACAACGTGGGGATCATCCCCTTGGGCGAAAGCTCGAGCAGGTCCCGGTTGGTGACGATGTATTCGAGGCTTTCGTCCCGAAAGCTCAGCCCCGCGTCGCGGGCCCTCTCCTTGCATCCTTCCATTATTTTCTTGCTGTGCTGGTCAATCAGTTCCATGTCTTTTCCCGGTGCCTATTCGGAAATCAGTCTTTTGATTCCCTCGATTAAACGAGGTTCGTCCGCGTCAGTCCCCATGACGTCCAGGCGTATAAGTTTCGGATAGTCCTGCAGATACCTGGATTTTTTCAGATAGCGTTCGACCTCTGTGTTGTTTTGCGACATCGACGGCGCCGCAGCGATGCTAACCCCTATGCGGGCCGCGTAGTTCAGCATCTTCCTTATTTCCGGAATGGTCTCCTTGCCGTCCACGTCCCAGTCGTCGCCGTCGGTCCCGTGGAACACGTAAATATTGTAGTCGGCCGCGAGGTTTTCCTTTTCCACGATCTCGTTGACCAGGCGAAAGGCCGACGCCACCTTGGTTCCGCCCGCCACCTTGGAATTGTAGTACGTGTAGAAGTCCGGGACTTCCTTGGCCTCAACGTCGTGAAGAATGAACCTGGACTCCACCTGCCTTTCGTACTGGTAGATCAGCCAGCTGTAGATCAGAACGTGCTGGGAGACGACCAACTCCGTGGGTTTCCCGGCCATGGACCCGGAATAGTCCCTCAGGAAAAAGACCATGGCCTGGGATTCGTAATCTTTTTCGCGGGAGAGTATCCGATAAATCTTGTCGCTGGGCGAAATCAAAAAGTCCGTGGGGTCGATGTCGTACAAGTCCGGAATGTTGCCGAGGCCGATGTTGGTTTCGACGATTTGTTTCAGGGTCGCCTTCTTGTCCAGGATTTGTCCCATGCCCCTGTGGCGGTCCGTCATGTCGTACGTATAGCGGGTAAAGGAACGCTTTTTTCCTTTGTCCTTCAGATTGGGAAGCTCGAACTTTTCGGTGAGGATTTTTCCGAGGTCGTACGCGTTGGATTCCATCTCGTGGGACCCGGTTTCTCCCTCGCCGGCGCCCTCTCCCTCGCCCTGCTCCGGGCGCACGGGCTGTTCGCCGATCACTTCGCCCTCTTCGCCCTCTCCCGAGCCACCTTCTCCGCCTTCCTCCTCCGGCGGCTTGAACGTGTTGTCGTGAAGGAGCTTTTCCTCGACGGTGGTGGGCACTACGACCACCTTGTCCTTTTTGCCCTTGCCCGGCTTGATGAGCCGCCCGACGCGAATCTTGCGCGGAAAGCCGTCCTTTTCCCGCTGCTTGTCCCGTTCCAGAAGCTCGTCCAGGGAGCCGATCTGGGAATGGTAGGTCCGGTGGGCTCCGGACATGTCCTGGAGAGAGAGAAGATCGACCCAGTCGTAGAAGCCGACCGGCCGGGGAGGATAAAATTCACGCTCGAAAAGATTTTCTTCCGAATAATCGTGGTCGTCGGAACCCTCGATTTCCGCAAGGAATCTTTTTTCCATCTCCTCGGAAAGGCCTTCTGCCTTAAGACCCTTCAATATTTCCAACAGTCGTGATGTCATGGTTCCTCTTATTAAAACTTGTGTATTACAGGGCGCAACGCAGAAAATCTTTTATTTCGCACCGGATTTGTTCCGCAGTTTCCAATCTTTCGCGGCACTTGTAAGCCCACGTTCGCCCCGGATGAAGAGTATCCCACCTCGAGCGAATTTGTTGATAACGACCTTTGCCGGGATCATGGTTGCCGAAGCCGTCAATCAGTTGGTTCCAGAGCGGACTGAATTCCGCGATCAGCAACGATTCTCCGAGCGGTATCCAAATATCGTCCACAACAAGGTAACGGCACTGAAAATCTTCTATGTCGATGTTTTCCGCTTGTTCAATACTTTCGGCATGTTCGTTTAATCGTCTGTAGAGTACGGCTCCTGGGTTGCCGTCGAGTCCGAAATTGCCCTTTCTCGCTCCGGGCGGAATCGCTTTCCCGACATAAATCGGGATCTCCTTGTTTTTGTTTGCGCAAATTCGTTTGTAAGCGCCAAATTTGCCCGAATAATAAATCGCGTATATGCCTGCTCCCAAAAATGGTTCCAAAGCAGCAAGTGGCTGCTTTTTCCTTGATAATAATGCCTCGGCTACGCTTTCCCCGAGATGAACCTTGTCAAGTGGATTGTACGGAGCTTCTATTTTCATTAATTATAACAATTTATCAATCAATCAACTGCATTCACTCAAATTTCGTTTCAACAGACTTTCGGAACTCGATATCAAACGTCTGGCGATGCTTGCTCCCACGACGCGGGCGAGGGAAACCGGGACCGCATTTCCAAGTTGCCGCATCGTTTCCGTCCAGGAGCCGTGAAACCTGTAACCGTCCGGAAACGTCTGAAGCCTTGCCGCCTCTCTTATGGAAAAATAACGGACGTCCCCGTTGGGGAGAACCATCATGTTTTCGCCGCCAGGAACCCCATGGTCGCCCGCTTTCAAGGTTTTAGCGGGAAGATCCAGAGGGCTTCCGGTGTGTCCTGGGTAAGCTTTCGCCCCGGGTTGAAAATTATGGTCGAAAAAATTTTTCGATTCCGAGCTTTTGGGATCGGGAAGATCCACAAGCGCGTCTCGTACCGTCCTCCACGGCCTGCCGTTCATTCCCGGAAGAATGTCCCGCCCAAAATTTTTTATTTTGGCCGCGTATTTTTCGGGTTTCCGCAGCCTTTCGGGATGCGGGACCTCGTGGCGCTCCCAATATTCTCCCGAAACCCACTGGTCGTGCAAAAGGGCTTCCAGCGAATGCGTTTGCGGCGGAAAGGTCCACTCGCGATTTTGATCGGACCTGAACCCCACGATAAAAACCCTTTCCCGATGTTGCGGAATTCCGTAATCGGCCGCGTTGAGCAGTCGAGCCACGACTTTGTATTCGAGACCCGAAAACTTTCCCCCCGTCTTGTGTTTTTCCAGTCTGGCCAAATGGTCGGCCCATGATTCGCCGTCCTTCCCTTCGATCTCCGGATAGGTCAGCCTGAGCAATATATACTGGAAATAATTGGCGAAGGATTGGCGCGCGATGCCCTTCACGTTTTCGAAGACGAACGCCCTGGGTTTAAGTTTTTTCACGATTTTCGCGGCCAAAGGAAACATGTCTCTCTTGTCGTTGTCGGCCTTGTGTTTCCCGCCGAGGGAAAAAGGCTGGCAAGGCGGTCCTCCGGACACCAAATCCACGTCCTCGAGTCCCGAATAATCGTAGTCTTCGACGTCGCCCTCGTAAATTTCCCAGTCTTGAACCAGCGGGTATCCGCATTTTTTGTTCTCCCTGATCGTGTCGCACGCCCACTTGTCCCGTTCGATCACCGCAGCGGGCTTGAACCCCGCCAGGCCCAACCCGAGCCCAAGCCCTCCTCCTCCTGCGAACAACTCCACCGATTTCATCTTTTTGTCTCTGTGGTTTTCCGGTTATTTTTCATCCTCCTGCGTACAAAAATACTCGATGGTTTTCTGCGCGCAAGTGGGGCAATACCTGAGTTTGTTGATCATGGTGTCGATCATGCGGTCGTAGAGCTTCTGATTTTCCTCGTTTGTGCGGTTGGCGAGCGCGCCGATCAGGCTTCCCGCGCCCGCGATGTCGGATTTCAGGCGCACGTCCGTGACAGCCTTGACCAGTTCCAGGTTGTCCATGAAATCGTAGTCCGGGTTGATGGAAATCTTCTGGCCGTAGATTTTCCGGATCGAAGTGCGGAAACTTTCGCGCTGTTCGTCGGTTTTCAGCCCCAGGCGGTCCTCCACGCTTTTGATGTACCGCTCGTCGATTTTCATTGCCTTGAGTTCGCCGGTCTGGGGATCCTTGTATTTCCACATCATGTCGGGGCCCAGGTTTTCCGCGTCGATTCCGATGATCATGTTCACGTAGTTCATCACGTCTTTTCTGATGGCGTAGGGTTCGTCCATGTACGCGTTGAACATTTCGGTCATGACTCTTTCCCGGTAGAGTTGCTTGGCGGTTTTCATGTCCTCGAGGTACTTGGTCCGGTCGTTCGCGTCGGCGACGTAATCGAGTACGATCCGTTCCATGGCCTTGAAGAAGTCGTAGGCGAACATGCACTTGCCTTCGTTGGTTTCCGAGCTTTCCATCATCAGCTGGATGGCCCTTCCGAGGTTCCTCTGGCCCAGGCCCTTTTGTCCGAACCTCTTGGTGGAGTCGGGGTCCTGGTTCAACGTGTCGATCACTTCGGCCAGCGTTTTGATGCTCTTCTCCCCGGCGACCTCTCCGGCGGCCAGCTTCATGGTTTCAACGGACGTGAGCTTTTCGGAGCGCGGAAGTCTCGTCAGGACGAACCCTACGGAGGACGCATGGTTCAGGTTCGGGTCCTGGTGGAGAAACTCGCGGGTGAGGGTGGATTTGGCCTCGGTGCCGATGGCGTAGTCGGTCAGTTCCCTTTGGAGCCGGTAGTTGGTGTTGTGCGAAACGTAGCACACTCTGCAACGGTCCACGATGGGGGCCTCCTCCTTTTCCGAGACGTATCTGCTGAATTCCGAGTTGTTGCTGGTGGCGATGATCAGCGTGTCGATGGGCCATTTGTATCCATCGATCTCTATGTTCCGGTTTTGAATGACTCCAAGGTACACCTGCACCAAGTCTTTCTTGTTTTTGTAAATCTCGTCGCTGAAATGGATGCCGCCTCCCGCCACGCGGGCCAGAGCGCCGCGCCTCAGATCGAACCTGTAGGGGTTGTTGGTGTCGGTGATGTGAAGAAGCCTCTGGATGGATTCCTCCCCGAGCAAGTCAACAGCGGACGAGGTAATCTTGTCCTTGGCCGGATACTTGCCCGTAATGGTTCCCAGGCTTTCGGTAAGGGGGACCGGCGAGATTTCCACGAACTTGAGCATCTCGTTCGGATCGTCGTCCCCGTTATGATTCCTGATATCGTTCCATATATAGCCGGAACAAGCTCCCAAAGGCCGGTATTCTTCGTAGATTTTTTCGATTTCCCCGTCCGAGAAACCGAACTGTTCGGCCA
Organism: uncultured Desulfobacteraceae bacterium; assembly: GCA_964575975.1. Taxonomy (GTDB): domain Bacteria; phylum Desulfobacterota; class Desulfobacteria; order Desulfobacterales; family SKZT01. The sequence goes on from CAZNTU010000077.1 coordinate 10,910, forward strand.
AATAGTGTTTGTTTTGATCAAGGTCGTCGAACAGGTTCATGGCCAGGATCATCGGATCTTCGTAGGTTTGCGATTCGATCATGTCGATTCTGCCGTAGGTGCCGATTTTCGAAATGTTCTTGAACTTGAACGTGTATTTCCGGTTTTCCTCGCTAGATAGAAACTGCCGGTATTTGCCGCAGAGATATTCGACGAAAAAGGTTTTTCCGTTTCCCGGCTCTCCCACGAGAACGAACGCCATTTCCTTCGACGACCCTCCTTCCGCCGCGTCCTTTACATACGAGACGAAACTGTTCATTTCGTCGTACATGCCGATCACATGCTTTTTCCCGGTCCGGAAAATTTCGAAATCGTAGGTCGTCTTTCCGTTCACCACGACTTTGTTGATGCCGTTTTCCAATATCATTCTGGAAACGCCCTGGAATGCGTTCTCGAAGGAGCGTTTGCCCTCCTTGACCAATTGGATGTGATGGTGAAGCGTTTTGTTGGAGTCGTTTGCCATTTTATCCCCCTGGTTATCGGTTTAAATAACTCGGTTCGTATTTTATTTAAAAAAATTAAGAGGTGTGCGTTATTAATAAAAATCGGCCTTGGAAAAAATTATAAGCACAAATCAAAAAAAATCAGATATTTTTACCGGCGGCAGGTATTCATTGAGAAACAACAATCAGCTACCTGCGAATGATTTCCAACCACTTTCTGACATCCGTTTCGACCTGTTCGAGTGTGTTTGCAAACGCTCTCCTCGGTTTGTCCTCGTCCTTTCGAGGGGTTTCCAGCTCCGCCTTTTTTTCCTCGATCAAATTTAAAAATTTATTGTAAGGCTTTTGGAAAAAAAGATAATTGCGAATTTTGGGAGCGTGATAAAAATAATCAGCCAACCCGAAGCCCCGGACATCGACGTAAAAATCCTTGTGCGTGAAAGTGTCCTTCGGCAATATTTCGATTCCGGTGTCCACTCTAATCACGTGAAAACTGAAGACAAAAGCGACTATGAGGAGAATCGGCGATAAAAACAGGAAAAATTTTGTCGGAGTTGCCATATGGCCGAGCCTGAATCAAATGGTTTCCAAGGATATGCGCTTGAATGCAATGCTTTCGCATTATACTCGTCCGGAAAAAAAGTTCAATATAAATAAAAAATTGACGGAATTGCTTGCTTTCCAGAGCAGCCCCTTTTCGATACTCTCCGCGAACAAAGGAAGCCGCGACTAAATATCGGAACCGTAGTAGGCGGATACCGGGTCTCGAAGAATAAGCTCGATGGCCTTTCCGGCGCTGTCGGCCGCCCGGGGAAAAACATCTCTTAAAGAGCGAATGTGCCGTAGATTGTCCGCCGTGCGCAAAATCAACATTGCAAGGTCTCCTTCGGCCATTTCGGAAATATTCGCCGCCCTTTCCCACTGAATTCCCTCGGCCCATTTCAGAAGGGTCAGAGCGGGACGCATGAAAAGAGGACGCGGCGGAAATCCCTTTTCGTACATCAGCTGGGCGAACGGGAGCAATCCCGTTTTCACCTTGAAAAAATTGGCGACGAAATCTCGAGGCAGCTCGTCCTTTTTAAAACGGTCGTCCACTTCGCGCTCGTTAACGAACAACGTTACCATCGCCGCGAGCATGGCGGGATCGTCCTGGGGAAAAAGACCCAGCTTGAAACCCTCCGCGATCAGCAGCGGCTGGTCGATTCTAAGCTGGGACGCCCACCGACCGTCTTCGGTAAGCCGGCCGTCCTCGGTGACGTAGCCCGTTTCGATCAGGAAATCGAGATGGTCGTGAAATTCTTCCCGCAGGTGGGCTTTGTCTTGGTCGAACCGTCTTTTGGATGCTTTCTTCTTTCTTTCCCTGACGATCAGATAGGACGCGAACGACTTTTCCAAAAGGTCCTCTATCTCTTCGGGCCTGTGTGACAGAAGCAAGTTCAAAACCATGGAGAAGGTCGTCTTGATCTGGCTGAAAATGGGCGACGGCTTCGAGTTGACCAGTTCGGCCACCATGGGAAGGTCCATGAATTTTCCGGGAACGGCCAGCAGAAATCCGATATGGTCCATTCCGCGACGCCCGGCCCGTCCGGTCATCTGGTGGAATTCGGTCGGGGTAAGCGGCGCGAATTCCCTCCCGTTGAATCTGTCCGAGTTCAGGAAAACCACGGTGCGGGCGGGAAAGTTCACGCCTGCGGCCACGGTCGACGTGGCGAACACCGCGTCGAGAAGTCCCTCGGTCATCAATGTTTCCAAGAGCAGTTTCCAGCCGGGCAGCTGTCCGCTGTGATGCGCTCCCAGGGCGAGGGTTTCCAAATCCTCCAACTGCTTGTGGTTCAATATGTGAGGGCTGTTTCCCGCCAGTTCTCGAATTCGGCTCCCGAGGATATCCAGCCTGTGCTCGTCCGTAATGACGTTTTCCTTGCACAGCTCCAGAGCGCCGTCGCAGTCGGCCCTCGATTTCAAAAAGAAAATCGCCGGAAGAAGGTTGTATTTTTTCAATACTTTCAGAATCTGACCGAAGGGAGGAAGCCTATGGGGAGGCGCCAATAGGGGAGGGCGCTTGCTGTACGCGTATGCCGCGACTTTCTTGCACAGCTTGTTTTTCGCGTCCGATTTCTGGGACAGCAATGGAAACAAAGTCCCGGAAGGATGGATAAACAGGGGAAAAAGAGGCACCGGTCTTTTTTTCTCCTCGACCACGATGCATTTTCGCCCGCGCATGGCCGAAAGCCAGTTGGCGATCTGCGCTGCGTTTCCGATGGTGGCCGAAAGCATCAGGATCGGAATTCGGCTGGGAAGATAAATCATGATTTCCTCCCAGACCACTCCCCGGTCCTCGTCGCCCAGAAAATGCGCCTCGTCCAAGACCACGAAATCGGCGGACAGGGTTTCGCCTCGGTCCATGGCGTCGTAAAGCTGGTTTCTCAATATCTCCGTGGTCCCTACTATGATCGGGGCGTCCGCGTTTTCCTTTCTGTCTCCGGTCAAAATGCCCAGGTTTTCGGAACCGAAGATACGGGAAAATTCCTCGTACTTGGAGTTGGAGAGAGCTTTGAGAGGGGATGCGTACCATGCTTTTCCGCCGTCTTTGAAAACCTTCTCTATGACCTGCACGGCGATCCATGTTTTGCCGGCCCCGGTCGGGGCCGTGACCAGGCAATCGCATCGCTCGACGGCCGACACGGCTTTCAATTGAAAGCCGTCCGGTACGAATGGACGTTTCTTGGGTACGCCGATGGTCGCGAAAACCTTTTTCAGCCTCGCGTCCGCTCCCGGTTTAATGTTTGTCGATCGGTCGGTTCGGGGCCCTTTCGCGGGCCCCCTTCTGGCGTGTCGGACGGGATAGTGTCTTTTCATGCAATCTGAATTTTCCGGATCATCTCGGCAACCCTGGCTTTTGCCTCGGAATTGGCTTCAAAGGGAGATACGCCGTTCAGGTCGGCCTCGATCAACGAGTTGTCGTAAGGAAGAAATCCCAGAAATTCGAAATCGGAAAGGTGCTTCTTCAAGAACTCCTCGTCCTGGGCGCCGCGAACCTTGTTTCCTATTACGGCAATATTTTTAAGTCCGATTTCGGAAGCCAGCTTTTGGATGTGCCCCGCCGTGTCGATGCTTCTCCGACCAGGCTCCACGACCACCAGAAGCTTGTCCACCGCGCTTGCCGTGGCTCGCCCCAAATGCTCGATTCCCGCTTCCATGTCCATCACTACCACTTCGTTTCGGGCAAGCACCACGTGCGTTACCAGTACTTTCAAAAGGGTGCTCTCGGGACAAATGCATCCGGCCCCCCCTTTTTTTACGCCTCCCAGCCTCATCAGCTTGATGTTTCCCAGCTTGGCCGAAAGCGCGTCGGGAAGGTCGTCCACTTTGGGATTCAACTTGAAATATCCGCCTATGGAGCCGGGTTGCGCACCCGTTCTCTCGAAAATCAATTCCTTCATTTCCGAAATGGGCGTGATGTCTTCGGCCCCCTCGATTCCCACCGCCGCCGCAAGATTGGCGTCCGGATCGGCGTCAATAGCCAGGACATGCTTTCCCTGCTCGTCCAGCGTTCGAATCAATAATGCAGAAAACGTGGTCTTTCCCACTCCGCCTTTTCCGCTCACCGCTAATTTCATAACCGTATTTCCTTTCAAGAAAATGTCGATAGTTAAATCAACTGAATTTGATGGATCGGACAATGTTCATGGTTTGTTCGTCGAAAGCGTCCGATGCTGTTCCTTTGCGTAACGATTGAGAATATAACACAGTATCGGATCCTATCAAGTGGACTCGGCCGCCGTCGCAGTTCGGGCAAAAAAACGAAAAGGACGATTTCCTTACGAGTCATTCCAATTCCCGGTCCCGAACTTGACGATCGAAAAAAAGGTCTATAAACTGCCCTTTTGCCCGAATTCGCAGGAAAATAGATTTATTTCAACGCGCGAGAGGATCGGAATGAAGACGCTCAAGAAGCAAGGCCTGAAGGCTTTTATCCTGTTTTTCGCGATTTTTACGTCGGTCGCTGTTTTCGCAACAATTGCGTTTGGCCAGAAAGAAGATGGCGCCAAAGGGCCGCCGCCGGTCCCCGTGGAAGTCGCGACTGTCGAAAAGAAAGCAGTTTCCAATCGAATCGAGCTTGTGGGGACTGTCGAACCGGCGACCGAAAGCACGGTGGCGTCGGAAGTGTCCGGCCTGGTGGAATCCTTTCCGACCGACGAAGGCGAGTATGTGGAAAAGGGACAGCTCCTCGCCCGGCTAGGAGACAGACGGTTGCAACTGGACCTGAAGGGCGCCGTCGCTGCCCGTGAAAAGATCAAGTCCAACCTTGCCGAAGCTCGCAAGGAACTCGACCGGATGGAAAAACTCAAGCTCGCCCAGAGCGTCGCCGAAAAAAGCTACGACGAAGCCTATTTTCGTTACGAGGCGCTGAAACAGGATTTGGCGAAAAGCGAGGCCGAGATCGAACTGCTCAAGTACGAAATCGGCAGGAAAAAAGTGACGGCGCCCTTTGCCGGTTATATCGTCCAGGAACATACGCAGTTGGGCGAATGGGTCGGCGTGGGCGGAGCCGTGGTGGATTTGATGGACATCGGCCGCGTAAAGGCGGTCGTGGACGTTCCCGAACGTTATTCCGTGAGTCTTGTCGAAGGAGACAATGTTGACGTGCTTGTCGGAAGCGTTTCCAGGACGCCCTTCGAAGGAATCATCGAATCAGTTCTTCCCAAGGGAAATCCCAATTCCAGAACGTTTCCCGTCAAAATTTCTCTCGAAAATCCCAAGATGAAAATCAAAAGCGGCATGGAGGCGAAAGTTTCCTTTTCCGTGGGAGGAACCCGCGAGTCACTGGTCATGCCAAAGGATGCCGTCGTAATTTCCGGAAAGGACCGTATCGCGTATGTCGTCAAAGACGGGATCGTGCATCCGGTCAACATCGCTATCGACGGATATTTTCAGGATTTCGTGTCCTTCGAGGGCGATTTGAACGAAGGGGACGCGGTAGTCGTTAGAGGAAACGAAAGATTGAGACCGGGGCAGGCGGTGAGGGTCGTGCAACCATGAAAATAGTCGATACCTCCATAAAAAAGCCCGTCACTGTAACCGTGGGCGTGATTCTGGTAGTGCTGTTCGGGATTTTGTCCTTTTATAGAATCCCCATTCAATTGACTCCCAACGTGGATCTTCCGGAGATTTCCATCGAGACGATCTGGCGGGGCGCCAGTCCCGTCGAGGTCGAGCGCGAAATTACCGAGGTGCAGGAAGACGAATTGAAAAACCTCGAGGGTCTGCAGGAAATGACCAGCGAGAGCCGCGACGGCAACTCCTACATCAAACTCGTGTTCGATATCGGGACCGGCACCGACGAGGCGCTGTTGCGGGTTTCCAACAAGATGAACCAGGTAAAGCGGTATCCCCTGGACGCGGAGAAGCCCGTCATCAAATCCGGCGGAAGGCAGGAGGAGGCGATAGCGTGGATGATCCTGAAAGGACTGGAGGGGTACACAGGCAATCTCCAGCACGAGTACGACTTTCTGGACGAGCATGTGAAGCCTCGTCTGGAAAGGATATCGGGCGTGTCGTCGGCCAACATCTACGGCGGACAGGAGCGGGAACTGCAAGTCATTGTCGATCCCGACGCTTTGGCCGCTCGCAAGGTGACCATTCCGGAACTGATGCTCGCCCTCGACGTCGAAAACAGAAACATCAGCGCAGGCAACTTCGACGAGGGAAAACGCCGCTACATCGCGCGAACCGTCGGGAAGTACGAAAGCCCCGAGGACGTCGAAAAAGTCATCGTCAAACGGGAAAACGGCATCCCGGTCACGGTGAAGGACGTCGCCCGCGCGGAATTGGGATTCGAGGACATCGATCTGGTGGTGCGGCACATCGGTATCCCGACCATCGTCATGAACGCCGTGAGGGAACCCGGCACGAACATTCTCGTGGTCATGGAGCGGCTCCAGGAGGCTCTGGATGAAATGAACGCGGGCCTTCTCAAGGAAAGAAACCTGGCGATCGAGCAGGTTTACGACGAGACCAGCTACATATACAGCGCCATAAACCTGGTGAAGCAGAACATTTACCTTGGCGGGACGCTAGCTGTAATCGTGCTGTTGATATTCCTTGGAAGCTTCGCCAGCACGCTGATCGTCGCGATCGCGATTCCTATAAGCGTGGTAGGCACCTTTCTGGTCATGACGCTCATGGGGAGAAACATCAACGTGGTCAGCCTGGCCGGACTCAGTTTCGCCATCGGGATGGTCGTGGACAATTCCATCGTGGTGTTCGAAAATATTTTCCGCCACAGGGAGATGGGAAAGTCGAGGATCAAGGCTGCCTACGACGGAACGGTGGAGGTGTGGGGAGCCGTGCTTGCCAGCACGCTCACGACGGTCGCCGTTTTTCTTCCGATCGTTTTCGTCCAGGAGGAAGCCGGCCAGCTGTTCAGGGATATCGCCATCGCCATCAGCAGCGCCGTGGTATTGAGCCTTGTCGTTTCCATGACGGTCATTCCGACGTTGTCCTCCAAGATTTTGGGGAAAGTTGGGCGCAGGGAATCCGCGGGCATGGAACCCGAAAAGAAAAAATTCAGGCCCCTGACAGGGCTGGGATCGGGTTTCGTAAACGCCATAGCCGGCTTCGTTCATTGGATGTGCGGCCTTGTGACCGCCAGACTCGCCGTGGCCTTGACGCTGATCTGTCTGGCCGTCGGGATCGCTTGGACTCTGATGCCGAAAACCGAGTACCTTCCCGAGGGAAACCGGGAAATCCTTTTCGGTATTCTTCTTCCCCCGCCGGGCTACAACCTGCAAGAATTGGAGAACATCGCCGAACAGGTGGAGGCGGATATCCTTCCCATAGTGGAAAGAGGCGACGAAAAAAGCGAACTCGCGGAGAAACTTGGGATTCCGCCGTCCAACAACTTCTTCTACGTGGCCCAGGGACAGCAGGTTTTCATGGGCATCGTATCCAAAATCCAGGAAAGAACCCCGGAGTTGCTCCCTTACGTTTACCAGTCTCTGAGCAAAATTCCCGGCATGATCGCCATCGTTCAACAGCCGGGGCTTTTCTCCAGGGAGATCGGCAAGGGGCGGTCCATCGAAATCGAGATCAAAGGGCCAGAGCTGAGCAAGCTGATAGAGCTGGGAAAACGGATTTTCGGGGGCGTCATGGCTGCGGTGCCGGGAGCGCAGGTAAGGCCGGTCCCCAGCCTGGACTTGGGAAACCCGGAAATGCAAGTGATTCCGAACAGGGATCGCCTGACCCGTGTAGGCATGACCACCGCCCAATTGGGCACGACCGTGAACGCCATGGTGGACGGCGCCAAAGCGAGCGACTACCGTTTGCATGGAGAGGAGATAGACTTGGTCGTGAAGAGCGAAGAGGGTTCCATTTCCCGGACCCAGGACTTGGCGCGAATTCCGGTGATAACTCCCTCGGCGGAAAAGGTCACGCTGGGCTCCCTGGCCGATATTCGGCTGGAGGAAGGCCCCGCGCAGATCAACCATATAGATTCCCAGCGGGCGATCGTCATACAAGTAATACCGCCCCACGACGTACCCTTGGAAACGGCCATGGAGAACGTGAGCCAACAGGTGGTGGAGCCGATCAGGAAGAGCGGCGAGCTGTCGAGTTTCTACAGCATAGAACTCGGAGGCACGGCCGACGATTTGACAAGGACTCGCGAGGCGCTCCAGTGGAATTTCATCCTGGCCGTGGTCATCAGCTATTTGCTCATGTGCGCCCTGTTCGAGAACTTCTTCTATCCGTTCATCATCATGTTCAGCGTTCCGCTTGCGGCTGCGGGCGGATTCGTGGGGCTGTATCTGGTCAACGTTTTCATCGCGGATCAAACGTTGGATATTTTGACTATGCTCGGGTTCGTCATCTTGGTGGGAATCGTGGTCAACAACGCGATACTGATTGTACACCAGTCGTTGAACAACATACGAGACGGGGGCATGAAGCCCCGCGAGGCGATTTCCGAATCGGTCCGTTCGAGAATCAGGCCCATCTACATGAGCACGATTACCACGGTTTTCGGAATGATCCCCCTTGTGGTCTCCCCCGGAGCCGGTTCGGAATTCTACAGGGGATTGGGAAGCGTGGTGGTCGGAGGATTGTTCGTCTCCACCGTTTTCACCATATTCCTGATCCCTGCATTGTTGAGCCTTGTGCTCGATATCGTGTACGGGGTGAAGAGAAAGACATTGAAAGCCGAGGAATAGACGTGAGGCGTCAGGCCAAGGCGAAAAGTCTTACTGTTTTACGAAAGAGGCCTTTGCTCAGGTAATAGCCGGGAAATACCGGTAGCGCCGCCTTCCACGGCGGCGCTACCGGTGCGAGCGAGTTTGGCGCATTAAACGCAGTCCCCACAGGTCGAAAGCTTTTCTTCCGGCAGCGGCATCAGGGGGTCTCCCATTCCGCAAGATCCTTGGTCACCTCGAGCTGCAGATGGAACACGGCCGTTTCGCCGTCCGACGTGCTCGCCAAAACAAAGGACGAATCTTCGTCCGGGCGCCTGTAATCCTCGACATGGAGGTCGTACACTATGTAAACATGCGTTTTGTAGTAATATCCGCCGGCGCCGGGGTCGACTGGCGCGGTCCACGAGAAATCGAGCCCGCTGTAGCGCTCGACGATTTGCTCTTCCGAATAGTATTCCTTGCAACGCACCAGCTTTGGATTGGAATAGACGTATATGCTCTTCGCCAGCGGCGCATAGGGCTCGATTTTGGTCTTGGAGAGCGTCGGCTGCAGCGATCCGGTTATGATCACATTCTCGTTCCGCTTCACATGGGAGACTTTGATGATTTTGGAGTCTTTGGAGTTGGCGAAGTCCTTGAGTTCGATCAGCGGTTTTATTGCTTGAACGTCGCCCGTTCCTTTTACAGTAAAAACGATGGTCGCCAGCTCGGGATGCCAGCTCGGCCAGTGAACCTTCTCCCAGGTTTTGGTAAACTGGATGTCCGAGTTGGTCGTGGCCGCGATTTTCACCTTTTCCGATTCGACGACATAGCCGCCGAGATCGTATCGCAGCCATACCTGGTCGTTTTCCTTGGCCGAGAAATCGTGGGTAAACCAGTTGAAGTCGCCGCCGGCGATTCTTTTCGGAATGGCGGTCGCCTCGCCGTTGACAACGAGGTAGACGCCGTTCTTGATCGTCAGCCTTTCGTTCCAGTCGGTACCCGAAGTGAACTGCGCGACCTCGCCGTGGATGGAATAGCTGGAAGTCCCTGTCATGTCGGGGCGCTGGTAGACTTCGGCGGAGATTTCGAACCGTGGCAGGAAACGGTTCAGGACCGAGGCGCACGCGCGGATAGCGGTGGGAATCAGGATTGACTGTTGCGACTGAAGGACCGCCGTGTCGTCCACCTGATACGCCTGGGCCGCGTTGTTGCCCTTCCAGAAGCGGCCCAGCAGTCCGGCTTTTCCGATACGGGCCAGGATCACGCTTTGTCCGTCGACCGTGCGGTATTCGTAAGTTCCGGTGGTTTTCGTCGGAATCGGCGAAGGATAGGATGGCATGCCGTTGGCGGTCGTGCTCTTGCCAGGCAGGGGCACCGTGTCCTGGCTTAGAAAATTCGAGTTCGTCCAAAGAGCCAAGGCTCGCATCAGGGTTTCTATGCCGGTGTCGTAATTGATCGAATTGGCCGGCGTCAATCCGGCGCAGGCGTTTACCCGGCTGCTGTCCGTTTTGTCTTCCAGCGGTTCCGACCACATGTGGCCGTCGTTTCGCACGTGCGCGGGCACCGCCATGTCGGCCATCATGTGCATAACCTCCCCGACCGCCCTCCAAGCCTTTCCGTAGTTGACGTTGTCGCGGTTTTCGTTCGCCAAAGCCAGCTTGAAATACTTTTTCGCGTCGAACCAGGAGTAGTCCTGGGAAATCGAAATCCAGTCCTGAACGCCGTAAGCGCCGTCGTCGCCAGTGTCGTTTTTGTCTATCGCCCACGTGACGGCGTCGATCTCGGGAACTCCTCTCTCCGGAGTCACGTAGCTTTTAAGCCAATCGGCGACGCCGTGGGTGTCGGTGAGCCAGGGCGTGGACGCGTTCCTGGGATCGTAGAAATGCCTCAACCCCATCAGGATTTCCGGCTCGTCCGCCGAAAAACCGCCGTCTACAATCCATCTGACAAGGCTTTTCTTACGATTTACCGCGATACTCTGGGTTGTATTGGCGGTACCGTCCTGGGGATCCCAGGCAATACCCCGGCATTCTTCGCCATCAAGACGGGTGGAGGCAAGGCGCTTGTCGAGCGGACGGAGATCCTTCTCGAAAACCTTGACGGCCCATTCGTTAATGGCCGGATGAGTCCCCTTGTTGTTCCAGGCCGAAACCGATTCCACCCCGACAAGCAAGAAAAGAACAATCGTCAATAATACCACCGTCGATTCGAACCGCTTCATATCACAGCCCTCCCAACCGCCATTCGCCGGCGTCGCCGTCGTAGCCGACATAAAAACCGAACTTTTCGTCCCGGACCTTTGTTTCATAATGAACGACTTCGTCGTTTCCCATAGTCGGCTTCCCGCTCTTCAAGGCAGAGGCAAGTTCCGCCGCAGCAGCTGCGCCCTCTGCCGTATCCAAGACGAAATCGCTATCCATCGCGTCGACCAAACTGCGGCTGCTGGCGCTCAAAAGCGCGACAAAGGCCTTCCGATCTCCTTCTTTCAAAGCCCGCGCGGCAAGATCGACAATACCGTCCCCGGCGATTTCGGCGGCCGACGGAATCGGCATCGCCCCGAGGCCGTCCAGCATCGTTTCGTCCTTGGAGCCACTGAGCTGAAAGCCGACTACCTGGCGGTCCGAGGTAAAACGGACATGCGTCGCATTCGCGATCGAATCGGGAAAAAATTTGTTTGCCACAGCGACTCTTTTTTCGAAGACGCCGAGTGTCGTTTTTTCCGAGGCGACGACTCCACCGTTGCGATCATATGCGGTCAAAGTCAGTTCCGCAGGCGAAACATCCTGGTTGATGAAAGCGATGCCGGCAAAGTCGGTCTCTCCGATGTTGGGGAAGAGGCCCGTGCGCCCGCTGATGTTGACGCCGGAGTATCCCGCCATCTGGCCGGATCTCGCGAACAGCTCGAAACCGGTTACCGGGTGGGAAGCTTCGACCCGAACCCAGGCGGCATCCGACGGAAATCCCAAGGAGGCCACCGTGCCGATGTATTTTTGGCCGCCGGGAAGGGATTCTTTAAACGGCGGAAGCGGAACTCCCCCAGCGCTGAACGGAGTAAGCGTCAAATTGCATGACTCGCTCTCCGGATTGTAAACGACAATGCCGGTCGCCCACCCGTCGGTGATCGCCGTATGCGGAAAAAAGATCTCGTCCGAGGTTTCGTCCTCCAGAAGAAGCCCGTCCATAATTTTCTGGGAATTGTCGCTGAAAAGCTCCACCCCGATAATTCCCTCCGCGTTCCGGATTACGGCCGAATCGATGTTCGGTTGGGGAACATCGTTGAAAAGCTTGCTTATCGTGAACGTCGCGTATGCCCTCGGGCCGAGGGCTAGAGTTTTGGTCTGCCCCGTATTGAATTCGATGGTCAGCTTCTTGTCTTCGGAAGTGGTGTTTAGAAGACTGATTTCGGTGGACCACTTGCTGCTCGAGGCGATATGGGGAACGCTAAGATCGCCGGCGGTTACCATCGACGTGGCCGCCAGAGCGACCCGATAGACGCCGTTTATATAGACCTTGGCGTAGCCTTTGACGGTATCCGTCGAAGAAGAAAACTCCATATAGTAAATATCTTGAGGGTTGGGAAAATCTCCGGCCACTTTAAAGTCCGCCCGCGAGTTCGGCGGCAGGCTGACGGTCCGGGAACCGGCGAGCTTGGAACCGGAAAGGCCGTAGGGCGACAGTTCGCCGACGACCGTATCCTCGTTGCTGCTATTAAGCAGACAGATTTCCGTGTGCCAAGTGTCATATTCCACAACGTAAGGGAAATACAGTTTGTTCTGGGCCTGCGGCTGCGGTTCCATAAAAACGGACGCCGTATAAAGGGTTGCCCGGTCGCTGAAGTTGATAATCGCAAGATACCATTCGCCGGCGCCGATTGCAGGGGTGCTCGACCGGTTGAGCGACACGATTTCCCGCCAGTCGTCGCCGATGGAATAGACATGGGATTCGTCCAAGATCTCCTTTAAAGTGGTTCCGCTAAACGGACTTCCCTTTTTCAGGAACAGATCAAGGTTGCCGCTGCCCCGGATGATTTTGGCGACAATCAACGACGTCCCTTGCGGAACCGTAATGCGGTAACTTGCGGCCGACATCGAATCCAGTCGATCATGCAGCGTCAGCGGAGCCGCGGCCAAAGGTGAGTTCAGGAAAAAAAGGAAAACGACTGCGCCGGCAAGAAAAATCCGACCGGAATTCTCGTTGGCTGCCATGGTTGAAGACCCTCGCTTTTCATCGTTC
>CAZNTU010000078.1:0-23745 GCA_964575975.1 uncultured Desulfobacteraceae bacterium
ATCCTTCGCCAACCGATTCGATCCGCCGCCGGTTTTCGGAAAAGATCCGGAAAAACCTTGTTTTGGCGCTTCCAAACCTTAGTAGCACGCGGCATCCCCCTCTCTCCCCCCCGACCTTATTGCCTTATTGAGTGCTTGGAACGAAACAAAGTGTCGCCGTTGCGCGAAATATACCGACGGCGAGAGGGTTGGTATATTTATTTCGTTCTGTGGCCCTAACCGGTTGAATTTGGCATCCGCCGGGCCCTCTTTTTTCGAAAGCCAAGGGTCTTGCAGCTTAAATACCGCCGCCCCAAAGGGGAATTGAATGGGCTAAAAATAAAATTGTTGCAAAATTCGGAAAACAAGATTTGGCAGGACGCGAAAACGCGGTTCCGATCCTCAAAGCCGAAAAATGACATTAAAATCGGAATCGACTTTTTACACCCTTTATTACTGTTTTTTTTCGTTGATTTGAGTTCAGTTGTGTGTTACGGACTCACGACACTATTTCTTTAAATAGGTTTAATTGGTTGATTCTTTTGGGGTAAAAAATGGACACCGAAAAATCGTACAGAAAAACCGCCGACTTGGTAAATCGCTTCAGGCTCCGGTAAAAAGGCGGAACTCTGCTTAATGCTCGCTGCATAGCCCTGTAATGCTGTTTTAACCGCAAGGTCGATAGCTTCTTACCATGCTGATCAGCCAAATTCATGAAAACAACAAAAGCGACCATTTATTCTTGTTGGTCGGTGAAAATCCTTTACCGCTCTTTGTCTCAGCCCTGCTTCTTACAGACGATGGATGCACGATTTATCTGCTTCATTCCGATGGCTCGGAGGAAACGCCGAGTACTAAACCGTTTGCGGACTTTTTAGCCCGTTCCCTCAGCTTTGAACGCCCTGCTGTAAAGTTCTTCTATTATGGTTTGAACGAAGGGAACAGCTTTCGTATTCAAGCCGAAATGAGAAGAATCTTACACGATCTGAATTTACCACGCCATAGCCGTGTAGGACTGAATTACACCGGCGGAACCAAACCCATGGCCATCCAAAGCCATAACGTTCTGGCCGAGCATTTTCCAAATGCGATTTTCAGCTATCTCGATGCACATACGCTGGCGATGCAATTCGAAGGCGAAGGCGCTCCAATCAATGTGGCGAGAGCGGTAGAGATTGGTTTGAAGGATTTGGCGAGACTGCACGGCTACCGACTGGATAAAATCAACCAAACTCCGCGCCACGAAAAATTTGCAAAAGCATTAGGGAAAGTCCACAATACCGACGATGGAATCGAGCAATGGCGGGAGTGGTGCAAAGGGCTCGACGTCTCGGGAGGGACGTCTGTTCGGCTTCCCGACAATGAAAAACACCCGGCATTGGAACCAATTATCACCACATTCGGACCAATTGAGAACGAAGAGACCAAGGCTGAAGAAATCGCTCAAGAACTCGGCTTCAGAAAATTGCCGAATGCAAGCAAATGGTTCTTAGGCGGGTGGCTCGAGGATTTGGTGCTGGCAGCTATCATTAAGAATCAGCATGAATTCGATATCAAACATTATGCAAAAAACCTTGAGCCCAGCCCCCAAAGATCGCCGCAGGGAACGAAGCCGGTTAAATTCGAACTCGACGCCGCAGCTATGATCGGCTATCAATTATATGTGTTTTCATGCATCGTTAGTTCTCCCGGCAAAGGGGAAAGCGGCGAAGTAAAAAAACATCTCATGGAAGCCTATGTCCGAGCCCGACAGCTGGGTGGCGATGAAGCTCGCGCGGCCGTGATCGGCACTAGCAAGTTCCCGGAAAAAATACAGGCCGAAGTGGAAAGAGAGTGGCGGGCCTGGGGAAGAGTCAAAGTCTTCGGCCGTTACGATCTTCCGAGTTTAACCCATGCATTTCGGCAATGGTTTGCGAAATCGAGTCGATAAGGAGACAATCATGCCGCACTACACACTCCTTTTGCTAGAAGTAACGGGCATACAGGATTACGTTTTCAAGAGCAACCATCTGGTCCAGAATATCGGCGCATCGGAACTGGTGCAAACGGCTACCGAAGAGTGGTTGTCAACAACCATCGAAAACGAGGATCTCCAAAGCAACTTTACTTGGAATGAAACAGACGGATTGATTTTGGATTCGAAACAACACTTGTCGAATTCCAAACTGGATGTCGAATTGATCTATAGCGGCGGCGGGGTAGCGATGCTTTTGTTTGCCAACGACAATAATGCCGCAAATTTTCTCGCAAGATTTACGCGCAAGACGCTCGAAGAAGCGACTGGCCTTCAACCGGTTGCCATCTATGATAAATTCGACTGGGAGAAAGATTCATTGGCCGGCAAACACCGAGAGCTTCGGGGAAAGCTCGCAGCCCGCAAGCTGGATCGTCGACATTCTGCCCCCATGACCGGGCTCGGCGTGACTGCCAAATGCGTGTTTACGGGAATGCCTGCGGTCGGATGGGACAACGATCCCGAGTTGGTCGGACACGAGGCCGCCGAGCGAAAAAAACGGCTGAATGAACCGCCTCGACGCATTTGCGCGGAGGTCGCGAAAAAACTGAAAAACGCGCATCGAGCCAGAAAGAGATTGTCGAAAATCGCTCCGGAGGTCGATAGCCAGGGATTTGAGTTTGCCGCCAATTTCAATGATTTTGGAGAGAAAGGAACCTCGAGTTTCATCGCTGTGATTCATGCGGACGGCAATGCCATGGGAATGAGATTCAATAAAATTGGCGAGAAATATCATGAACCTGAAAAGAATGATCAGTACGTTAAAAAATTGCACGAATTTTCGCTTTCGATTCGGGACATCACGCAAGACGCTCTTGGCGCAACAATCAAATTCCTGCTTGCTCAATGGCCGGATTATGTGGAAAAACTAGAAACATCGACCAAACGCGGCCCCGGGGGCAAAAAACTGCTTCCATTCCGACCCATTGTTTTCGGCGGCGACGACGTCACCTTCGTGAGCGAGGGCAAATTGGGTTTGATCCTGGCGGCAAAATACTTGCAAGAACTTTCAAAAAGAGAACTTGCCGATGGCGAGCCCCCCTTCGCGCGCGCTGGCGTCGCTGTCGTCAAATCGCACTACCCATTTTCGCGGGCTTATCGCCTGGCGGAACAGTTGACTGATAATGCAAAAAAGCGGATCGGCTATCTGACGCAACCGACAGAGAACAATACTTTTGTGATGGATTGGCATTTTTCCACAACCGGCGTCGAAGCCGGATTGAACGCCATTCGAGAACGCGAATACTCGGCGGAAAGCGGAAATCCGCTTTTAATGCGTCCTGTGCGGATTGGGGAGCCCGAAGTAACGCCCAACGTCTGGCGAACTTGGCAAACATTTGCGGAATTGACGAATGCATTTCAAAACAGAGACGAATGGTCCGGCCGCAGAAATAAAATCAAAGCGCTGGCCGACGCCCTGCGCAGAGGGCCG
Organism: uncultured Desulfobacteraceae bacterium; assembly: GCA_964575975.1. GTDB lineage: Bacteria > Desulfobacterota > Desulfobacteria > Desulfobacterales > SKZT01. The sequence continues at coordinate 3,426 of CAZNTU010000078.1, forward strand.
AGAGCGGTCGTGCTTTTTCTTCGAAACTACGGCCTTGGCAATCTTCCCGAGATCCCCGGGCTGGAAAATATGGCGAGAACAGGATGGCAGGGCGAGGAGTGCGGCTATTTCGACGCTATAGAAGCCACGGACTTTTTCATAGCTCTCAACGACAATATAAATGGTGAGAAAGCATGAACAGACTCTGGTTGACTCTGACGCTGCTCAGCGATGCCGCTTTTGGTTGCGGCGATGGCGTTGTCGGTGTGGTAGATGGCGAAGTGCAGCACGACGACTATGGCTTGCCATACTTGAGCGGCAAAACGCTGAAGGGGCTGCTGTGCGCCGAATGCGCCGAAGTCGTGTATGCTCTCGAGCAAGCGAAATGCGCCGATCTTCCTGGCTGGTGCGACAGTGCGCGTTGGCTTTTCGGCGAATCCGGCAGTCAAGTCGAACAAGTCGCCAACATGCACGTTGGCGACGCCAGGTTGCCGAAAGATTTGCGGCTGACCGTCATGGACGAAGTGCGTTCGAATTACGTTTCAAAACAGGAAGTTCTCAACGCGCTGACGACCATTCGACGGCAAAGCGCCATTGACGAGAAGACCGGTGCCCCGAAAAATGATGCACTTCGCGCCACCCGCGTCCTTCTTCGAAAAACTTTTTTCGAAGCAAGACTGGACTTCTTTCAGGAACCTGGTCAACGCGAGCTTGCCCTGCTTTCGGCTTGCGTGAAAGCGTTTCGTAGAGCCGGCACGGAGCGTCACCGCGGAAGGGGACGTTTGCGCGCCCAGCTTTATGAAAAATCTCCGTTTATACATGGCGAAACAACCGAGGCGGTGACAGATGAATATTTCCATTTTTTCCGAGAGACGGTGACATCATGAAAGCATTGACCTTTTTGCTGAACTTGCAAGAGCCGGTTTTGGCCACGCAACCTTACAGCGGGGAGGCCAACAGCAGGACCAGCCTTCCGTTTATACCCGGAAGCATGCTTCGCGGGGCGATGATTCGAAAGTATGCTCCCGAAAAAAAGGATCCTCTGCTCGACGACAGGTTTCGACGCCTGTTTTTCGACGACGGCGTTTGCTTTCTCAACGCCTATCCCGCTCATCCCAAATCCGGCGTTCGCATGCTGCCGAAACCGCTTTCCTGGTTTGTCGAAAAAGATCAGACCGACGACCCCGACGAGATTTTCGATTTTGCTTTGGAAATCGATGATGCATTGGAACAACCTATGGCGACGAGATGCGACTTTTGCCATGTCGAGGATGGTGTCGCCCATCTCGAAACAGTCGGATTCAAAGTCACGATGCACAATGCCAGCGATGACCGCAACAAACGCGCCGAACGCAGCAGCCAGTTGTTTCGCTACGAAACTTTGGCCTCTGGACAGGAGTTCGCCGGCGCGATTCTGTCGGAAGACGAAGCGGATTTGCTCGTTCTTAGATCGCTTCTCAAGCGAGGTGCAATATTTTTAGGCGGCGCACATACAGGCGGTCATGGCAGAGTCGAGATCTTGAATCTCGAATTGATCGACGACTGGCGGGAGTGTTCCGAGGATGAGCCTTACTTTGACGAGGGTGAACAGGAAATCGTTACGATCACCTTGCTTAGCGATGCCATTGTACGAGACGAAAACGGATGCGATTTGCCGGACATGGCCAAAGCCTTTGCAATCGAGCGGCCGCTTCGAAACGGTGCTTCAGGTAACGATTCCGCCGTTCTGGAAGCCTTTCGCGCCTATGCGAAAACCCGCCTCGTCGGAGGTTTCAATCGAAAATGGGGCTTACCTCTATCGCAATCATGGGCGCTGTGCGCCGGCAGCGTTTTTCGCTGCCCCGCCAATGCCGTCGCTAATGAAAAATTGCGCGAACTGGTGCGCCGAGGCCTTGGAGAGCGGCGCAACGAGGGCTTCGGGCGGATCGCGGTGAATTGGCAGACTTTGCCGGAACTCGGAACAACCAAAGCCGAAAAACTCCACAAAAGCCCCGGCGTCACGCTATCGGCAAAGAGCAATGATCTTGCGGAAAATATGGCGAAAAGGCTGCTTCGCAATCGGCTTGAAACCGAGCTTGTCGAACTACTCGACGATGCAAAGACAATAATCGAATCCGTGCATCGGCTGCCCACTTCCGCCCAACTCTCCCGTGTGCGCGTCGCCGCTCGTCACGCCCACCTCACAGGCCAACTGGATAAAATCGCGGAACACATGAAGTTCATCAAGGAACATGGCGCCAAAGAAGACTGGCAATATGCGGAATTCGAGGGAAAATCGTTTTTCGACTGGATAAATGATATGAGCAAAACGAGCAGCTTCGAAAAAAAATTCCTCCGGGATTCCAAACTTCCGAAGGTGGCCGGAAAGACGGCCCAGATAGACGACGAGTTGCGTACGACCTATCTTGCGCGCTATGTCGATGGCGTCATGAAGCTCGGGGTGAAGCAAAATCAAGACCGGAAAGGAGACTGACGATGCAAGCACAGTGGCGAAACAGCCGCGAGGTGTCCGAGCGGATTTTCATCCAGGGAGAACTCGTTCTGGAAACCCCGGCCAATTTCGGCAACGGCGATACCGATGGCTTGACCGACATCCCGATCCTGTTCGACGCCTGCGACGGCAAAACGCCCCTGCTTGCCGGCACTTCGATAGCGGGCGCGCTACGAAATTACCTGAGAGAGTTCGAGGCCGGATACGGAGCGCGGGAAGGCCGGGACGGGGCCTTAATGTCGGAAAGATTGTTCGGGTACTTGAACATAAGCAAAAAGGGCGATCGCACCGACAGTATTCTAAGTTGGTTAATGGTCGATGACGCCTTGGGTGAATTGCCCAAAGACAAAAATGCCGTAGAGTTGAGGGATGGAGTCGCCATCGAGTCGAAAACGAGAACCGCAAAATCGGATGACAAAGGAAAGGGACAAAAATTCGATATAGAACTGTTGGCTGCCGGCACGAAATTTAGACTGCATTTCGAGTTTTGGCTCCACAAGAACAATCGAACATACCTGGATGCGTTGGCCTTGGCGCTCGCAGGCTTTGAAAACGGCGCCATAGGTCTCGGCCTGCGCAAGAGCAGGGGGTATGGCCAATGCAGAGCAACTGGCTGGCAGGTTCAACGCTATCGCATGGACGACATGGCAGGCGTCTTGAATTGGCTCGCGCATCGGGAACCGGAACAGGATGAATTTCAGCCGGGTATCATGGGGCTGCTCGAAGCTTCGCCCCATAGCATCCACAAAGGCGAAAAGTTCGTTCTGGATGCGCAATTCAAACTCGAAGGCTCGATATTGATTCGCTCCAATATCGGCAATCCGGCAGGGCCCGATTTCATGCATTTGCGTTCATCGCGGGGACAAAAAAACGATGATGCCCAACGGAAAATGAAACCGGTTCTATCGGGCACAAGCATCGCCGGCGTCATTCGCCATCGCGCGCAACGCATCGCTCTGACAATGATCAAAAGAGAACAAGCTGCAAAAGCTCTGATCGATGGGATGTTCGGAAACTCCGAAAAGCAAAGACCACAGGCAAGCCGTGTCTCCATTTGCGAAACGGAAATCGACAACGGAATCGACGATCTCGTTCAAACGCGTATCAAGATCGACCGCTTTACCGGAGGCGCTTTTCCCAACGCTCTGTTCAGCGAACAGCCTCTATTTGGAAAATCCCAAACGGATACGCGCGTTCGCCTTCATCTCGAGCTATGCAAGACGCCTGCCGCCGAACGTTTCGATGCCGAAGTCGGCTTGCTGCTGCTCGTGCTGAAAGATTTGTGGACCGGCGATTTGCCTGTCGGCGGGGAAAGCAGCGTCGGGCGCGGCAGGTTGTCCGGCATTCAGGCAAAAATGAGTATCGGAGATGATCAATGGGAAATAATTCAAACGGAAAGCGGACTCGAATTCAAAGGCAGGCAGGCTGATTTACAGGAACGATTTGTCAACGCATTTCTGGAGATATAGCCATGAGCGGTTTATATGAAAAATTAACGATCGACGAAATGTTCGGAAGAGATTTGAAAGCCTGGTTGACCGAAAAAGCGCATGAACGCCAGCTTCCTTTTATGCTTGCCCATGCGGACGACGGCGTTATTTGGGGAAGGATCGACGAAAACGGCGATCTTGTCGTCTCCGGCGACGTTTTCCATGAAGTCGAAGTTGCCCTGCGCGCGTTCACCTTGCAGCAAGCGAGACTCTTCGGGCCGCTTGGCGAGCTGCTGATCTGGCGCACCGGCACCGGTTTTTCCGCGCGTGCGATCTCGGATGGAGACCGAGGAGCGGCAAACACGATTCAGGAGAGGAATTTGCTATGGGGCGTGGGAATGGAATCGAAAAAAGGATTCACTTTGATGCACGAAGGGCGGGAAGGCTTGCGCCACGCGCCGCCGGTCGGAAATGCCGAGGGCGCGCGTGTCGAATTGTCGGTGAGACATTACATCGAGCACGATGAATATGGACAGGGTTATATCGCCAATAGCCGGTTGGTGAACCTTGAAATCGATAGGGGGGTGGCAAAATGGCCTTGAATCACAGCAACCCGACGCTGCCGCGCATCGACCGCGAGCGCAGAAAGCATTGGGCAAGCGCGCCCTACAATTTCGTTCCTCTTGCAAAGAAAACGATCGCGGTTCCGGAAAAGGAACTGCCAGATCAAGACCGGTATTGCGAAAACATATTCACCGGCTGCATCGACTGCTCGCTGGAGACATGTTCGACGACTTATGTGCGAGGGATGTTTACCGAAGAGGAATTTGAGAAACAGGGCCGCAAAAAGCCTGAAAACCTGACTGTGGACGAAAAAAATGTTCGCGCGCCATTCTTCGCAATCGAGCGGAATGATGTAGTCGACAGTAAACCTCGTCCGGTCATACCGGGCAGTTCCCTGAGGGGCATGGTCCGTTCGCTATTGGAAATTGCGGGATTCGGGCGCATGCGTTGGGTGGCGAAACAACCGACGTTCACGTTCCGAGCTTTGGCCGCGCTAAATGACGATCCTTTACGAGACCCCTATCGCAAGGTGATCGGCCCGTTTTCTCGCAATGTTCGCGCTGGCTATCTCGAGAAACGAGGCGCCCGCTGGTTTATTCGACCTGCCTTGACGACGAAAGACATGGGTTGGCCCGGCAACGAGTTCTACCTTAAAGTCAGGGAGATGCTTATCCAAGGCAAGGACATCCCGGAATTTCGACGCCTCGACAGCTCGGATTATCGTCCGCAAGTGCATGAGGTCAGTTTTGGCGTGGAGTTTAAAAGAAGACGTAGCGGCACGTGTGTCGCCGTCAGCCATATTGGTTCGCGACAGGCCAAATATGAACATAAAGGCGTGCTCGTTTGCAGCGGCAATATGTTGGAAAGCGCCGGCCCCGACCAGAAATCCCCGCGGCGGAATCATGCGCTGGTACTGGAACCAAACTATGAAGTTGACAATTTGGAGATCGCCGAACAGGCGATCAAGGATTATCGCGCCGGGTTGACACGCTATCAGCGCGAGGAACTCGCCGTCTATTGGGCGGGCGGCGATTATGGATGCCTGAAGGACCGCGCGCCCGTCTTTTACGTACCGGATGACAAGGTCGTCTACTTCGGCCACTGCCCGAACTTTCGCATTCCGTCGATCGATGAGAACGATAAAGAAAAACGCGCTTCCAACCCGCGCCGCTTCGTCCCGGAAGAGATACGAACAGGGGAAGACCCGGATCTTGTCGACGCGATTTTTGGATGGGTGGAAGACCCGGATAGCGGCTTGAAAGGCCAGCGCGCGGGACGCGTTTTCTTCAGCGACGCCCGGTGCCTCAGCGATGGAGACGTCTGGGAGCGTCAAACTCCGATCGCGCCGGGTACCCTTGCGAGCCCGAAGCCGACGACGTTTCAACATTACCTCGTGCAACACAAATCCGGAGGAAAATACGAACCGGATCACGATCCGGATATCAAGTCCAGACTGGCGCATTACGGTACCCCGACGACAGAAACAGAGATTCGCGGCCACAAGCTATATTGGCATAAGGGCAAAACGCCGGAAATCGAAGCCTCGGCCAAAGAGCGCGAGAAGCACGAAAGTCAGCTGACCCGCATCATTCCGATTAAGCATGGAGTCAAGTTCGCATTCAAAATTCGCTTCGAGAATTTGCTGGAACACGAACTGGGCGCGTTGCTTTGGGCATTGACGCTTCCCGGCGAACAGGGGAAAGCCTATCGACACAAACTCGGTATGGGCAAGCCGCTGGGGATGGGAGCGGTGCATATTCAGCCAAAACTGACCCTGCAGGACCGGAAATCCCGCTACTCCCAATTGTTCTCGGGCGATGCCTGGCATGAAGACAACCGCGAAGCAGACACGCAAAAATTCATCCCGGCCTTCGAGAAATTCGTACTTGACCGAATCAAGTCGAATCAACGGCGACTCGTTGAATTGGACCGTATTCGCTCGCTTTTCGTTCTTCTGGAATGGCATTGGCGGCAGAGCGATGCAAATTGGCACGACCAGACGCGTTATATGGAAATCGAGTACGGCCTCAACAAAATAAACGAATACAAAGAACGCCCGGTTCTGCCGAACCCGGACGGGGTTGTAGCACGATTCGAAACGGTAGCGCACGATACGGAAGAGACGCCAAGACCGGAATTTGCCAAGGTCGATCAGGGCTATAGAATAGGTATCGTCGATGAATGGCGCTATTCATACGGTTTCATAAAACTCGATGATAGCGGCAAACGGATGTTCGTACACAAAAGCCAACTGGCGCGAGGCTTGCGAATTTTAAAGGGAGGGCAACGGGTTCGGTTTCACATCGGTCCAGGCATGAAAGGTCTGGAAGCCAAGGATGTTCATTTGGACGAATAACCCAACTGATCGCGCATTTGCGGAGCTAATAATTACAGGAGGATTCCTTTGGCAATAGAAGCCATTCGCTTGCAAAATTTCATGGCTTTCGAAGACACTGACTGGGTCGATTTGCGTCCTATCACATTGCTCTTCGGCCTCAACTCGAGCGGCAAAAGCGCCATCATCAAAGCGTTGCTGTTACTGCGCCAGTCCCTTAATGCAACCCCCGACGAAGGCCCGCTCCTGTTTCTCGATCCGGATGGTTACGATTTCGGGGATTTCAGCTCTGTCCTGCATCAAGCAGAGGGAATATCGCACTGGCGGAGCGATCAGGAAGAGGACAAACTCGAGGGCGAAATCACCTTCGGGTTCCGGTTTTCCAAAATAAATGAAAGATTTGCCGGGTATTTGAAAAATATTCTTACTTTACGGGAGCAAAAGTTTGACGAAAAAGTTGACGCTGCTTGGAGTAACGCCGATACGTACGAGCTTTTTCTTACTTTCCGCCAATACCACAAAAACCTTCAATCCAAAGAAATCGGCGTGGTTCTATCGGATGTTCGAATGATGTGCCCCTGGATGGAAGACGATAGCGAGTCCAGGGTGCTTTTCGAAGCGAACAATCTTCTCTACAGCCAATCATTTCCGGAGATCGATTACAAATGGCACTTCAATTCAAATGTCCTTTATGAGCATCGGCTCGAAGGACATGGAGAAAAATGGCTGGGAATTGAAATTGGAACCGATTCGGGGTTCCTGCCAGTCTTGAAAAGTGACAGAATTTTAATTGCAAGAGAAAACGAGGCTCAAAACGATGTGGGTTTTGTGAGCGGATTGTTGATAGAACTCGGCGATCAGGTGAAGCGGTTTTTAGGATCGATCAATCACATCAGACCGTTAAGGCCCGAGCCTAGAAGAGTATATGCCTTGGATGCAAAAGAGCGAAAAAGGTGGCAAAAGCAAGGTTGGCAGCTCTTTCTGGCTTATCTCAACGGCGATGCCGATGCCCCCAGGCTTACGGATATCGATTTTTGGCTTCGGAAACTCGGCTTGGCGGAAAGCGTGGAAATACGGGGGCCGCGAGAGAAATTGCGGGATTCGGTTTATTCCGATTTGAGTTTGAAAGAACCAATAAAAATCCGAAACGGAAAAGAAGACAACAACATTGATTCCGAAGCGGATATTCATTCGGGTTTCAACGTTCTTGACGTTGGATTCGGCGTCTCCCAAGTATTGCCCGTAATCGTAGAATGCATACTTGCGAATCAAGAAGAGCAAGAGTCTCTAATCATCGTCGAACAGCCGGAGCTGCATCTGCACCCGCGTGCGCAGGCCCGGTTGGGAGATTTGTTTGTCGATGCGATCTACAAGTTCGTACCGAAGCGAAATTTAAAAGGTGAAGATGAACTCGAAAGGAAAAGACGTGATAATATCCGTTTTTTATTGGAAACGCACAGCGAACATTTTCTTTTGCGGTTTCGAAGAAGGCTTGCGGAATCGTCGGCGGGTAAACATCATGCGCACAATCCCCCGAATCTGTTCTTGAATTGCGACGACATAGGCGTATGCTTCGTAGGCAGGCTGGATTCAAACAGCTTTGTTGAAGAAATCGTCATGAATGAATTTGGCGAATTCATGAATATACCCAAAGGATTCGAAGACTTTTTCTCGGACGACTCCAAAGAAACGGCGAAGATGGTGCGCGCAAGATTGGATGCGACATCGAGCAGAAAAGGGTAAAATACATGATTCTGGCGATCGATCCGGATTTGTTTCATGCTTCCGAAGATACTGCGTGTAAGCTCGTGCTGGAAAAAATAGTGGAGAAGGTGCGCGATGACAAAGTGTTTGAATATAGATTTGCATTGGATGGGCAAGATATTGAAAAAGAATATTTGGATTTTTACGAAGCGAATCTGAATACCGGAAAATGCGACAATCCCGCTTTTCTCTTGTTAGACTGCATTTTCAAGAATTCAAAATACAGAGCAATAACATTGCCGCCAGAACTGCCAGACGATATTCGGGACTTAATTGACCGGCATAGTTGCATCACCCCTGTAGAACCACAACTCATTGGAATGGCCTATTACTCTCGAAATTTTGGAGGCCTGAATTTATTGCTCGCAGGGTCCAATATTAAATGTGGCAACGCACCGTTGCGGACTCGAGGTCTCTACAATCGAAAATCGCTGGAAGCATTTTTGCAAGTTCTGAAAAAAGTACAGATTGAATTTGCCAATGAATTTGTCAAGGTTGAAATACCATTCCTGCAAGAATCCAGCATAGAGAAAGAGGTCTCGGAAGAAAAAGATGATGATCCTCCATTCAGGATTTTTTTGTCCTATGCTCGACCTGAAGATGAAAAAGGAGCCTTGCAAATCTATGAGAGATTAAAAAAAGAGGGATATGAGCCTTGGTTTGATCAAGAATCGCTAAAATCTGGCCAACAATGGAAATATCAAATCGAAAAATATATTCCAGAGGCTGATATAGTTATTGTTCTGGTTTCGGACAAAGCGAACAGCAAGCGTGGATATTATCAAAAGGAAAAGAAATTGGCGATTGAAACATCCTTGGAGATTCCCGATGATGATACTTTTCTAATTCCTGTAAACCTTGACGGATGCGATATACCCCGATGCCTGAAAGATTTTCATTGCGAAGATTTTTCACAAGATTGGGAAAGGGGTCTTAATCGTTTATTCGATTCGATAAAAGAGCAGCGCAAAAAAAAGCTCGAAAGGCAATAAATCGTCAAGACGGGAAAAACTCGACCGTACCCCAGGCAAGAAGTGGGAGGACAAGATCTTCTCGATGGACGAGGCGTTCGAAGGAAAAAAAACCAAAGTTTGGGGAATGTGACTCCTGTGCCTTCTCGTCATGTCCGCCATCGTCAAAGTCGTCTCCGGCGACTACGGCGAACAGAACCTGCTGTCGTCGAGCAATGACATCGCGCTGGTCTGCGGCTACGAAGACAACTCCTATCAGGCCCGGTCGGGACGCGCCTCCACCGAAAAGCTCGAAATCAAAGGTGGCAATGCGATCATCGACAATTTAACGCTGGCCAGCCGCAAATGAAACCGCATGCTGCGGAATTGCCCGTCGTTCCAAGAGTTCGGATCTATTCGCCAAAACAAACCGGGTCTGACGAACAAGTCAGCATGAATATGGCCGGTCGCGGGCAGAGGGAAAACTGGAAAATTATTGTTTATGCATTAATTTTATCTTTCATATATTCACGGACATATACGCGAAATCGTACGGAAAAAAACTCTTGTCACGAAAAAAATCATCGGTTTCGTTATCGACTGAATCAAGTTGAAAACCGTTGACACGAACTGGCAAACTTCTTAAATCTTTTCATTGTCGTGCATATGCTCTGAAATATTTACTTAAAGGGATAAAAAACACGCAAACAATAAAAACTTCCAAAGATGAAAAAGGGGGATTAATGGCTAACGGACAAGGTTACGGACAAGGAGGCGGTCGAGTGATCGGGCCACAGGACCAGGAGGCTTTTCTTGCCCATTTGAAGAACACATTCGCGCAGCTTCCCAATGAAATATCGATCGTTTTGTTTTCGCAACCCGGACGGCAGGATGTATTCAGCGACGCAAACCGAAGGGTGATTCGGGCGTTCAGGGAGATCACGGACAAGATCAAGTTCAGAGAGTTCGATTTAAGCCATGAAGAGGCCCGGAAATACAACGTGGATTTCGCCTCGACCCTGGTGATCGCTCCGGACCGGTACAACATTCGGTGGATCGGGGCGCCGGTGGGCGAGGAAGGCCGCACTTTTCTCGAATTGCTGATTTTGGTCGGCATGGGGCAAAGCGGCATGAACGAGCAGGCGGCGAAGGTTGTTCGAAAGATTGACGCTCCCCGCGACATCAAGGTATTCGTGAGCCCGTCGTGCCCCTACTGTCCGCAGCAGGCGATCAATTGCGTGAAGGCCGCCATCGAGAACCCCGAAATGGTCGGTCTCGAAATCATCGACATTCAGTGCAGTCCGGAATTGGCGGACCAGTATTCGGCCCACAGCGTGCCCCAGACCTTCGCCAACGACATGATGATCGCAATGGGCGCGCAACCCGAAGAATTGTTCGCTTCCTCGCTCGACAAACTGGAACAGCAGAACGTCTTCATCCCCGACGACGACGCCGAACTGGTGGAACTGGACGTCCTGATCGTCGGAGGCGGTCCCGCCGGCTTGACTGCGGGCATCTACTCGGCAAGAAGCGGGCTCAAAACCGCCGTCGTCGAAAGGGGCGCACTGGGCGGACAGGTGGCCACCACGCCGTCCGTCGAGAACTATCCCGGATTCACGTCTGTCGGCGGCAAGACTCTGGTGGATATAATGGTAAGCCACGCCCTCGAATACGTTCAAATATTCCAGGGAGAGGAGGTCGTGCAGATAGAACCGGGATTTCCGATCAAGGTGACCACGACCAGACGCAGATTCGAAACCAAGACGCTGTTGCTGGCGACCGGAGCTTCCCACAAGCACCTGGGAGTGCCGGGAGAGGAGCGCCTGGCGGGTCGTGGCGTGAGTTATTGCAGCACCTGCGACGGCCCGTTGTTCAAAGGCAAGAACGTGGTCATGGTCGGCGGCGGAAACAGCGCGGCGACGGAGGCCCTGCACCTTCGCAACATCGGCGTCGGGGTCACGATGGTTCATCGGCGCGGCGAATTCAGGGCTCAGGAATTCTTGAGCAGGCAAATCGCCGACAACCACATCCCCGTGCTCTGGAATACGGAAATAAAGGAGATTTTAGGCAAGGAACGGGTGGAGGCGGTCAAGCTTTTCAACAACAAAACCGGAGAAACGTCCGTGCTGGAAACCAACGGGGTGTTCATAGCGATCGGGTACGAACCTGCGGTGGATCTGGCCAAAAAGGCGGGTTTGGAACTTAACGAGGAAGGCTACATCAAGCACGACGGAAGGCATCGCACCAACGTCCCCGGCATCTACTCGGCGGGCGACGTGGAGGGCGGTTTCAAGCAGATCGTCACTGCGGCGGGACAAGGCTCCGAAGCCGCCATCGTCATCTTCGAAGACCTTATCAATCCGTATTGGAAACAGGAGAAGGCCATTTAGAATCAAGAGATTTCCAGACACGCAAAGCCGGGATGGTTTCGCCATACACGGCTTTGAGGGACGAGGCAAGGTTGCGGTCTTCCGGTAGCGCCGCCTTCCACGGCGGCGCGGCGCCCGCCGGCTCCCGGTCCGATTCGGTCTCCGGACGCCCGCGCCGCCATAAAAGGCGGCGCTACCGGACATCGGCGCGACCCTGCCCCAAGACGAAGAAATGGAAAACCGAAAATCCGGAACGGATTTCGGATGAAAAACTTGCCCCTCTAAAGGGATGTTTTCGATTTATTTCTCCGGCAGAAACTTTCCGCTCTCGCCGCTTTCCTCGATCCCCCGCGAAATGATCAGTTTTTTTCCGGTCTTCCAGCCGTCGTTCATGACTTCGCGATCCAGATTGGTCTGGGAATGGGAGCGTTTTCTCGTACTGGGATACCGATAGGAAAAATAGCGGTCGAGTTGCGGGTCCTTGTATTTGGTCAGCGCTCGCGCGGAGAGGGCCGATTTTACCGAGGGCGGTTCGGACGATTTCTGCATCCTCAGTTTTTCCCGAAATCCGCCGATCACCCCTTCCGCGTAATCCGTCTTTCTATGAAAGTTCAAACCTTTGTCTTTGTTGTACTTTTCCCATTGGGAATCGATGTACGTCCGGACTACGTCGAAAACATACGCCGCTATTTTCACGTTTTGGACCGTTCCCGTGATTTCCAGCACACGGCCCATTTTTTCCTTCTCCACGACCCAGCAGGGTATCCAGATGCATTTTACGAAATAATAATCCATTAGAAGCCCGCCAAGATCGGAAACGTCGCGGGATTGGCGAAGCGCGGGTTTTCCCACGAAGAGGCTGACGAATCGGCGTTGTTCGTTCTTCTCGATGATTTCGACGTTGTATTTGGCGATCAGCTCGTGGGCTTTGGACATGGCGGCCTCGGCCTCGTGACGGTTTTTGCTTTGGGCCAGCGCCATGAGCTTTTTTACCCTGGACAGAATCTTGTCCTGTTCGCTTGCGTGTTTTTCGAGGATTTTTTCGTCCAAGGGAGGATAGGACCCGGAAGCTTCGGGGTCCGCTCTCAGAATTCGGCACGCCTCCTGGAACGCAGGCCCGTGGGGGAGTTCGCCGAATGCGCCGAACACTTGGTGGGCGAATTGATGGGCCATTTCGTGACGGAGCACGTCCAATACGGCATACCAAGAATGGTTCATCACCAGGTTGCGGCCAAGGGCGATTTCCTTTCGTCTTGGAGACCAGTATCCCAAACGGTTCTTGAAATCCCGGATGCTGAACATGGGCATTTCCATGGCTTTTCTTTGGGACGGGGACGCGTAGCCGAGGGCTTGTTTCCATTCGTGGGGAAGGCCGTGCAGAATGCGTCTTTCGAGCTGTTCCCGAATTGCGGCGTCGTTCGGTTTGGTTTTTGTTTTCATGGTTTGGAAAATACCAGATGGGCCTGCGTAGACGCAAGGTTTTTGCGACCGGTCGTTTGACATCGGTTTTTCTTTCGAATATAAAATTCGAAATTGTCTGCAATTCAACTTTCTTGAGTAACTTCAATCGGGCGGATGAAAGAAAAATGCTTCTTGAAAAGGAAAGAGCCGAAATCGTGGAATTCGGAAGAAAGCTCGTGAAGTCGAGATTGACCACCGGCACCGGGGGCAACTTGAGTCTCGCCGACCGGGGGAAAAATCTCGTGGCGATTACTCCGAGCGGCATCGACTACGACGACATGGTCCCCGAGGACGTGGTGGTCTTGGATTTCGACGGAAAAACCGTCGACGGCGGACTTTCCCCGTCCAGCGAGAAAGGCTTCCACCTGGGGCTGTATCGCAAGCGGGGCGACGTCAACGCGGTGATCCACACCCATTCCCATTACGCGACCACACTGGCTTGCCTGAAGATGGAAATTCCGGCGGTGCATTACCTGGTGGGCTTTTGCGGGAAAAAAGTCCCGGTCGCCGAGTACGCCACATACGGGACGGAAGAATTGGCCGAGAACGTATGCGCCGCCATCGAGGAATACAATGCCGTACTCATGGCCAACCACGGCCTCGTCGCGGTCGGACCCGATTTGCTTCGGGCTTTCTCGGTCGCCGAAGAAATCGAGTTCGTCGCGCGGATATACTATCAGGCGTTGAGCATAGGCAAACCGGTCGTTCTCCCGGACCGGGAAATGGAAAGAGTTATCGAAAAGTTCTCCGGCTACGGCCAGAAGAAAAAAAGCGAATGAACGGCTTATGAAGAACTATAAAACGGATGAGGGATGGGGAGATTTTGGCAAGGTGAATAACTGAACACTGAATCACTGGACACTGAACCACTGAACAACAGTAACAGGGGATTTGCATAGGAGAAAAAATATGGATGCGGAAAAGATTTTGATGCTCGTGGGGGATTTTGTCGAGGATTACGAAGCCATGGTTCCGTTCCAGGCCCCTTCGATGGTAGAGCACACGGTTCACGCCGTCTGTCCGGGGAAAAAGCCCGGAGACTCGGTTCAGACCGCCGTACACGATTTCGAGGGGGATCAGACCTACAGCGAAAAGTCAGGCCATAATTTTACGGTGAACGCGGATTTCGAAGAGATGGATGCAGACAGCTACGACGCGCTCGTGATTCCGGGGGGGAGAGCGCCGGAAGACCTGCGGTTGAACGAAGCCGTCCTGGAGATCGTCAGACGGTTCGGCGCAGACCGAAAAACCATCGCGGCCATTTGCCATGGCGCGCAAATCTTGACTGCTGCGGGAGTCGTCGAGGGGAAATCTCCAGCTCTGGTTCGACGCCGCACGGATAGTACGTGGTTGCGAATCTCGGCACGCCGGACCAGGACGGTCCGGTTACCTTCGAGAAGCTGGACTTTCGACGGAAACTCAAATTGAAACCTTTCAAAACATAATAACAATTCACGCCGGAAAGGAGCAAATGATGCCTGTATACGCTTTGGACGAAGCCCGGCCGTCTGTCGCGCCGTCGACGTACGTTGCGCCGTCGGCGATTGTCGTCGGCAACGTCGCCATTGGCGATAGATCGTCGGTGTGGTTCAACTCGGTGATCCGAGCCGACGACGATACGGTCGAGATCGGCGAGGAAACTAACGTGCAGGATTTGTGCATCGTGCATGTCGATCCGGGATCGCCCGTCAGAATCGGGAACCGGGTAACCCTTGGACATCGATGCGTGGTTCACGGATGCGTGATCGAAGACGACTGTCTGATCGGCATGGGGGCGGTTGTCATGAACCGGGCCAGGATCGGAACCGGCAGCATTGTCGCCGCCGGCGCGGTGGTCCTCGAAAACACGGAAATCCCGCCCTATTCGCTGGTTACCGGAATTCCTGGAAAGGTCAAGACCACCATGGGCAAGGACGTCGTGCAACGCATCCGAATCTCGTCCCGAATCTACGTGGGCAGGATAGAAAGATACAAAGTCGAAGGCGCGCTGGTTCCCATGGATTAGAAGCTCAAATCGGAAACCTATCCCCCTGATTCCATAAACGTCAAATAGAGCCCGACCATTGACAATTAACAATTGATTATTGACTGTTATTATTCATGACTTGTCAAATTCTGGTCGGGTTATAAAATGGAATCGTTTCGCATCAGTTTTCAATAATCGACGGTTGATAATCAATGTACAATGCTACAAAGTCAGCGCTTATACCCGTGACCCCCTGAACACTGCCCCCTGCCTGTAAAACAATTGTAATTTCACGGAGTCCCAACTTGAACCCGGACCTTTTGAAGGCTACTTTGCAGGATTATGAATCCCTAAATATAGGCCTTGAGGGCCGGGAGGCGTGAAATGAGTCCGATGGAAAATTTCCTTCTTGTCTATCCCGAAATTCCGAAAAACACCTATTGGAGTTTCGAATACGCACTGCCTTTCATAGGCAAGAGAAGCACCATGCCGCCGCTGGGTTTGCTTACATTGGCGGCGCTTTTTCCGGAAAACTGCGGTCTTCGACTAGTGGACATGAATGTGGAACCTTTGACGGACGAAGAGATCCGCCGGGCGGACGCGGTTTTCGTTTCCGCCATGATCGTGCAGAGAGAGTCTTTTTCCAAGGTGGTGGAGTCCTGCAAAAAATCGGGAAAGCCGGTGGTCGCCGGAGGCCCCTATCCCACCACGAGCCACGGGGAGATAAAAGGGGTAGATCATTTCGTTCTGGGGGAAGCGGAAAATATCTTTCCCGTTTTTTTGCGGGACTTGCAGAACGGCGTGGCAAAAAAGATATACAAATCGCAATCCCGTCCCGACCTTTCCGAGCCGGTGATTCCCCGGTACGACCTGCTTAAACTGGACGCCTACGCGACCATGACCGTCCAGTACTCCCGGGGATGTCCCTTCAACTGCGAATTCTGCGACATCTGGATGATCTACGGCAACCGGTCCCGGGTGAAGCCGGCGGAAAACGTCATTCGGGAGATCGACACGTTGTACGAACTCGGATGGAGAAGTCCCGTTTTCGTAGTCGACGACAATTTCATCGGAAACAAGCGCGCCGTCAAGAAGGAACTGCTTCCCGCGCTGCTCCGATGGCAGAGCGAGCATGATTTCGTCTACCGGTTTTTCACCGAAGCCAGTGTCAACATGGCCGACGACGACGAGCTGATAACTGCCATGGTCGATGCGGGGTTCAACGAGGTGTTCGTCGGGTTGGAGACGCCTTCGAAAAAAGCGCTAAGGGAAACGGGAAAGTTCCACAACTTGAAAACCGATATGTTCGAGGGGGTGAGAAAGCTCCAGCGGCGCGGACTGGAGGTGATGGCCGGGTTCGTGCTCGGGTTCGACAGCGACGGGGAGGATATATTCGACAGGCAAATCGAATTCATCCAAGAAGCCGGAATTCCCAAAGCCATGATCGGCATTTTGATCGCCCTTCCGGCGACACGGCTTCTGGAGCGTCTGGAAAGGGAGGGAAGATTGCTTTTTCCTTCCGACGGCAACAACACTCACGCGATGGAAACCAACTTTGTCACGCGGATGGACCCTTCTACGCTAAGAAAGGGATATAAGAAGGTTTTGGAGACACTGTACGACTACAATTTGAAGAACTATTTCGCCAGATGCAACGTCTGCCTGGATCACATCGGGGAAACCAAATTCTACAACAGACCGGTCGCCGCCAGCGAGTTGGCGGCGATGAGAAAATCTCTTCTGCGCCAGACATGTACCCGGTACGGTTTTCAATACTGGAAATTCGTTTTGCGAAACTTGCTTAAAAACCCAAGCAAATTCGGCGAATCCATAAGAATGGCGATACAAGGCCATCATTTTCGCATGATCACCCAAGAGTTCCTGAAGTTGGAGCAGGTGGACTCGGCCTTGAAGGATGGATACCTTTCTTTCCAAGAGCAGTTGAACCAATGTTCCGAGCGGATGAAAGCCGATTCGCGCGAGACTGCGCGTGCGCTTCGTTCGTTGTGGGACCAAAAAAGCAAGTATCTGGAACATGTGCATCGAAAAATCGATAAACTTCACAAGGATTTCCGAGGCGACGCGCTGGCGAAATACAACGATTTCCATGAAAAGATGGAATCCGCCCTGGAAATTTTCGAAAGGGAATCGAAACACTCCGTTTCCGCGTAGTTTCCTCTGAACTTCCTCCTCGTTTGAAGCGCATGCCGATCCGAACCGAGGTATGTCTTCCATGTCCACCTTCCGCAAGAATTTGTTGCGTACCTTGGTATTTTTCGCCGTCGAGGTGGCAGGTTACTTTTCGCAAGTTGATTTTGCGATCGAAAAGTCGTTTCTGGGGCGGTTCGACAAGGGCTGCTGATCCGGGTAGCCTCGTACGTGGTCGGGTGAAATTTTCGGTTGGCGAATAGTGGCGGAATGGCGAAACCTGAAAAAAATCCTTGAAATTTGGGGAGTTGGAGTTTATTACTCTGACCAACTTGAAGTTTACATTTTTAACTTGAGGATGGCCAACTGCCGTTATCCGGGAAATCAAATGTAAAAAACAAGCTGGTCGGCGTAATAACAGTATCCGTTTCGTTGGATTGTAAAGAAAACAACGACCTTGCGGTCTTTCATACGGAGAGGCGATATTATGGGCATGGGACCGATCATATGCGGCAACGAAACTTTCAATTCTATAACGGCCAGCCTATGTTACTTTTCGAAAAATGGCGGATATTACGTGCTTAGGCACGCGATCATAAAAAATTTTCCTGGAGTAGGTTCCCGCCCCGAAAAGGTGGCATGGAAGCTTTACGGGATGAATTTGACCTCGTTGGCGAGATCGTACGGTTCGAGGGGAGCGAAGGATTTGATAAAAGAAAAATTCGCGTATCGTTCCATGGAACCTCATTCCTCGCTTGCGCGGCTATACAAAAGCATTTTGTTTCTGAGACAGCAATGTTCGGAAGAAAGGGTTTGCGCCTCGGACCTCTACAAAAGGCTGGGAAGCGTCCTGACCGCAGTAGCCCACGAAATCGCCATGGAAGAGGCGAAAAAAATCGACGTAGAAGAGGCGACGCCGGAATCCGGCGGACCTGAAGGCCGACCGGATTCCGGGTTTTGAATTTTTCGTCGATTATTGCCTTTGCATAGTCCAAGTTCCGGAGCAGCCGTCGGCCGCCTCCCAATCTCCGGACATGACCTGATTGTCGTTCAGTCCAGTGAAAAACCAGCTCGGGTTTCCTTGACTTGTATCACTCAGAGTTCCGCTGACATTTCCGTCCGTGTCGATTCGACCGTTCAAATCGAATTGCCCCGATTCGCCCGCGTCTACGGTCCCGGTCATTGTTCGGTCGTTCACCTCGACCGGAACATCGGTCGGAGCAATGCAGGGCTCGCCTGAATCGTTTACTTCCACCAAGGGAGTAAAAGTTCCGGTCCAGGCGCCGTCGAAATTCGAAATCGTCAACGGGTGGCCATCGATGCCCGCACTACCGAACCCTCCGATTTTTTCATTGTCGTAGAAGGCGAATGCCACGATGCCGACGTCCGCTTCCATCACCATGCTTCCGCTGGACTGGCCGTCTTGCTGAAAAAAATCCGCAACCGCGATCCGTTCGCTTCCCAAGGCAAGCAATTCAAAGCTCTCCTGTGAAATCTGAGCACCGTCTTCGCCGAAGAAGAAAACCGTCAGATTCGCGTTCGTGTCATTCGGATTGGAAACGATAGCAGTGGTGTCCCAGCGGTCGTCTTGAGCGATGTGGGGAATGACGATTTCAGTGGAAACAATGCGGTTGAACGGAACGTCCATAATTCCGTTTTCAGTCCCTACGATACAAAGCCCCGCAACTTTCTGCTCCGATTCCACAAATATCCATCCGTGGCGGACCGTCTCGTCGCCGATCACCGTCGACAGTTGTCCGTTGGGGGCCAGAGGGAAAGATGTTTGTTGGACGAGGGTTCCGGATTGGTCGTAGACTTCCACCGATACCTCCGTCTGGTCCGTGGCGCTTAAATTTCTGAATGCGATACCGGTCCCGATTCCGGGGCCGTTTTCATAATATGGGATATAATAAGTAAATGCCCACGCAGAAAACGGCAACAATGCCAAACATGCTAATATTGCCGCTGTGATGATAAACCTCTTTTTCATTTTAAACCTCCTGTTGATGAATGGAAATTCATCGATTTGAAAATGTTTCGAAAAGAAACCGCTTCTGAATTACGTCTCGAGAACCGTTTCGGACTTGGCTTTCGGTTCCAGTTCTTTCGAAAAGGATTGCGCAAAGGAGGCTCGGATGCGAAATCGGAATTCGTCGGAAAAATCGGAGCGCCGAAAAAGAATTTGAGTGGATCGCGCAAAATAGGGTGGATCGTCTCGAAATGTCGGCGAAGAAACCAGTCAGTGCGCCGTTGCAGAGGTCGTGGAGATTCTTCCGCAACGCGAAAATCGGCGCGGACGCTTTCGTTGGTCCCGCTTGTTCGCCGTCGAATTCGATTCGAACACTGAATAGTCGTAGGATTGTTTTCACATAATAAAGACGGAATTTCGGTTTGCAACCTTTTTCGGTTCCGAAGCATTTGGTCTGTGGTCCGCCGAAATCGAGAAGAGCTATTCCAATATTTGAAAATTCCCGTCCATGACGCCGGCGACGCCGAACATGCTGGCGTTCCTGTTCCACGCCGTCCCCGACTCGTCGTAGTCATGTAAACCGTCGCCCGCCTGCGCCGAACCGAATAACAATCTCCTAAATACCGGCAATCCCGGCTCTTGGCGTTCCTCGCCTCCTTGACGGGCGGCCGTTTTCTTTTAATGTCGAAGCGGAAGCGTTCGCATGCAATTCCCTGGTTATAACGGATTAGGGGGATGCATCGAGAGAACGCTGCAGGGGGTTTGTCAATGGCGATTCTCCCGGCATCTTCGAAGGCGCATTCGCGTCAAAGTTCGGTAAGAACGCGCTGAAAGCGCAAGACATACAAGCCCAGGGCGGAACCCTCGTTGTTATACACAACTTTCCGCGTTGCC
>CAZNTU010000079.1:0-23545 GCA_964575975.1 uncultured Desulfobacteraceae bacterium
GGAAAGCGGCGGGTAATGTGTCCGAAGATTTGGAACCTGTGCGGCAAGGTATTAGATATTAGGTTTTAGGTTTTAGCGGTTGGCTGTTGAGGGAGTAACTGTGATTATCCCGACAAAAACCACCAAATCCGTTATGATGAAACGCTTTGATTTGCGGTTTTTCTCCAAAGCGGCACCGCTAACTGGCTAAAACCTAAAACCTACTATCTAAAACCTACTACCCAACCGCACCGGCGCGAAGATTTGCCGAGCGAGAGGGCGTTTACTGTCCGACCGGAATCAATATTTGCCGTGCCGTATGATTTCCCCTTCGATCATGTAGATGACTTCCTCGGCGATGTTCGTGGCGTGGTCGGCGATTCGTTCCAGGTGCCTGGAGATCAGGAGGAGGTTGATCAGGTAGCCGCCGCGGTCTCCAACGTGGCTGTCGATGGCGTTTTTCACCTTGTCGTAGACCGTGTCCTTGATCTCGTCCACCTCGTCGTCCAGGATGCTGACCTTGAAAGCGAGGTCCGTGTCCATGTTCACGAGTGCGTCCAGGCTCATTTTGAGCATCTTTTCGGTTTTGTCGGCCATGGGGGAGTAGTCGAACTTCATATTGGGGGCGTCCCATTTGGCGATGATCCCGACCCTCTGGGCTATGTTGACCGCCTCGTCCCCGATTCGCTCCAGGTCGTTGTTGATCTTGATCATGGCGATCAGGAACCGCAGGTCCATGGCCACGGGCTGGTAGAGGGCCAGAATCTTCAGGCACTCCTCCTCGATTTCGACTTCCATTTCGTCGAGTTCGTAATCGGACTTGACGATCTTTTCCGCGATGGAAACGTCGCTTTTTCGGATGGCTTTGCTCGCGAGATGCACGCGCTCCTCGGCCATGGCGCCCAGGGCGAGGATCATTTTTTTCATTTTATCCAGTTCTCTTATAAAATGCTTCGTCATTTGCGTTCCTTTCCGCATCAACCGAATCGGCCGGTGATGTATTCCTCGGTCTGCTTGAGTTTCGGCCGGGTGAACAACGTGTCCGTGTCGTCCACCTCGACGAGCTTGCCGATGTAGAAGAAGGCGGTGACGTCCGAAACTCTGGCGGCCTGCTGCATGTTGTGGGTGACTATAATAATGGTATACCGGGATTTGAGCTGGTGAATCAGCTCCTCTATCTTCTGGGTGGCGATGGGGTCCAAGGCGGACGCGGGCTCGTCCATGAGAAGGACTTCGGGTTCCACGGCCAAGGCCCGCGCGATGCAGAGCCTCTGCTGCTGTCCCCCGGAGAGGCCCAGAGCGGAATCGTTCAGACGATCCTTCACCTCGTCCCAGAGAGCGGCCCTTTTCAAACTCTCCTCCACGCGGTCGGCCAGGAAGCTTTTGTCTCTTTTTCCGTTGACCCGAAGGCCGTACGCCACGTTTTCGAATATGCTTTTCGGGAAAGGGTTGGGCTTCTGGAAAACCATCCCGATTTTGCTCCGCAGGTTGACCACGTCCACGGAGGGCGCGTAGATATCGTCTCCGTCCAAAAGCACCCGGCCCTCCACCTTGCTGATCGCGATCAGGTCGTTCATGCGGTTCAGGCATCGAAGATAGGTGCTTTTGCCGCACCCGGAAGGACCGATCAGCGCGGTGACCTCGTTTTCGTAAAACTCGAGCTTGACATTGTCGAGCGCCTTGAAATCCCCGTAATAGAAATTCAGGTTCTCGGACGCCATTTTCAGTGTTTTTTCCATTTGTTCGGATCCCTTTGTATTTAAATAGAAATCGTCCGGGGCAAGCGGACGCGAAATCGGGCTATCTCATTCTTTTGCGAAGTTTCGACCGCCAAACGATGGCCAGGAGGTTGAGTCCGAGTACCATCACGATCAGGACCAGGGCCGTGCCGTATTGAAGGTGCCTGGTGGCCTCGATCTCCGTGCCCGCGGTCGCCAGCACGTAAATATGGTACGGAAGGGCCATGGTCTTGTCGAATATGGAATTCGGAAGATCGGGCGTATAAAAGACCGCCGCCGTGAACATGATCGGCGCGGTTTCGCCCGCCGCCCGGCTGATTCCCAGAATGCCGCCGGTGAGTATTCCCGGAAGGGCGGCCGGCAAAACCACGCGCCAGATGGTTTGCCATTTGGTCGCGCCCAAGCCCAGGCTCGCCTCCCGGTACGTGTCCGGAACGGCTTTCAATGCTTCCTCCGCCGACCCGATGATCACCGGAAGACTCATGGCGCCCAGCGTCAAAGCCCCTGCCAAAATGCTCACTCCCATTTTCAGATAGATCACGAAAAAGGCCAGTCCGAACAACCCGAAAACGACGGACGGAACTCCGGCGAGATTGTTGATGCCAAGCCTGATGATCCTCAGCACTTTTCCGGGGCGGGCGTACTCGTTGATATAGATGGCGGAGGCGACCCCGATGGGGAAGGCGACGGCCAACGCGCCGATGCTCAGCAGCAGCGTGCCCACGATGCAAGGAAGAATCCCGCCCTTTGTCATGGCTTGCATGGGAGGCTGGGTCAAAAACGTCCAATTGATCGCCCTCCACCCGTTGGCCACCATGTAGTACACGATGACCAGAAGCGCGAGTCCGTTTATTCCGGCCGCGCATCGAAACAGGATGAAAACCAGCTTCTGGAAAAGATTTCTTCGCGCAAGGCCCGTGTCGTCCGGCGTCGGCCCGGTCGTCCCTCTCCTTGTTTCGTCTTCGCCTTCGGAACTCATGGCGTCGAACCCGTCCATGGTTTCGGCCCTGGATGTTGTCATCGGTCGATAGCTCCTTTTGTTTGTCTCCGTTGTCGAGCGGCTTTTTTCCGCGTGTTTGCTTTCGGTCGTGTCGAAAGTTTCCAAAACGTCGTTCCTATAGCGTTGCGTCGCCTACTTGCCGATATTTGTGGGAGACGTGGTCGGCAACCAGGTTGAACACAAAGGTGAAAAGAAACAGCACGACGCCCGTCGCGAAGAGGGCGTGATAATGATCCCCCCGGAAGGGCGCTTCCGCCATTTCCGCAGCGATGCTAGCGGGAAGCGGCCTTACCGGGTCGAAAAACGAAGTGGGAATCATGGCCGCTCCGCCCGCCACCATCAAAACCACCATGGTTTCTCCAATGGCTCTGGACATCCCCAGGATGACCGCCGTGCTGATGCCGGAGATCGACGCCGGAAGAACCACTCTCAGGATCGTTTCCAAATGGGTCGCGCCCAACGCCAGGGAAGCCTCCCTCAAGGCGTTCGAGACGCTGTAGATGGCGTCCTCGGAAATGCTGCAAATAGTGGGAATCGACATGAACGCCAGCATCAACGACGCGTTGAACATGTTCAAACCCGTCGCGACGTTGAACGTGTTCTGCAAAACCGGCGCGACGACGACCATGCCGAAAAAACCGATGACCACCGAGGGAAGCGCCGCCAGAAGCTCCACGACCGGCTTGACGATCTCCCTGAGCCTGGGGCTCGCGATCTCGGCCAGATAGACCGCGGTCATTACTCCCAACGGAATCGCCATGACCGCCGAAAGCGCCGTCACGGACAGCGAAGCGACGATCAGCGGATAGATTCCGAAATCGGGCGGGTCGTATGTGGGATACCAGTATTCGCCGAATACGAATTTCTTGACCGATACGACGTCGAATATCGGAAGTCCTTCCATGAAAAGAAAAACGGTGATCGCGAACAAAATCGCCACCGATGCGGAGGCTATCGCGAAAAACAGGTTTCTCATCCATTTTTCTTTGATCTGTCGATTGACGGCCATGCTTTAAACTCCAATGCCTGTGATTTTCATTGTTTCTGGAACCGTGCGAAAGCCGCTTGAAACGTTCCGTTCGACATGAAAAGACGCGCCGTGCATGTTGAACTCACGGCGCGTCTTTTCATTTGCCTGCGGCTGTTTCGTGTCCGTTAGTACAGAGGCACGAATCCAATTTCCGAGACCAGTTTCTGTCCTTTTTCCGGATGGAGGACGTAGTTGATGAATTTGGCGATTTTTCCTTCGGGCCATCCGCGGGTGAACATGAACAACGGGCGGCTTATCGGAAAGGTTCCGTTCAGTGTGGTTTCGGCGGAACCTTCGATTCCGTCGACAGACAAAGGTTTTGCGGATTCGTCGAGATATCCGATGCCGATGTAGCCAATGGCGTTCCTGTTTTTGGCGACCGCCTGCAAGACCGCGCCGTTGGATGCTTGGAGCAGCGCGCCCGGAAACACCCTTTCTTCGCCCATGACCTTGCTTTCCCAGACTTCGTACGTGCCCGACGATGTGTCTCTGGAGACGACCACCACCGGGTTGTCATTGCCGCCGACCTCTTTCCAGTTCTTGATTTTTCCCATGTACAACTGCTTCAGTTGGTCCAGGGTGAGATTCTGAACCGGGTTTTCGGGATGGACGACCGGAATGATGCAGTCGTAGGCCACGCTGAAAGGAACGGGATACGCGCCGTTTTCCATCGCCATTTTGGTCTCTTTGTCCTTGATGAACCGGGAGCTGTTGGCAATCTCCGTGGTTCCGTCGATGATCGCCTTGATTCCGTTGCCGGAGCCGCCGCCGGAAATCGAGATTTTCACGTCCGTATTTTCCGCCATGTAGGCTTCGGCTATTTTCTGCGCGATGGGCAGAACTGTGGTGGAGCCGTTGATGTTGAGGTTTTCGGCCAAAGCCGACGAGGAAAACATGAAAACAACCGCCAGCGCCAACGAAACGATGATTCTTTTGTTTGACATCGAATGAACCCTCCTTTTTTTGGTTTGAAATATGTGCGATTATTGTTAGGGAAATGTTAGGATGCGATGAAGATTCGATTAATTGGAAACAAGCCCGCTCCCCGATCAATCTTTCCCCTTGCCGCTGAAATAAAAGCTTCGACATGCGACGCTCTTTTTACGTCGAAAAATTAGTACGGCCTTGTTAACGCTCCGTTAGACCAAGGTTAGGATTGCACTAACGCTTTATTCCTTGAACCGATACCCGACTCCCCGGACAGTCTCGAGATACTTGCAGCAAGGTCCCAGTTTCTTTCTCAAGCCCACCATTTGCACATCGACGCTTCTGTCCGTTACCGAATAGTTGTCCCCGCGAACCGCATCCACGATCTGCGACCGCGTGAAAACCCAACCCGGCCTCCCCATCAAATAATAAAGGATCTGAAATTCGGTGTAGGTCAAATCCACCGATTCTCCCTCGACCTGGATGATCCGTCTTCCCGGATGGATCCTCACTCCGTGCCGTTCAATAATCGCTTCCTTGTCCATACCGTTGCCCGAGACGGAATTCTTGCGAATTACGGCACGGATTCTCGACACAAGCACTTTGGGACTGAACGGCTTCGTCACGTAATCGTCCGCACCCAGTTCCAACCCGGTGACGATATCGGTTTCGGTGCCCCTCGCCGTGAGCATGACGATCGGGATCCGCATTTTTTCCGGGTCCCTTTTGATGGATCTTGCCACCTCAAGACCGTTTATTCCGGGAAGCATCAGGTCCAAGACTATCAGGTCGATTTCCTGCGAGCCGGCGATCTTGAGGGCCTGCTCCCCGCTCGAGGCGCAAAGGACCCGAAATCCCTCCCTCTCTAAATTGTATTGGACCAGTCTCAAGGGTGTTCGGCGCGAAGCTTACAAGGATTCGGTGCCGTTCAAAACGGAGGCCGAATACTACACGGGATTCGTGGAGAGCAAGGAGGACCGGGTGCTGAATTCGTTCATGTGGAACGAACACGGGAAACCCGTGTTCTGGGGAATTAACGGGGAAAAGGTGATAGACTACCAGCACAAGGTATGGAACATGGTGCATAGGAACGTATATCAGAATCTCGCGCTCGAGCTGATGACCCGTCCGGAAATCGACATCGTGTCCATCCAGAGCGAGGCCGGTTACGGCAAGAGCTTTCTGGCGCTGGCGGTTGGTCTGTGTCTGACGCAGGAGAAAAAGACCCACGAAAAGCTCTATGTAATCAAGCCGATGATCGAAATCGGAAAAAAGCTGGGCTATCTGCCCGGAAACATCGGCGAAAAAATGGAGCCCTACATCAAGTACGTCAACGATCTCGTCTTGAAGCTGCACAGGATGCGTCCGGCCAAAAAGGTGTTTTTGGACGAAGGAAACTCGCCGTCGCATTTCGACCCGAAAAGGTTCGAGTTGCTTCCTTTGGCCTACATTCGGGGGATGAACATCGAAAATTCCGTCGTCATAATCGACGAAGTGCAGAATTTGTCGAGGATGGAATGCCGGGCTCTCCTTTCCAGGATGGGGGAGGGGGTGAAATGCTTTTGCCTAGGCGACATCCGGCAGGTGGACAATCCCTATTTGAGCGCGGAAAACAACGGTCTGAACTGGATCGTGAAAAAATTCAAGGGCCACCGTATATACGCCCACATTGTTTTAAAGGGCGACAAGTCGAGAGGGCCGATAACCGATCTTGTAATCAACTCGGGATTGTAGCCGCCAGGCTTGGTTTCAATTTCGGTTTAGACGTTTGGAGGACGCACGGCCAACGCCAATGCCCTTGAACGAATTGCCGGAAAACGTCGCATGGCCCGCCTTTTCGCTGACGGTTTTTTTGATTTTGCATCCTTCCAGCGAAACGCGGCGCCATGCGACAGTTATTTAAAGTTGCATTATTGGTGGACTATCCGGCGACCATCGACAATCGACCACCAACCACACTTTTCCTGCAAACCGAATCCTCCACGACCATGCCGTCGGAAACAATCAACTTTCGCTTGGCGGATTCGGCGCACTCGGGGCTATGGGTCACCATGAAAACGGTCATGCCACAATCGTTCAATCGGCGCAAAAGTTTCATCACCTCCCGGGAATTCTTTGCGTCGAGGTTGCCCGTAGGCTCGTCGGCCAACAGTATCGGCGGGTCGTTTACGATCGCCCTGGCGATCGCGACCCGCTCCTTTTCCCCTCCCGATATCTGGCTGGGCATGCGCCCGAGCTTGTCTTCCAAACCCACCCACGAAAGAGCCGCCTTCGCCATTTCCACCTTTTCCTTTTTCGAAAAACGGGTGGTCGTCAGCGGCAGCATCACGTTTTCCATCACCGTAAGATAGTCGATCAAATGAAAGCTCTGGAAAACGAACCCCAAGTATTCCCGCCTGAAATCGGCCTTTTTTTCCCCGGAAAGGGAATAAATATCGATCTCGTCGACGAAGAGTTTGCCGGAGGTCGGAGCATTCATAGCGCCGACTACATCCAGAAGCGTCGATTTTCCGGCCCCCGATTCCCCCATTACCGCCACGAACTCGCCCTGGTCGATTTCGAGACTGATGTCGCGAATGGCGTACACGGCGGCGTCTCCCTCGCCGTATACCATTTGAATGTTTTCTGCTTTTATGAAACTCATCGGACGTATCCTCGTTTGAATTGGAAGTTTATATGGTTTTCAGGGCTTGGACGGGATCCATGCGGGATGCCGCCAAAGCGGGATATATGCTGGCGACGATGCCGACGACGAAAGCAAGCGCCACGGCCGCCCCGGCCAGGTGAAAGTTCAAATGAGCGTAATGGGCGTGCGGTTCCGGATTTTCGATGAAAAAGCCAAATATTGCCCGGGCGCCGGCGTTCCCCAAAAGAAAGCCCAAAATCCCCGCCAGAGAGGATAGAATCGAGGCTTCAATGAAAACGATTTTCATTACATGGCTTTTTCTGAAACCAACAGCGCGAAAGACGCCTATCTCCTTGGTCCGTTCCCGGACGCTTGCCATCATGGTGACTAAAACGACCAGGCTTCCCACCAATACCACGACGCCGGAAATGCCCATCGAAAACGTTTTAAATTGGGACAAAGCTTCCATCCGTCCTTTGACCACCTGCTGAATCGCCATCACCTTCGCCCCCGGAATAACCTCCGAGATTTGCCTTACCATTTCGTCGACAGGACAGCCGTGACAAAGAGCCGCCACTTCGACCATCGAAACCTTGCCCGGTTTTTTCAGAACTTCCTGGCTCGTTCCCAACGTGGTGAAAATCAGGTGGTCGTCTTGGGACCCGGTCTCCTTCAATATGCCCGAGACCCAAAAATCCCGGCCTTCCAAACGCATGACGTCGCCCAGGTTCGGTCCCAGAAGCTTCGCGGCCTCGGAACCGATCATAAGTTCTTTGTCCTCGGGGAATTCCCCGAAGACTCTCCACCAGGGTTTGAGCACTTTCGAGGCCTCGAAATCGACCCCGGCCAAAAGCACTTTTTGTCCCGCCGCTTCGGTCACCCCCAGCACAATGGGTCCAACGGCCGCGACGTTCTTCGCATTCTTGATGCCTTCTATAAGCGAAAGTTTCTCCTGTTCTATTTCCTCCACCTTGAAATTGACGCCTCCCAGCGAAACGCCCCCGTAGTTCAGCGACAGGCTCTCCGTTTCGGGCACGATCAGTATGTTGGCCCCGTACTTCTCCAACTTCATGTTAATGTCGCCCGTCACGGCGTCGGAAAAGGTCACGACCGCGACAACCGTAGCCACGCCTATGACGAGTCCGGCCAAAACGAACAACGCCTTGGTCTTTCCTCGAAGCAGATTTCGAACGGCGATTTCCTTCAATGTCATGACATTCGCACCTTTCGTTTCAAATTTTTTTCGTTTAGATTTTGGAGAAATCGAAATACTTTTTGCCCTCGAGGATATCCTCCGCGCGGATAACCACGTTGTCACCGGAAACTTTCCTGGCCAGCGGCGCGGGGTTGCACCCTCCCTTCACTTCGTTGATTCTAATGGAAGCAAAGCGCTGGCCGCAATTCCGACACACCATCTCGTCGCCGTCCTGATAATATCCTTGTCCCGCCTTCCAACAAACGTCGCAGGCGTCGAACGCCGCGCGGATGATTCCGTCGGAACTTTTCAAGATAAAATATTTGATAACGATCCCTTGGTCCGCATATTGGAAATGTTGCGCCTTTCCGTCTTCGAATATGCCAACCGGGTAGGTGACTTGCGTGGCGATTTGTTCGGCCACGGGCGAACCCTCTACTGCAGCGTTTGTGGAACCGCCGTCGCTTTTTAAATAGAACACCCCCCCTGCGATTAGTATCGCAACGCATGCCGCAGCCGAGACAATGAAGGGCATTCGCTTTTTCTTGTCGTTACGAAAGACCGCAGCTTTTTTTTTCGCCAGTAGTTTATTTTGATTGTTCGTCATTTTAATCTCCTTGTTTAGATGTGTTTTGCAATGAGAGAGTATGTGCAAACGTCTGCCATTTCGGGACCATAGCGTTGCGACAGAAATTTTCGTCGACGAGATCGCCATCGACTATAAAGTTCCTGCCGCATGCGCACCTCGGGAACTCCGAACGATGCGAATCGTACACCGATCGGCCGGGGCGCCGAACAATGGAAACACGAATCCGCTGTGGGATTAATCTCTAAGATCGAGTTTCTTGAACTGCGTTGTTCTTCAACAAAGGATGGTAAGATTTTGAAGATAAAGCGGCGATGAACGAGCTTTTTTAAAATTGGCATGTTCTTTCGAAGCCAAGGGTTTGGGCAGGGCACCGCCTTGAAAACCTGCTTGGCCACAGACGCGAAAGATTTTAAGATGATCCGTATCGACGGTGGGCATTAGAAATTCGGGACCGTTTTCAGGAGCAATGGTTTCCATCTTGCAGCATGGATGGGTTCCGTTGCAACACGGATAGACTTTTTCAACCGTCCTCCATGCACGGCATCCACCTTCCTCCGGCTCGTGGGCCGACTTCGCGACGATATCGCGAACGCCGTTGCCCCCGCCCCCGCACATGCCTGCACATTCGCCCCTGCAACCGGCGAAGGAAGTCGACGGCACCATAGTCAAACTCAGAACAAGAACAAGCGCCAAACGACTTGCGATTTTCAGCTTCGTGTTCATCATAAACCACAGCCGGTTAAGATTAGAAATTGAATAGAATGATACGAATGGGCTTGAAAATTGTCAATTCAATTTTGCGTCCGCTTGTCCAAAAGCTCCGTGAGAATGGTCAACCCCTCCAGGACGGTCTTCAGTTTGTCTCGGTCAAGCTCCCTCAGTCCCTTGTCAAGTTCAGTTCTGATCGGAGGAGGAGCGTGGGACGCTAGGGACCGCCCCTCATGGGTAAGCTCCACGTAAATTTTGCGCCTGTCCTCGGCGCTCCTGATTCTTCGGACGAGTCCCTTCGTCTCCAGCCGGTCGATTATTCCCGTGACCGTGCTCGATTCCACGAGAATATGGCCGGCTATTTGCGACGGTGTCGAAGGGCCGTTCTTCAGTAGCGCCATAAGACTGTTCAGTTGCGGTGCGCTGACAGCGTATTTCTTGTTCAAAGCCTTCGTATGGCGCTCTTCCGCCTGGATCAGACGCCGAATTTTGAAAACGATGCGCTCGATGATATCGTCGATTTCGCCGGACGCTCCGGAAAGCTTCGCATTCTCGGAAGCTCGGACCATATTTGTGTTTTTCCCGAAAAAAAAAGTTTGTATTGAAAATATAATTATTGGAAATATATCGCCCCGATTAAATCAAGGCAAGCTTTTTTTGCCGGAATTTCCTCCATGCTCCCCATCCAGACACCCCGATCTTAACTGAACGGGTTCGGAATCCCCGGTCGCAAGCCTTTCTACCAACGTATCAAGGTTGGCGACAGAACGGATGCCCTCCCGGTTTTCGGAGATAAGCCGGACCGCTTTCGCCCCCAGCCTCATGGCCGTATCCTTCCGCCCGCGCTCCATGTGGATATAGAAACCGGCCGCCTGAATCAGGCCTTTCAACGCCTCCCTCGATTTTCCGGAGCTGCCTTGCCAGACCTTCTCCAGACATTCGTGAAACTCGAAAAAGAGTCCATGGTTCCAAAGAACTATGGCGGAATCGAACAAAGCGCGCCCTTCTAACTCTCTTATCTCGGAGAAAGCGCGTTCGAATCGGCGAAGACGGTCCTCAGCGTAGTCGGCGATTTCGCCGGGCGGAAGCATTTCGGCCAAGTTTCGGGCGAGGGTTCTATACGTCTCCGGGTCGCTCTTTTCGACCGCCTCGGCGAACGAGCGGGACAAGCTGTTTCGAACGTCTCTCGAGGTCCTGTCCGAAAACGGATCGAACCTTTTGGGGACAATCGCTTTCATCGTTCAAAAAGTTAATGCTTCCGGGGTCGATTTCAACAAGGTGTTGGATTTGACACTTTTTCGGAGTTTCTGATAATAGAAAAAAGAATGATCTTTTACGGTATCCATTTTTTTGCGTTGTTAAAGAAAAGGATTAATTGGAATGACCATGAGACGTTGCATCTTTGCCTACATGCTGGTCGCCTTCGTGGCGACCGCCCCGGCCTTGGCTTCAGGGACTCCTTTCGAGGATGGTTTTTCGGGCGTCACGTGGGGGGCCGAAGTCTCGGAGCTTCCCTCGTTCGAAAGCTTTCGCGCCCAGGACGGCGTGGAATTTTTCAGAACCCCACTAAAGGTATATACCATCTTCGACATAGACGTCGACGATGTCGTATTTGGTTTCCATGAAAAAAAATTTTTCTCCGCGTTCGTGCAAATTCGATCAATGGACGCGTACGGAAAATTGAAGGCGCATCTGATCCAAGCCTACGGCAGCCCGGAAATGAAATTGACCATGAAGACGGAGCAGACCATCTACACCTGGAAAGGCAAGGATATTAAGATCAAGCTAAAAATTCGGGAAAACGACGGTCTCATGAAGCTGGGCATATATTATTCTCCGATTTCGGACAAGGTGAACGACAAAACCGAAGATTTGTATTTCGATTCCTCCCCGAAATTTTTCCCCATCGAAAGGGACAAGAAGCCGGAAAGGATTCCGATCCTTCGTTTTTGACGAAGCCCTGCACTGAAAAAACAGAGGAGCATTATGTCTACGGACAGACTTCGAATTACATCCGGCGTGAGCGAACTGGACCAGCTGCTGGGAGGTCTTTTCATCGGGGACAACGTAGTTTGGTACGACGACGCGGGAAGCCTCGCGCTGGTATTTTGCCTGAATTTTATGCGAGCGTCCCAGGAGCAGAAAAAACCGTTGATCTACGTGTGTTTCGACAGAAGTCCCAAGAACCTGTTGGATACCCTTGGCGGTCTTGCCGACTATCCGTCGCTGACTGTTCTGGATTGTTTCACCTATGGAAAGGGCGAAGGGGCCGACGTGTTCCTGAAATTCTATCGAGGTTCGGGGGGCGGGAAAAACACGCGCATCGAAGCCGTGAAGGAACCCAAGAGCGTCGAAAAGACAATGGACGCCTTTTACGGTGCCCATGCGAGATACGAGGGGGACGTCCGGTTCGTGTTCGAAAGCTTGACGGGGATGCAGAATCTATGGACAGGGGAGGACGACATCCTGAACTTCTACACCCATTCGTGTCCGCGCCTTTACGAGCTGAACACGGTGGCGTACTGGATTATCGAAAAGCGGGCGCACTCCGCCAAGTTAAGGGCCCAGATCAACCAAGTCGCCCAGGTTGCGATCGATTTGTCCTTGAAAAGAGGAAAGACGGCCCTCAGTATTGTGAAGGCGGAAAAAAGGCAGACGGATACCCTGAACACCCCTTTCAACTATTGGACCAAGGATTTGAACGTGTCCTTCGATTCGGCCTGGGGAACCGCGGGACGAATCGACTTGGGCATGAGACTCAAGGAGCTTCGGACCAAAAGAGGTTTCAGCCAGACGGAACTGGCCAAGCTGGTGGGGGTCACTCCCTCAAGCATCAGCCAGATCGAAAGCAACCTTATTTATCCGTCGCTTCCGGCCTTAATGAAAATGGCGGAGGTTCTGACCGTGGGGATCAGTTCCTTTTTCAATGACTTTGCCGAACCCGTCAATCGGGTCGTTTTTCATTCTTCGGAAGCCTTGGATTTTCAGCCGGCGGGGATACCCAAGAAGAGCCTTGTGGCCAAAAGGCTGACCCCGGTGGATTTCGACCCGAAGGCCGAACCTTATTTGATCGAGATACCCCCCAAGGAAACCCTCATGTCGCATTTTTTCATGCACAAAGGAGACGAAATGGGATACGTCCTGGCGGGAAAGTTGGATTTGAAATTGGAGAACGCCTTTCACACCGCGAAAGCGGGGGACGTGATTTATTTGAGTTCGACCATGCCCTCGCAGTGGAAGAATCCCGGGCCGGGAGTAGCCAGGATTTTGTGGGTCAAGGTCAAATAAGCATGTTCTCCCTCCCGAGAATTCGGATTATTCCAACTCCTCCGCCAAAAGGATCGCCTCGGCCACGTGCCGCATGGACTTGCGAGTGTCCATGGCTCGCTTCCTTATCCATTTGTAGGCTTCCTCGCCCGTCTTTTTTCTGCGCCGCATCAGGACCTCCTTGGCTCGTTCGACAAGTTTGCGGGATTCAAGCTCTTCCTGAATGACCTTGGTCTTGACCATCAGCTCCGTGTTCATTATACCGACCGCCGCTTGGTTGGCCACGGTGCGGATGAGATTCACCTCGGTTTCGCTGAAATGGTACGGCTTGATCGTGAAGCAGTTCAAAACTCCCACCACCTTGTCGTCCCTGACCTGCAGCGGAACGCTGAGCATGGAAACCAACCCCAGCTTCCTGGCCATTTCCTTTTCCTTGAACATGGGTTCTTCCAGGACATTCTTGATGATCAGGGGGCGTTTATGGGTTGCGACATATCCCACGACTCCCTCCGAGAGGTCCAGGGATCTGTCCTTGACATAGTCCAAGTCGATGGAATGGGCCGCCTTGAGGCGTATTTTCAGCGGGTCCGAGCTTTCGTCGAGCAGCCACAGCGAGCATATTTCGTATCCGGTGACTTTCGCCGTCACCATTACGATAAGCTTAAGAATGTCCTCGATGTAAAGATCCGATGTTATGGCTCCGCTGATGTCCATGAGAGCCTTGATGTATTTGTCGTGAGTGGTTTGGTCTGCTTTTTCCATACTGTTTTCGGCGCGGCAATCCCGTGTTTTTGGTTGAAACCCTATGTCGAAAATCCGTCTCGCGGACCTGAACTTCGCGCGCCGCAAAGCACTCGCGCGCAACCCACTTCACGTAACAAAAAACGATTTGAATGTAAAGATTCAAATATTAGCCGGCGACGTTTTCGGCCGCCGAAACCCGAACCGCCGATCAGAACAACTCGGGCATGAACTTTTTCCAAAATCGCTTCCGACTTAAGTTCCTCTTTTCAATCCGGTGTTTTCTCGCTTCGATGAACATCAACATAGTAGCATGGGCTTCCTTTCTCAAATCGGGATCCTCGATGCGAATCAACTGCGTCCTGCGGTTTTCGATCAGGACCCACAGCAAAGCGCAAATGGAAACGCCCCCCAAAAAGATGGAAACCAAAGCCGTTTTAAGATGTATTACGCCGCCTATGCACAAAAACAGGATAGCGGCAACCCCCGCGAACATATATATTCTTATGTTGGCCGCGATGGCGTCGTGGTTCCGAATCGTCCAAATGCAGAACCTTGCCATCCTTTTACCGGTTTTTGCGGTGGAACTATTTTTCATAGCGGCCTCCTTTCTGAGATGAGATTGTTGCTCTTTCAATCGCTAAATTAAAACTGTTCTTAGAAAGTGTCAAAAAAAGCAGCCGCCTTAAATTGCTTCGCCTCCGGAATGATGCTATTCGAAATAATATGGTATTTCAAATAGTTGGGTTCAATTCGAAAAAATCTTTCCATAAAAATAGCCGATAAAGCGTTAACATTAGAACAGTGCTAGCTTAACCGTATTTTCGAAAAGATTCCAATTGACAAATTGCGGGATGGGTTTGGCGGACGACACCTTATGCGGAACGTCCGCCGCGGGCGCGCCTATCTTCTCCCGATCCCGATATATGTGAAGCCGAGTTCTTTCATGTGTTCGGGAATGTAAATGTTCCGTCCGTCGACGATAACCGGTCTTTTCATCAGCCGCTTCACCTGTTCCAGATCTATGTTTCTGAAAAGGTCCCACTCGGTGGCAACGACGAGCGCGTCGCAGTCTTTCACCGTTTCGTATGGATCGTCGAAGAACTTCACGTGGTCGATGGTTTTTCTGGCGTTGTCGGTGGCTACCGGGTCGAACGCGTTTACGCTCGCTCCGCGCTCTTGCAAGCGTTTTATGATTTTAAGGGAAGGCGCTTCCCGGATGTCGTCGGTCTTGGGCTTGAACGAGATTCCCCAGACCGCCGCCGTGATGCCCTCGATGGGCATGATCGACTGGAGCTTGTCCACAACCAGGACAGTCTGCTTTTCGTTGATTTTATCGACGGCCTCGAAAAGGTCCGCGTCGCAACCGTACTTTTTCAGAGTGGCGATCAGGGCCTTGACATCCTTGGGAAAGCAGCTTCCGCCGTACCCGATGCCGGCGTGCAGAAAACGAGAGCCGATTCGGGTGTCGAGCCCCATGCCCCTTGCCACTTGGGTGATGTCCGCCCCCGCCTTTTCACAGAACAGGGCGAGTTGGTTCATGAAGCTGATGCGCGTGGCCAGCATGCAGTTGCTGGCGTACTTGATGATTTCCGCGCTCCTGATGTCCGTGAACATGATCGGACGGCCGGTCCTGGCCAAGGAGCTGTACAACTGGTTCATGATTTTTTGCGCCTTGGGACTGTCCGTGCCGACGACGATCCGGTCGGGATTCTCGAAGTCCTTGACCGCCGCGCCCTCTCTCAGGAATTCGGGGTTGGAGACCACGTCGAACTCCCACGGTTGGCTCTGGTTTTCCTTGACGATTTTTCGAACAAGGTCCGCCGTGCCCACTGGAACGGTGCTCTTGTTCACCACGATCTTGTAGCCGTTCATGTATTTTCCGATGTCGGCCGCGACGGCTTTCACCGCCGAGAGGTCCGCCTCGCAATTGCTGCCTTGCGGAGTCCCCACGCAAATGAAAACGATTTCGGATTCCTGGAACGCCATTTTCGGGTCGGTCGTGAAAGTCAGCCTTTTTGCCTTCACGTTCGCCCGGAAGATTTCCTCCAGACCGGGTTCGTAGATGGTCATCCTGCCGTCCTGGAGCATGCCGATCTTGGAATCGTCCACGTCCAGACAGACGACGTCGTTTCCCAAGTTCGCGAAGCCGCTTCCCGAAACGATCCCTACATATCCTACTCCCACCATGGTTAATTTCATTCTGCGATAACCCCCGTTTTTTTGTGCGATTATAGTTTTTTAAAATGATTGGTTTCGATTTTGGCCGGCGATCGACCTCCGAAGCTTGAATCTTCGGCAGTCTGTTTAGATTTTGCCGGCATACCAGTGGCTTGTAATTTTCAACCCCTCATAAACGGAATGCCGAGGCCTGAAATTCAATGTTCGCTTGGCCGTTTCCGTATCCGCCTCCGACTGCAGGATGTCCCCGACTCTTGGGGGAGCATATTCGGGACTCGTGCCAATCTCGTTGATCCGCCGGATCATTTCCCACAATTTGTTGATGTCGATTTGAACTCCGGTCCCTATGTTTATGATCTTTCCGGCGGCGCCAGGAGTCTCGGCCGCCAGCAAATTCGCATCGACTACGTCCTTGACGAAAACAAAGTCGCGGGTTTGGGATCCGTCGCCGTATATCACAGGCTTCCCGTTCCGCGCCGCTTTGTCCAAAAATATGGATATGACCCCGGAATAAGGCGACGACGGGTTCTGGCGAGGTCCGAAGACATTGAAGTATCTGAGGCAAACCGTTTCAAGACCGTAAAGATCGTAGTACACGAGCGCGTGGTATTCTCCGGCCAGTTTCTGTACCGCGTACGGAGTTTGGGGTTTCGGGAGCATGTTTTCCCGTTTCGGAAGACCGGGGGCGTCGCCGTAGAT
Organism: uncultured Desulfobacteraceae bacterium; assembly: GCA_964575975.1. Taxonomy (GTDB): domain Bacteria; phylum Desulfobacterota; class Desulfobacteria; order Desulfobacterales; family SKZT01. Next base: position 16,682 of record CAZNTU010000079.1, read on the forward strand.
CGCGCACGAACTTGAGAACACCACTCGTCCGACCTTGTTTTGCCTGCATGCTTCCAGCACGTGAACGGTTCCCTGCTCGTTGACGCGGCTCGACTCGAGAGGCTCCTCCACCGTTTGAGGGACCGAAACCATGGCTGCCAAGTGAAAAGCAAGGTCGCATTTTTCGGAAGCCGAGAGAAGGCCGTCGTAGTCCCGGATGTCTCCCCGCACGAAACGGACGCGATCGCCGGATTCGGCCAAGTTCGACATGAGGCCCGTGGAAAGATTGTCGTAGACGACCACCTCGTCGCCTCGGCGCGCAAGCGCGTCCGCTATGTGGGAGCCGATAAACCCCGCCCCCCCCGTCACAAGAACCTTCAAACCTATCTCCTTTCTTTCTTTTTGCGCTTCGTTTGGTTCCGAAAAGCGACTGATTGCGATCAGTCTAAAAAGTTTGGATGCCAATTTCAAATGAAAAAAATGGATCAAGGAACTTTTCCTATCCCGTCACCATAAGCCATATGGCAAAACTCGGCGCCGACAAAAGCGTGCTCAATGAAATGTCGGCGACGGCGAACTCGGCGTCGCTTTTCGTCTCCAGCGCCATTACGTAGACCAAAGTGGCCGCAGGCGCGGCCAGAAGTATCAGCCCCGGCAAGAAATCGTCCGCATGCGCGCCCGCCAATTTATAGAGAAGCCATCCCGTACCTGGAAGAACAGCCAATTTTAAAAAGGATGAGAGAAGCGCCGGCGCCAATTTGTGCCGGATCAATTCGAACGAAAGGGATGCTCCGATCAGAAGAAGAGCAAGGGGGAGCGCCATGCCGCTTATAATTTCAAGGCTTTTGTCCAATACGTCCGGTATGTCGATTCGTCCCCACGAAACCGCAATGCCCGCCATTGCAGACAAGATTACCGGGTTCGAAAAAATTCCGGAAATCACGGATTTCATGTTGTTTCCGGAAATCGAGCGATCAGAATAGACCCTGAGAATCACCACCGCGAGAAAATTTTGAAAAATCATGACGAACCCGGCAATAATGCCCGCTTTTACAAGGCCTTCTTCGCCAAGATGATAGAACACCACCGCCAGACCGATGTATCCCAGGTTGCCGTGAAACGAGCTTTGAACGAAAGGCCCCAGTTGATTTTTTTCGATCCGCGAAAGAATTCCCGCCACCCATGCCATAAAAAACAAAATGAGAACGCTTGTCAAGGTTGCGGATAAAACCGCAGGGTTGAAATTGGCCTCGAAGGACCCCCCGGAAATGGACCTGAAAATCATGGCGGGAATCGCCCAATAATAGACGAGCCTGTTGGCCGGGCCGGCAAAGGTTTCCGGGAGAAAACCTTTCGCCCGCGCGACCCACCCCAAGCCGATGATCGCGAAAATGGGGATGATCGTGTTTACAATGGCCATAGGCAAGCCTTGCCTTTCAAGTATTGTTGATTCGCGGTTTTTCGTTTATTATAGGTGCTCGAAGTTATAAACAACAGACCCGGCTAAACCGAAAAACCGAATTGAAAAGAAATCGTCATGACAAACTACATCGATTTAAAACTTTACGCCACGCTTAACAAGTTTTTACCCGATTCGGCCGAAAATTATCCGGTGGAGGAAGGCGCAACCGTTCTGTCGCTGATCGAAGCGCTCGGCATTCCGCAAAGGGAGGCCAAGCTGGTATTCATAAACGGGGTCAGGCGAGGCGTCGATACAGTCCTGAAAGGCGGCGAGCGCGTGGGCATTTTTCCGCCGGTGGGAGGCGGATGATGCGATACTCCGGTTTGATTGGCAGCATCCGCGCCGAATCCACCGTATCCGAATTTCCTGACGGTTCCCGCTATATGGGGCTTTCGACCGAAAAAACGTTCGCATTGGCCCGCGAACTGAAAATTTCCCCTCGTTTGATCGAGATAGAGGCTCTTGAAAACGGGATTTTTCCCAATCGTTACATTCGCAATTTCAAATCTTTTTCACCGGAGGATCAAGTCAGGCTTTTGAAATCCACCGCCGCGGTTGTCGGCCTTGGGGGCTTGGGCGGAGGAGTCGTCGAAATTCTCGCCCGGATCGGGGTCGGTGGACTTGTCCTGATGGACGGCGACGTTTTCGACGACTCCAACCTCAATCGCCAGCTCTACAGTACCCATGCCCGGATCGGGTGCTCGAAGGCCGAAACGGCGGCCCGGAGGGTAGGGGAGATAAACGGTTCCGTTCAAGTGGCGTTCCACGACGAGTTCCTGGACGGACAGAATGCCGAAAGGCTCCTGGCGGATGCCGATATCGTCGTGGATTGCCTCGACAACGTCATAACGCGATTTATCGTTCAAGAAGCCGCGAAAAGATTGAAGAGGCCTATGGTTTCCGCGGCAGTGGCGGGGGCGACAGGACAGCTGACCACGATTTTCCCCGGAGACGAAGGTCTTCGTTTGATTTACGGAGATCCGAAGGAAATCCCTGGGAAGGGCGCAGAGGAATTCCTGGGATGCCTTCCGCACGCGGTCTCTTTTTTCTCCTCGCTGGAATGTGCCGAAGTCGTCAAGGTACTCCTGAAGAGAGGGAAAAACTTGCGCAACAGCCTTATGCTCGTGGATTTGGATTCGAATTCTTTCGAAGTGATGCGGCTTTTTTAAGACTTTGGAAACAAATTGGGGAGGAGATTTTGTCAAAATTGTTCGAACCCGGTCGAATCGGCGGGATGACCTTGAAAAACCGTTTCGTTCGTTCGGCCACCTGGGAGGGCATGGCGACCGACGAAGGCGCTTGCACGCCGAAACTGATCGAAACCCTTGCGGAACTGGCCGAAGGCGGCATTGGTTTGATCGTCACCGGCCATGCGTTTGTCATCGAGTCGGGCAAGGCCACTCCGAGACAACTGGGAGTCTATGACGACTCTCTTGTGGACGGTCTTTCCGAACTGGCCGACGCGGTCCATCGCAAGGACGGAAAAATAGTCCTTCAGCTCGCCCACGCGGGCATGTTCGCCAGTAAAGAAGAGATTCCCGGAACTCCCGTTGGGCCGTCTTCGATCAACGATTTCACCGACTCGAATTCCTCCGTGCGGGAAATGAGCCTGGACGACATTCGAGCCGTGCAGGAGGCTTTCGCGGAAGGCGCGTCGAGAGCGAAGCGGGCGGGTTTCGACGGCGTGCAGGTGCATGCCGCCCACGGGTACTTGCTGAGCCAATTCCTGTCCCCCGCGTTCAACAAAAGAGCCGACCGGTACGGCGGAATCTTGGAACAACGCGCGCGGATGGCCGCCGAGACCATCGAAAAGATTCGGGAAGCCGTCGGACCCGATTATCCGATCCTGATTAAGATGAATTGCGAAGACTTTGTCGACGGCGGGCTTTCTCCGGACGAGTCCATGCACGCCGGGCGAATATTCGAGCAATCCGGGGCTGACGCCTTGGAGATTAGCGGCGGGACCGTGGTTTCCGGCAAGTTGAATCCTGCCAGGACCGGCATAGCAAAACAAGAAGACGAGGCCTATTTCAAGGATAGGGCCGTCGCTTTCCGGAAAGAAGTTTCCGTCCCTTTGATCCTTGTCGGAGGCATTCGTTCCCCGGAGGTCGCCGAGAGCATCCTCGAAAACGGAATTGCCGATTTCGTTTCCATGAGCAGACCTTTCATCCGGGAGCCGGGCCTAGTCGAAAGATGGCGTTCCGGAGACCGGAAAAAGGCCGCCTGCGTTTCCGACAGCAAATGCTTCGTTCCGGCCTTCAAGGGAAACGGGATCCAATGCGTCGTCGGACAAAGAGCGAGAGAAAAGAGGGAACAACATTCTTCTTGACCCGATGAATTGAATTCATTATATTCGCTGGTTTAAAGTAGTTCGAGAACCAATAAAATTTTAAACTTCGGCGCTGCGCCTTTCGACGACGCGACGCGACCATTGCGCGCGGATGACGGAAAAGATCGGGAACATACGGAAAGAGTTCGAAACTATGGGAATAGAAGAAAGAAAGGAACGGGAGAGGGAACGAAGACGCCAGCAGATCATGGTGGCGGCAAAGCGGGTGTTTTCGGAGAAGGGATTCAGCAAGACCACCATGGAGGATATCGCCAGGGAGGCCGAACTGAGCACCGGCACGCTCTATCTTTATTTCAAGAACAAGGAGGAGCTTTTCGCGTCCCTGTCGTTCCGGATCTTGCAGTACCTTCTCATCAGACTGGAGCACGTCACCAGGGAGAAGGACGACGGGCCGGCCGAAAAAATCATGGCTTTGAAGGACGCCCTGTACGACGTGTTCGAATTCGACCCGCTGATCATCATCAACATGTTTCACCTCCAATCCAGCGAGACCCTGATGAATCTGTCCCCCCAGATTCTGTCCGAAATGAAGGAAATGTCCCGAAAAGCCATGGGCGAAATGGCCAAGATTTTTCGCGAGGGAGTGGAGCAGGGGTTGTTTATCGACGAGCATCCCCACGCGCTTACCGACGTCGTCTGGTCCTTGTTTTCGGGCTTGGTTCTCTGGGAGGAAAGCAAACGGATCATCGATTCCGAAAAGAACTTCTTGAAACCTACCATGGATATCGCGTTCGAAATACTGATCAGGGGAATCAAAAAACCCGAGCAGGCTTCCTGATCGGCCGATTCGGTTCCGGGAGAAAAATTGCACACTTCAAAACCGTTTCGCGCAAAGGCGGTCCTGTTCGATTTCGACGGGACACTTACGGCGCCGGGCGCGCTGGATTTTTCCATCGTCAAAATGCAGATCGGGTGCCCTCTTCGAACCCCCGTCCTCGAATTTATCGAGGAAATGTGCGAGAAGGACAAAGTCGGCGAGGCAAGGGAGGCGCTTGACCGTTTCGAGCTTGCGGCAGCCGAGAAAAGCGTTCCCAACGAAGGGGCGGGGGAGATCGTCGCCTTTTTGAAATCCAAGGGGATTTTCGTCGGAATCATCACCCGGAACAGCGGGAAATCCGTTTTAAGAGCCCTGGGAAATTTCCCGGACCTCTCTCCCGAGGATTTCGACGTGATCGTTTCTCGAGACGACCCGGCCAGACCCAAGCCCAGCGAGGACGGCGTTCTTCTGGCGGCCGAGCGCCTGGGAGTAAAGCCGGAGGAGATCGTGGTGACGGGGGATTTCGTTTTCGACATCGAGGCCGGAAACCGCGCGGGCGCCGTTACCGTGTACTTGAGTCCCGGCGGCAAGGCCATCGACGTGCCGAGCGATTTTACGATCGAAAGCCTGCCGGAACTGAAGAATATCGTGCGCATGGGAATCGGGCTTGCCGGCGGAAAGCTCCCCAACGATCTCCTGGAATTGTTCCTGAACCAGTTCGAGTTCAAGGACCCGGCCGTGCTGGTTCGCCCCGGAGTGGGGGAGGACACGGCCGCAGTCGATGTCTCGGACGAGGAGGTCGCGATCCTGAAGACGGACCCCATCACGTTCGCCACCGACTCCATCGGGCGGTACGCCGTGCTCGTCAACGCCAACGACATCGCCACGTCGGGCGCCACGCCCAGATGGATGCTTGCCACGATTCTTTTTCCCCCGGGTTCCACGCCCTCGCAAATCTGGAAAGTCATGGAGGAACTCGAACAAATGTGTCTCCAATGGGATATCACCCTGTGCGGAGGACACACGGAAATCACCGACGCCGTGACCCGCCCCGTCGTGACCGGCCTCATGGCCGGAACGGTTCGAAAAAACGAACTGATAGACAAGAAAAGCATGAAAGCCGGGGATCTGGTGATGCTGACCAAAGGCGTCGCCGTGGAGGGGACCGCCGTGATCGCCAGGGAGTTCGCCGAGCGGCTGAAAGCACTGGGCCTTTCCGATTCCGAAATCGACGCGTGCCGAAATTTTCTCGACCGGATCGGCATCCTGAAGGAGGCGAAAATCGCCGCGCGTTCAGGGATGGCGACGGCCCTGCACGACGTGACCGAAGGCGGACTCGCCACCGCTCTGGAAGAACTCGGCGCCGCAGGAGGAAGGAAAATCCGCGTCGATCTGGAAAAAATCCGCGTCTTCCCCGAAACCCAAAAGATTTGCCGTTTGTTTGGCATCGACCCCATGGGTCTGATCGGTTCCGGAAGCCTGCTGATCTGCTGTCCGCCCGAAGCCAGTGAAAAAATCGCGGGCGAAATCGAAGCCGAGGGCATCGAGGTCGCGGTCATCGGCGAAGTACTGGAACCCGGAAAAGGCATCGAAGCACTCAGAAACGGCGTTTCCGAAAAATGGCCGTCGTTCGATGCCGACGAACTGACGCGGCTGTTCCGAATCTCTTGGGCGGCGCAACAAACAAGCCGCGAAAAAACCAAGCGCGAATTGCGCGAATAACACGAATGAATGCGCGAAAATCCCCGTGTTTGATTCTCGCGGTCCAAGTCCTATTTTTAGGGACGACCTGATACCTAAAACTCAACGACTAAAACCTGTAACATTTGGCATGACCGCGAAAATACACGAAAAAAAGGACCTTCGGAACCGTTCCCGCGTTTTCGCAGACCGATTCGACGCGGTCGAGCGGCTCGGGAGGATGCTTGCGTCCGAATATCGGGAGGCGAAAGACCTTTTTCTCCTGGCGATTCCCATGGGGGGCGTGCCCGTGGCGCTGAAGGTCAGGGAAGCGTTGGCATGTCCCATGGACTTGATCGTCGTCAGAAAAATACAGCTTCCGTACAACACCGAAGCCGGGTTCGGGGCCATGACCCAAGAGGGAGACCTTTTCGTCAACGAGGAATTGGTGCGAAACCTCGGTCTTACCGACAAGCAGATCGAAATTCAGAAGGACAAGGTCCGGGAGGATTTGGCGAACCGAAACAGTCGCTGTGCGGTTGGTCCGCAATTCCCCCCTTGAGGGGGATCAGGGGTCGGGCTGCAATTCCCCCCTTGAGGGGGGTTAGGGGGGTGTCGGTACGGCATGTTCGATCC
>CAZNTU010000080.1:0-17837 GCA_964575975.1 uncultured Desulfobacteraceae bacterium
ACCTGGACTACCTCAACCGCCTGGAGTATCCGTCCAAGACCACCTTCGACGCGTGCGTCTCCTATGCCTGGAACAAATACAAAATCTGGGTCCTCGGCAAGAACATATTCGACGAGGAGATCGAACGTCCGCTCAACGGCGACGGAGAGCTGACCGAACCCGGAGGAGAACCCCTCACCTCGTATTACGTGCTCGACGGGTTCTATATCGAAACGGGATTGTCCGTCGAATTCTGATTTTCGCAAACATTTCGACCTTGTGCGGCAGGGGCCTCAATAACACGAAAAAACTCGCTTGCCGTCTCTGGTTCCTGATCGAAAAAATGCCCTTCGCACAGGTTGGAAATTTTTCAGGCTTTGTCCGGACTGTTTATTGGAGCGGGCGGCTTTTTTTTAAAGTAAACGAAAGGGTTTCCCTCGCCGACTCGTTTGCCCTCGGTTTCTCTATACAAAAACATGCGAAGTTGATATCCACCGATCATCACGAATTCGATATCATCGATCAAAAAGGCCTCGTAGAATTCTACTGGCTGAGATGATTCGAATCGAGCGGCCAATATGAACATTGTCTATTTTAGCGTCACATCCAACGAAATACCCAACTTGGGCGAAGCGGTCCGCCTTTTCGAAAAACGGGTCGGCCCTTTGCGCGTTTACGCTCGAACCCGCACCCAGCTGGAGGACGATCCGGCGGAGCAGGAAGAGTTCGTGCGTCATGCCTTGTCCGCCGACGCGGTGGTCATGACCCTCATGGCAGGGCCCCGCTCCTTTCCGGCGTGGGACTCTCTTTCGGCGGCCGTGCAAAACCGCCGCGCCAAAGGCGAAAAAAAGCCATGGTTCCATGTGCAGCCCACCGGGAGCAACCCCGGTTCCATGCGGGCGGTTCGGCAATTCTCCGACGGCCTCGAACAGGAGCACTGGAACGTGCTGGGCCGCTACTATCGCTACGGAGGAACCGACAACCTCCTGTGTTTCGGACCTGCTGGAGGAACCCGACGGTCGCAAGCGTCTCGAGGAAATCCAGGAGAGACACTTGGGAAAAAGCCATCCCGAGGTGTCGGCCGTTCTCGCTTTCATCCGAGACGAACTGCACCCTCGCCTGCTCGATACCCGCGACGAAATCGCCGCCTGCCTGAACGCGCTGGAAGGCCGGTTCGTTCCTCCGGGGCCTTCGGGAGCGCCCAGCAGAGGGCAAGCCCGCATTCTTCCCACCGGAAGGAATTTCTACTCGGTCGATCTGATCGACAAGGCGGTGCAAATGGTCGCTTCGCTGAAGGAGAGCCACGACGGCAACTTCGTCCGCCGCCACGTGCTCGCCGACATGCGGGACCTTGCGAACAAAGGTCTGGACGAACGAACCGCTTTCCGGCAGGCGACCTTCCGCGTCTTCGGCTCCGCCCCCGGCAGCTACGGCGCGGGCGTCGCGCAGCTCGTGGAGTCCAAGGCCTGGAAGGAAAAGGACGAACTCGGCGCCATGTTCGTTCGATGGTCCTCCTGCGCCTACGGCCCAAACGCCTTCGGAGAACCGTCGGAAGATCTGTTTAAAAGAAATCTCCCCAGGGTCGCCGTCACGGTCAAAAACGAGGACTCGCGGGAAAATGACATGATGTCCTGCACCGATTTCTACAACTACCACGGAGGACTGATCGCGGCCGTGCGCTCGGTCCAGGACGGCCCCTTGCTTTCGCTCGCGGGCGACTCCGCCGACCCCGACAACGTGGTCGTGCGAAGCGTGTCGGAAGAAGCCCGCCACGTCCTTCGCTCCCGCCTGCTCAACCCGAAATGGCTGGAGGGCTTGAAACGCCACGGATACGAGGGCGCGGGCGACATCTCCAAGGCAATGGACATCGTCTTCGGCTGGGACGCCACCGCCGACGCGATAGACGACTGGATGTACGAACGCTTCGCCCGCAAAGTCGCCCTGGACAAGGACATGAGAGAATGGCTGAAGAAAACCAACCCGTTCGCCCTGCACAACATTCCGGACAAGCTGCTCGAAGCGGTTTCGAATTCCACGGAGACGACTTGATATCCGATGCCGTGACCGTCCAGTTTCCGGAACAGATTTTCAGGTGCGCCCAGCTTCGATACGAACCAATCGAAATCCACCGATGGCCTGTGACCGATTTGAAGCGCAAGCGCCGTTCCTCCGGCCATGTAGAAATCCGTGTTCGACAGTGCCGGCGCGAGGCGCAGAAGGACTTTTTTCTGGACCGCGCTCAGGATGTCAATATGCATGGCGGTCTCTCCAAACGCACTTTTTTCGGGCTGCTTCGTCCAACCACAATCTTCTTTTTTCGTCGGAAACCCCGGCGACGAACACCCAGTAATTCAATTCCCGAAGAGGCAGTACAAGCCTGCCTCTTCTTTCCATGAACGAAATCATTTCTTCGCTTTCGTAGGTTTTTCGAAGCCAACGCATGGCCTCCAAGTTGCCCCTTTCCATGACTCGAGCCATGATGAAATCGGAATGCCGATTCACATCTATTTCTTCAAGCTCGCATTCCCGGAAAAGGGGTCGAAGAAATTCCGGGAGCATGTCAATTTTTCCCTTTCTTTTCCCGCAGCTCTGCGGCGGCCTCTTGGATGTATGTCAAATCCCGTTGCATCTCGCTCCAGCCGTACCAGAGGGCGTAGTCGGGATTGGCGTGGAACGTTCCCTGGAACGCGCGCATGCGATGTTTCAAGAACATCAGGAAAAGTCGCTGTTCGATCACGGTGGGGGCGTCGTGGAACGTAAGCAGATCGGGAAACGCGTAGGCGTAGCTTTCCGGTTTTTTCAGCAGACCGTCCTCGTAGAGTCCGGCCACGATGCGGATCGCCTTGGCCATGAGGCGGTCGGCCTCGCGGATCATGTCGTCGCCCTTGGCGAGTTCCCCTTCGGCGAAGTTGATGGAGTGGCACCGGTCGCAAACGGCGAGCATTTCGTCTCGGTCCTTTTGCCATTCCTCTTGGGTGAGCCGGGCTACGTCGGCGGCTTTGACGACGTCGAGGCGGGCGGTGGGATTGCCTTGGGGGTCCAGCACACCCAGGGCTTGGAGGATTGTCGCGCGGTCCTCGGCCCACTGCTTGTCTTCCGGCATGGGCAGGCGAACCGCGAGAAATCCCCACGCGGCCCTGACCGCGTGATCGCCGTCTTCCATATGGCAGGTCTGGCAAGTGGGGGCCGCGGCCGATTCGGGCAGGACTCCGTTTTGTTTCAGGAGAAAACGAACGCCGTGCTTGGAGGATTCGTACATTTCCCATTGGGGATGGTCGATTCCCATGTGGCATGTTCGGCAGGCCTGGGGCTGGAGGGCTTCCTTCCTGGAAAACAGGTGCCGGGTGTGGCACGCGTCGCAGGAGGCGAGACCGAAGCCCGGGCTCGTTTTCTTGAGCTTTTCCATTTCTTCGTCCGATTTCAGGCCCTGCTTGTGGCATCCGCCGCAGCCTTTAAGACCTTCGGCGAGGGACATGGGTTGCCAATGGATGGTCGGCATGGCGTTCATGGCTTTCCAAGCCAGGGCGTGCTTGCCCTTCTTGAACTGGGACACCCGTTCCTCGTGGCATTGCGCGCATGTTTCGGGTCCCGCCAGTTCCGCCTTTTCCACGTCCTTCGCCGTCCGGTGTCCGTCCCCGTGGCATTCGGCGCAGCCCACCTCGTTTTCATGGTGCTTGCTCAGTTTCCAGTCGTTTACGATTTGAGGGGTCCTTTCCAGATGGCAGGCAACGCAATCGACTTGCTTCGCCTTTTCGCCTTCTTCGGCGGAAGCCGCGGACAGGACAAGGCCAAGCAGAAGCGATGCAGCCAAAGGCAATCCCCATCCCTTTGGATTCTTTACGTTCATAGCGTCCTCCTTGCTGTTCGGTGTTTCCTCTGTTCGATATCCCCCACCCGCAATTGCGCGACGAACCTTTTTTCAAACCCTTTGGCCGAAATTGTTCCGCAACGATCTTCTCGGGTGGCCGGTTTTCTATCCGAATTCTATCCGAATTGTTTTTGGATTGACAAGCCCGAACTTCCCTGCTAAACGATTCGCGATGCGATTCGAGTTCCCTTATAGGGATTGAAAAGGAAGCCGGTGGAAGACCGGCGCGGACCCGCCGCTGTAACCGGCGACGAAGGTTCGAAAAAAGCCGGAAGGATTTTCAGACCGGCGGCCACTGTCGAGGAAATCGACGGGAAGGTTCGAACCGGAGAACGACCCGGAAGCCAGAAGACTTGCTCGAAATCGACGCCTCGATTGTTTCCGCGAAAGGAAACACGGAGGCGGGCGACGGTGTATCGCCCATCGACAATACGAATCCCGGACGGGTTGATAAAAACGGATCGACCGCGCCTTTTGGAAAAAAGGCGCGGTTTTTTTTTGCCCTGAAGTTGCGAACCGCTGTCTGTTTGGAGTGTTGCCATGGTTTCGGCCAAATTGTTTTTCGCATCTTGCGTGTTTCTCGGGTGTCTGTTGTTCCTCGCTTCGACCGCCGTTTTCGGCGCGGGATTTCCCGTGGTTTTGACGGATTCGGCGAAGAGAAAGCTGCGTTTCGAATCGTCGCCGAAAAGGGTGGCGTGCCTTGCGCCCTACGCGACCGAAACGCTGGTCGCCTTCGGTCGCCAGGACGTCCTTGTCGGGTTGACGCGCCAGGACTTGCTTGCGAACAGCGGCCTTCGGATAAAAAACCTGGGAAACTACTTCCACCCGGACATGGAGGCGGTGGTCGGCTGCCGACCGGACCTCGTCATCGCCGCGCCCTCCCACGAAGAGGCTCTCCAACGTTTCGAAGCATCGGATGTCAAGGTGATGTTCATGTCCGTGAAGAAGGTTGAAGACGCTTTTCGCCAAATGGAGGATCTCGGGCGGCTTTTCGATTGCGAGGAGCGAGCCGCGGAAATCGTCCGCCTCAACTGCGAGCAAATCGACCTGGCGAAGGCCAGGTTGAAAACCGTCCCTCCCGAAAAACGGAAGCGCGTAGCAAGAGTGCTGGCCGGAGAAAATCTCATGTGGCCCGGGAACGACTCCTTTCTTAACGAAGTGATCGAAGCGGCCGGGGGCCTGACTCCCCGGTCGGGCAAAAACGGTTTCGCAGTCCTCGTCTCGCTGGAACAGTGGAAGCGCTTCAATCCCCAAGTCGTTTTCGGCTGCCATGAAAACGAGGAGAAGGTGCGGGCGTTGCTGAACAGGGACGGATGGAACGGCGTGGACGCCTTGAAAAACGGTTCGGTCCTCATGTTTCCCTGCGACCTGACCTGCCGGGCTTCCGTTCGCGTCGGGCATTTCGTTCAACGGCTGGCGACGGTGCTCTATATGCCCCTGTTCGCCGACAGCGAAAATGCCGTGCTGAAAAACGCGGTCTTGACCCGCAGTGCCGTCTCCTTGGATTGCGATTTCGCGGATGCGGGGCAACGCCCTTCGCATGTCCAAGGATTCGGGCGACTACGTGGAACACGGAACCATCAACATGATTGTTCTGACCAACCGGAAATTGACCGACGGCGCCATGGCCAAGGCGGTCATTACCGCCACGGAGGCCAAGACCGCCGCTCTTCTGGACCTGGATATCCGCAGCACCTACACCCCTCTGGAGCATCGCGCCACAGGCACGGGCACGGACAACATCGTCGTAATTCGAGGCGAGGGGCCGACCGTCGATTTTACGGGCGGCCGCGCCAAAATCGGCGAACTGGTCGCCAAGGCGGTTTACGCCGCAGTCGTCGAAGCCGTTTCCAGGCAAAACGGAATCCGGCCGGACAGGAACGTTTTTCAAAGGCTGCACGAGCGCAAAATCGATCTCGAAAAACTTGCGCAAACCTTTGCCGGCGAATCAGATCCGAAAAATTTGGCATCCGGGCTGGAACGCTTGCTTTCGATTCCTTATTACGCCTCCTTTATGGAGTCCGCCCTGGCGATCAGCGACGAATACCGGAAAGGGGCGATCAAGGACTTGTCCTTTTTCGACAGCGCCTGCGCAACCGTCGCCGCCAGGATTTCGGGACGGGTTCGGACGTCAATTTCGTCGAAAAGGAGCGAGCCGATGAATTGCCCGTCGTCCTGTACAAGGCTTTCGCCGCGCTCGCAACGGGATTTCAGGCTAAATCGGACGAAAGGAAGGACCAATGACGACCGTTCTCAAGCATACCCGTCGGGATCTCGCCCGGGGCGATCAGTTTCCCGTCGGTCGCCGTTTCCACCGGGCTCGCCGCCCAAATCTCCATCTTGGAGGTGCATATCAACCTGTACCGGGGGAATAAAATGGAATATCTCGGCAACATCGGAAAATGGATTGCTGCTTGGTTCGGAGCATGCATTGTCGTTTTTTTCAGCAACGCGTTCGTTTCCGCGCAGCATCACGGTACCGCCAACGACCATGGACAAAGCCACGGCGTCGGGTTGGAGACGCCCGCCGTCCTGGACGACGTCACCGTCACGGCTGACAAGCTCGACGAATACATTCGAAACCATCCCCAGCAAGTGACCGTGATCGACAGGGAAGAGATCCTGGAGCGAAACTTCCTGAGCATGGAGGAGACCTTGAACAGCATGCCGGGCGTGGAAGTCCGGTCTTCGGCGGGCATCGGCTCGAGGATTTCGATTCGCGGTTCGGGAAAATCGGGCGGGGTGCTGATCCTTCTCAACGGGCGTCCTCTCAATTCGAGCCAGTACGGCGGCGCGGACTTGTCGTCCATACCCATAGAGACCGTAAAGTCCGTGACCGTCTTCAAGCCGCCGGTCCCGGTCTGGCTTGGTCCGGGAGCCACCGACGGCGCCATCGGCATCGTCACCCACGATTTCGACCGGAAAACGCCGGGACCCGAGGGCGACGACGAAAAGACCGAACACTCGGCCCGAATGAAACTGAGCGGCGGCTCCTACGGATCGGTCGACGGCAGCCTCAGCTATATCGCGAACATGCCGGATTCCACGGTCATGCTGACTTCCGCCGGGGAGCGCATGAACGGCAAGCGGACCAACAGCGACAAGGACAAGGGCGTCTTCAGCCTTCACTACGACCGCAAAACCGAAGGCGACATCCAATACGACCTGAACGGCCAATACTACGTCTCGGAGTACGGTTCCGCAGGCCCGGAGGACAATCCCACCCCCGACGCCAGGCAGCGATACGAAAAGGGTTCCCTCGACTTCCAGGCCAAGGGATTCATGGGAGAGACGGGGGACTATTCCTTGAAAGCCTACGCCGATCAAGTCGATTTGAAGGACGAATCCCAATCCGGGTTCGTTTCCGACTTGGATGACACCAAATTAGGGACGAAGGCGGATTTCACTTGGTCCCAGGAGGAAGGGCTGTGGATGCTTCGTCTGGGGGGAATTCTGGAACGCGACGATGTCGATCACACCGTCACGGGGGAACACCACAGGGTCGCTGCGGGAATTCACGCCCAGTACGACAGGCGTTTCGGCAAGACAACCGTCATCCTGGGCCTCAGGGGCGACGACACCAGCGATTTCGGCTTCAATTCGGGCGCTTCCGGCGGCCTGGGCTACGAACTGTCCGACAAGACCCTGATCAAAACCAACGCGGGCTATTCTGTGAACATCCCCACCTTCGGACAGCTCTACCAGCCCAGCCACGGCTCCATCGACCAAGTGCGGGGAAACCCGGACCTGGAAGAGGAGAAAATTTGGTCCTGCGACCTGGGCGTCGAACACCGTTTTTTCAAGGATCGGGTTCTGCAAGCATCCGTTTTCAGGACCGACACCAGCGACGCCATCGTGTATCTTCGCGGCGACGACCTCGTGTACCAGCCGGTCAATACGGACAAGGCCTGGCGACACGGCGTCGAGCTTTCCTTGAAATACGCCTGGGACGCTAACCTTCAGTTCGACGTCAGCTATATCCTCCAGGATTCCGAAAACGACGAAACCGGTAAGGAGCTGGCCTATACCCCCCGACACAAGTTCAAAACCACCGCGAGATACAAAGTGCCGACCGCGGACACTCGCCTGGAGGCGGATGTACGCTACGAATCCGACCGTTTCAGCGAAGCGGAGGGAAAAAAATCCCAGGAGCTGGACGATTTCGTCACGGTGGACCTCAAGGCGATCCAGCCCGTGACGATCAAAGGCAAGCCCCTTGAATTGTTTCTGAACGTATACAACCTGCTCGACAGGGATTTCGAGATCCATCAAGGCTATCCGGACGATGGACTGCGTTTCCTGGCGGGCGTGAATCTGAATTTCTAAATACACCCCGAAGGGACGCCCTGCAATCAATCATGATTGTCTACGATAATTCGATAGGTTTCTTCATAAATGACTTTTCGCGGGCCGATAGCGACGATGGCGATTTGTCTTTTCTTGGAATCGATACGATAGATAATTCGGTAGCGCTTTACTCTGAAGCTTCTCAGACCTGCCAGTTCGTCTTTAAGTATTTTGCCGGCATAAGGATTTTGGAGGACATTTCGCAAACCGGATCGAATATGGGATTTGATGATCGGATGCAGTTTTCTCAAAGCGGCGGCGACGTCGTCCGGCACCTCGAGGATGAAATTTTTGCAGTCGGGAGTCGTCACTCCGGCAACAGTTCTTCCAAGGTATACAATGCGGCCTTATTGTCTTTCAGCGATTTCAGTCCGCTCCTGATTTCCTCCATCAAGTCCGCGTCAAAGCGAACCGCCATGGTTTCCCTCCAGCTTGCGAATTCGTCCGGGCTGACCAGTACAGCGACAGGCCGTCCGTTTTTCGTGATGACCACCTCTTCGTCGGTCTCGCTAACGGAATCGACAAGGGCGCTTAATTTCATTTTGGCTTCGGAGACGGATAATATGTTCATGTTGCAATCCTCTGTTTTGGTTGACCTGAATTTCGGTCCAATTATATGGCCAATGGCACTCGCAGTCAACGGGTTTGATCGTCGAACCGGAATTAAGGAACGTTGCGATTGACTTGATATACGTTCTTCTTTTTTAACGAAATACAAATCGCGGTCCTGCGGCTAATCGCAGGAGAAAGGAGGTACCGGGGACTTACCCCTGTTCGACAACAAGGACGTTATTGGCAACCGGTCGCCATCGGGCGCAACGCCCGGCGACAATAGGGAATCCCGTGGAAATCGGGAGCGGTCCCGCCGCTGTAACTCCGCCCTGCCCGTCGATTCCGGGCGGGGAACCCGACCGACATTCATTTGCGCCACTGTCGCGCCAAAGCGCGACGGGAAGGCCGTCGGCCGGGCGGGGAAGCCAGAAGACCTGCCGGTCGCCGAGTTCGGCAAAACGGACTGACGAGGATTCGGTCGCGCTTCCCTTCAAACAGAAGCAAAGACGCCCGCCGCCGGTTTCATTCTTTTTCGGAAACCGCGCGCAACCATTGAGCCTTTCACTGCTCATTTTTCCTCTCGGTACCGATTATTTTCGATCTCATCTTAAATAATTGGAGGAAAACATGGTTACCAAAAATCGCGTAGCACCAAAATCGTCGATGTTGACCCTCGCCTTCGCCCTGCTCGCCTGCCCGCCGATCATCGCCGAAGACGGCAAGGATTACGAAGAAAAATGTCCGCCCTACATTTGGATATCTTTGGGAGAACAAACCAGGAAAAAAGACGGCGCGCTGGTCCAACGCTACCATGTTCGAAGCGACAACGGCGCTTCGGAAAAGTTCGACGAAAGCATCGACCTTCGGGCTTTCTACAGACTGAGCGACTATGCCTCCCGAAAAGTCGAAATCTACGCCGCCACGATAACAAAAAGCGATAACAAAGTTTTCCTGGATATCGAATCCGCGACCAACTCGCGGGTATGGCTGTTCGTAGTGGGCGAATGCCAAGACAGGTTCTATACCGCCCAAATCGCAAATTCGATTTTCGGCCGCGCCGCTTCGGATTCGCGCAAGCCGGGCAGGCTCGCCGAGGACTTCCCTCCAAATTGGCCGCGTCTGCATCCGAAGCCGTCTCGCCTGGATTATTACATGCAGACCGGCCATGCCTATCGTTTCAATTATTCGGCGAAGGGCTCGGAAGTTAAAAAGGCGCGCATCCTTGAAAACGGCAAAGTCCAAGAGCAAGTCGCGCTCGGACAGGGCGGCGATCTCGCTTTCACGCCACCGCACGATATTTCCCTGGACCGGGCCGGATCATACGCCCACAAAGAGACGGTCGTTCTCGTTCAAGAGGCGGCGGATGGAAAAGTATTCTCCACGACCCACACTCTTGTTTTGCACCGTGCCATTTACGCACATTCGAATTTGAATCAAGGCTTGATCCTCCTGGGAGCGACCGTCGCCTTGTTCTCGCTGTTCGTCGTATATAAAAGGAGGTTCGGAAACGATCCATGGTTCTCAAAATCAGATTGATCGTGCAACATGTCATGTTCGTCGCGCTCACGTACGGCGGACGCGTCGGAATCGACCTCGGGTACGCCCTGCCCTGCTTTTCCTGCCCCTATGTCAGAGGCAACGGCGGCGGCTGCTACCTGATGTGCCTGCAGGGAAACTGGCGAGGGCTGCAAATGTCCATGGCCAACTGGACGACCTCGTTGGGGATGGACGCCCTCGGCTATCTGGGCCTCTTTTTCCTTCTGACCATGCTATTGAACAAATCCTGGTGCGGTTGGATATGCCCTTTCGGCACGTTGCAGGACTGGCTGACCTGTTTGCGCAAACGCATGGGCGTTTCGGAATCCAAGTACAAATGGGCGACCAGAGACCGGCTCAAGCCGATCAAGTGGATACTGCTCGCCTATCTTGTGATCGTACCGCTGCTGATCGCCCACGCGGGTCTCCACCCCGATTTCAATCTGCCTTTCTGCCAGATTTGTCCCGCCAAGCCTCTGATGCCGCTGTTCGCGGGAGAAGTCCGCCACTTGGCCATAGACCTCACCAACGCCGTCACATTGACTTTCACGGTCCTCTCTGTGGCCATCGCGGGCGGAATGCTGGTCGGCATGTTCTTCAAGGAGAGGTTCTTCTGCATCTTCTGTCCCATGCTGCCGCTGATTCACCTGGTCCGGAAGATCAGTCCCCTGCGTTACGAAAAGCGCGTGGAGGGCTGCGTCGGTTGCGGCAACTGCCAGCGCGTCTGTCCCGTGGACATCCGCGACGTGTACGAGAAAAAAAGCGGCAAGGACGCCTTGAGCGAAGACTGCATGCTGTGTCTTTCGTGCGCGGAATCCTGTCCCGAAGACGGCGTCCTGAGCGTAAAACTGTTTCGATGGACGCTGTTTTCCTCCTCGAGTAAATACGTAGCGCGCAATTTCGGCAAAGGAACAAAACGCGATGAACGATGCTGAAAACAGGCAGGATTCCCGCCTTCGGAGAATTTCGGCCAAGGTTCGAAAAGAATTCATAGCAGAGTTCGAATCGACCCTGTCGAGTCTGAAAAGCCGGCCCGATTACGATCCGGCGTGGGACTATTTTTTGGATTTGCTCCCGCGCCTGGCGGCCCCGGAAAAGCTCCGGGAAGCCATTGGCCGTCCCTTGGCGTCGCATTTGTGCAACCAGGCGCCTTTCGAACTTTTCCACGCCATGGGCGTCCATCCCTTTCGCCTGGCCAGCGGCTGCTTTGCCCCCGCGCGACTGGCCTCCGCCGATTCTCCCGTGCTCGCATGCCCCATGATCAAGTCGGTCATTGGGACCGAGCGACTGCGCGACCAAGCGGAGACCGACTCGGCGATCACCGTGATTCCCACTACGTGCGATTGGGTGGCCAAATTCGCGGAACTGGCCGGACACGACAGCGGGTACGCGCATTTCATGGAGGTTCCCCGCCTTCGCCAGACGGAAAAAGGACAAACGCGCTGGCTGGAGGAAATCTACGACCTGGTCAAGTTCCTGGAAAGGCGAACGGGAAGAAGGCTCGAGCGAAAAACTCTGCTGCAGTCGGTCCGGACCTTCATGGAAGCCTGGAGGGCGCTCGGGGAAGTGATCGAACTCCGAAGGAAAGGCCGTCTTTCCGCCGTCTGGTTTCTTTCGGTGGCCAACAGCTTCATGCTCGATCGTGTCGAGACCTGGACGGAACACGTTTTCAAGGCCGCGAAGGTCGTCGAGAAAACTCCCCCGGCTACCCGAACCTCGGGCGTTCTTCTCGCCGGCTCCCCGATCGTGTTTCCCAATTTCAAACTTCCGGAACTGATAGAGTCTGCGGGCATGAGCATATGCGGAGACGACATGTGCGTCTCGGAGCGCATCTGGCCTGGAGCGACCCAATACGACGACCCCTCGCTCCCCGGACTGCTGAGGGCCTTGGCCGAGCGATACCACAAGGGATGCATTTGTCCTACGTTCGCGGACAACGAAAGACGGGTCAACCATCTTTTCAATATCCTGCGGAATCACCGAAATATCGGCGGGGTGATCCACCACGTTCTAAAGGGTTGCCACCCGTTCGATATCGAAAGCTTCGGCCTGGAAAAAAAGTTGAAGGAAAAAGGCTATAAATTCCTGAAAATCGAAACGGATTACGTTCGCGAGGACAGCCGCAACATTCTCGCGCGCCTGGAAGCGTTCGGACGGATTTAGGGGAAACCATGAAAATCAAAGTCGGAATCGATCTGGGAAGCACCGCGATCAAGGCGGTTTTCGTCGAAAACGGAGAAATGGTCTGGAAAAAGGCGGCGCCCACGGCCCCGGGGCAGGCTTTGATCGCCGAACGGCTAATCAAAGAAGGGGTTGAAGCCCTCGGGTGTTCCCCCGGGGATTTGGACGCGCCGGCGGTCACCGGCTACGGCAAAGGCTTGGTCGAGGGCGCGGAAACCGTCGTCGACGAGGTAAGCGCCAACGCGCTGGGAGCGCACTTGCTGAGTGGCGGAAAAGCCAGGACCGTAATCAACGTGGGGGGGCAGGATGTCAAAGTGATTCGCGTCTCTCCCGCCGGAAAACTGCTCGACTTCAAAATGAATGACAAATGCGCCGCAGGGACGGGCCGCTTTTTCGAAGTCGCGGGCCGTATCCTGGACACGCCCGTGGAGCTGTTCGGGGAAATCGCCCGAACGGTCGAAAACCCCGTCGCCATCAACAGCACGTGCGCCGTTTTCGCCGAAAGCGAGATCGTTTCCCTGATGGCGAGCGGCGTCGGCAAGGAGCGAATCATTCAAGGCCTGCACGAGTCCGTGGCGCGACGCATCGCGAACCTGGCGGGCAGCCGCGACCTGGAGGACGACCTCTATCTGGACGGGGGAGCGGCCAACAACCCCGCCCTCGCCAGGGCCATCGAGGACGAGTTGTTCAGGGACGTCCACGTGCTGGACTTTCCGCAGTTTACCATGGCTTACGGAGCGGCCCGGTTTGCGGAGAGCCGACTGCCCTCTTAGAACAGCTCCGACATGAAGAAACTTGAAAAGCAATAGGCTTGAGGCTCAACTGCAACGTTCGAAGTCGTTTGGAAAAGCAGGCGACTTTTTTTGGACTGGCCGGAAATTCATTTTTGGTACTCATTGAAGAGAAGGAGGAAGGATGAGAAGGAAAGATTTTGTTGGGTTTTTCGGGGTTGTCGCGTTCGCGTGGCTCTTTTTCCCAGCTCTCTTGCAGGCCCAGGAAGCGCCGGAGAGCACGGAGCTGGACGATGTGGTCGTGACAGCCACTCGCGAGATGAAAGTTATCGACACGCCTGCTTCCATATCCGTGATCACCGCGGAGGATTTGGAAGCCATGGGGGTCAAGAATATCGGGGACGCCCTGGTCAGGCTGCCCGGCGTCTTCGACGACGGAGCTTCCAAGTACTATCTGAGCGTCAGAGGCACGCGCAGTTCCAGTTCGGGGGGACCGCTTCTCCTGCTCGACGGCGTTCCGCAGGATCTGGGAAAGTCGGGCTACAACAATATCGAAACCATTCCGGTTTCGGACATCGAGCGCATCGAGGTGCTGCGCTCGTCCGGCACCACGGCCTTCGGGTCGGATTCGGCCCGCGGGGTCATCAGCATCGTCACGAAATCCGGAAAGAAAAACCGACCGCTCTCCGCGACCTCCAGCGTCTCCTACGGATCGTGGGAAACCTTCAATTCCTACGCGAACCTTTCGGGAGGAGTGAACGGGTGGGACTATTTCGTCAACGCTTCGTACCTGGATACGGAGGGCTACGTCCACGACGATCAGACGCGCAACAGCTTGCGCATGAAAGGCGGATACAATTTCTCCGAAAACAACCGGCTCGGGTTGAACCTGGGGTATTCCAACAACGACTACGAGACCTCGAGAGGCAAGAACCTGTACGCTTTGAACGAGGACAGGAGGGCCGACGAGTTCTACGAATCGCCGGGCGGCAACCTTGTCACCTACAACGAAAACGAACAGACGGTTTTCAGCTACGCCATGGACTACAATCTGCAAAACGGCGATTTCTTTCTGAAAGCCCTGGCGGCGGGCACGCAGTTCGAAGAATCGTACGATGCCCGCTATCAAACCTACTACAGTCCCAAAAGCGTCTACACCGAGGATCGGGACCAGGATCGCTACAAGCTGGACCTGTCCGGAGGATATCGTTTCGGGTTCGGAAACATCCAATATACACCGACCATCGGGACCAGTCTGGAACTGACCGACTTCGAAAACGTACGGCAATATCCGAACGATCCCGCAGGAAAAGTTTCCAGCAAACGAAAGGCGGACATGGAATTCGACCAGGACGAGTTCGGCCTTTTCTTCCAGAACCAGCTGTTTTTCGGCGAGGACATCGAACTCAATTTGGGAATTCGGTGGGACGAAGTCGGCTACGACGTCGCCAACAAAAACGGCGACGAGGTGGACGTGTCCCACACCAAGTATCCGTGGTCCATCGCGCCCGCCTACCATTGGAACCCGGACGCGACGACCTACGTCTCCGCCGGAAAGTCCTACTGGTATCCCGCGCCGTTCTACTACGAGTCCGCCATGCAGTACATGAATCCGGAGAACCTGCCCGAAGACTTGAAGCCGGAAGAAAGCCTGACCTACGAAATCGGCCACAAGCAGCGGATCGCGCGATGGGCGAACGTCAACTTGACTCTCTTTTACATCGAATACAAGGACAAGTACGCGGTCTTCTACGATTCCAGCCAAGCCTACGCCGGGTACAAGAACACGGGCGATTCGGAACATGTCGGCGTCGAACTGGAGATGGACGGCATGATCACCGATTTTCTGGGATACCGCCTGGCCGGCACCTGCATGGAGGCCGAATGGACCAGCGGCCGCGAACGAGTGTACACCTGGGAAACGCCCAAGAGCTTGGACTTCAGGGACCTGGACGGCTACCAGCTCAACCGCGTGCCGGAGTACAAATACATGATCGGAATCGACGTCTTCCCCGTCGAAAACCTCAAGTTCAACCTGGATTTCAACGTCACGGGACCGTACTACGTCGACTACCTCAACCGCATCGAATACGGAGAGCGTTGCACGGTCGATTTCGGAATCCGCTACGACCAGCCGTCCTGGTCGGTTTGGTTCCTCGGAAACAACATCTTCGACAAGGAGATCGAATCGGTCTACAACTCCAACGGCCAGCTGAACACGTCCGACGAAGACATCCGGCTGAACGGCTTGTACGCCAACGAATACCATCCGAGACAGGGGCAGTATTTCGAAGGCGGCGTCACCTTGAAATTCTGACGCGACTGCGTTTCGGAGAACGGCGCGGCCTCCGGACAGAGGACCGCATATGAAAGACGGATACCCCGGACCGTTGTTTTCGGTCCGGGCTTTTTAGACGAACACGGGCACTCCGGCCCGCCGGGCCTCCTGGAAGCCTGATTCCGGAAAAAAACATTCCGATGCGAGAAGGCCGTCCGCGTCGAGCGCCCGAGATACGAACCTCGACAAGCCTTCGATTTTTCACCATGACAGAGGATCGACCGCGATTTGCAGTCTGCGATCCAAGACCAGTGGACATTCCCGCTCTTCGAAAAATCTTTGTTGGATTGCGGCGGATATGATATTTATCTTGCCTGAAAGCATAAATTCGAATGAACAATGGAGGCGTATCGTGAAATTCGATGTTACTATAGACCGCGACGAAGAGGGGTTTCCCCTGACCATAGAAACGAGGCAGGTAGATTGACAATGTAATCAGAACACGCTACCCTGACATCAGATTTGACGTTATGATATCAGGAGGAACAAATGAATCGCACCCAAATCCAATTAACCGAAGAACAGCACAAACTGCTAAGAGAAATATCAAAAGATACTAGGGAACCAATGGCCGCATTGATCCGCAAGGCGGTGGATCATTTTCTGCTGACGCGTCGACCGGACCGGTATTGCCTGTATAAACAGGCGCAAGCCGTCGTCGGGAAATATGAAGCCGGGATCCCGGACATATCCACGGATCACGACCGCTATCTGGAGGATGCGTTTCAGTCATGATTGTTTTCGCAGACACCTCAGCCCTCTATGCCCTTATGGTTCGTGACGACATGATGCATGTTCGCGCGAAGACATGCTTTTCCCACTTTGCAGAACAAGCCGCGCAGTTGATCAGCAGCTCCTTCGTGTTGGTGGAAACCATCGCTCTTTTGCAAAGAAGGATCGGCCTTGATGCGGTTCAGGATTTTCATGCCAGGATCGTCCCGTTATTGGACGTGTTATGGGTAAACGCCGAATGGTATGCCCGTGCGCTCCAGTGGCTTTCTCTACAGGGGAAGCGGGATCTCAGTCTGGTGGATTGCCTCAGCTTCGAGATCATGGAGGCCCGTGCGGTTACTTTGGCATATGCCTATGACAAACATTTCGAGGAAAACGGTTTTGCCACTGTTCATTATGGCGATGACCCAAGTTTTTAAATCCACGTTCTCCATTGTTTACGGGCATCCCCCTTCGCCTTCGGCTACGGAGGACGGGTGCCCGCTCCTGCACATCATTTGAAGAGCGCCGAGCACATAAGCCTTGAACGTTCGGTTTTTCTGTACCGATTTGCTGTTCAAGGTGCCGTCGCTTCGGCTTTTTCCTCGACCTTTTCCGACTTCAGGCGTTCGGGACGGTCGCAGGAAACCACGTCCGCGCCCAGTTCGACCGCATGATCGAACCGGTTTTTCAGATCGTGCGTTCCCCAAATATAAACGAAAACCGGCACTCCGGCCCTACGCGCTTCTTGAAAGCCGAATTCCGGGAAGAACCATTCGGAGGCGAAAAGGGCATCCGCGTCGAGCGCCCGCGAGACGAACGTCGGCAGGCCTTCGATTTTCCACCAGGACAGAAGATCGACCGCGATTTGCAGTCTGCGGTCCAAAGCCTTTATGGCTTTCGCGGTGTTCACGTCCTTGAGCGGATCGGCGATGAAGAAGAACACCCGGTCGGCCATGCCTTTGTCCAAAACCGCCCGGCCGGCACGGGAGACATCGACGTCTTTCATGTCCAAAGCGAGAGTGAACTTCGAAGACGTCGCCGCCAACGCCAGAATTTCTTCGAGCGTCGGTATTTTCTCCCCGGTGACCCGGTTGTCGGAGGTTTTGAGGAAAAAGGTTTTCAGCTCCGCCAAGTCCTTGTCCGCCACTCGTCCTTGGCCGGTGCTGGTGCGCTCGAGGGTTTCGTCGTGCATCGACACGACGATGCCGTCGCGGCTGGTCCTGAGATCCACTTCGGACCCGTACAGGCCCGAATCCATTGCGGCCCGGACGCTGCCCAGGGAATTTTCCGGTTCGTCGCAGGTCAAGCCTCGATGGGCGTACAGCAGCGTCCCCACGAGCGATTTCTCTTCTTCCGCGGAGACGACGCAGGTTGAAAATGCGATAAAAAGCAGCATCGCAACGCAAATGGTCTTCGTTTTCGTTTTGCAGTTTGACATCGAATTTTCTTTCTGCCTGAATGATCGGCGGTTCGGAGTTCATGGTTCGACTCCGTCGGTTTTTTCGCTCCGCGTCCGTTTGTCGCAAGGCCGCGGCTCGCATTTCTCTCCGCGGTCGCCCAAGCTCCGGGGGGTTGATGTTTATCGCCGTCC
>CAZNTU010000080.1:17937-23486 GCA_964575975.1 uncultured Desulfobacteraceae bacterium
GGCGAAGCAGCGTCTGGAAATCGACGCTATCCTGAAACCTCTTCGAGCGGATAAGCCCCGTGTCCAAGGAAGCGCCGCATGTTTCTCCGGGACCCGCTACGGATTCGCCCCAGCGTCGGTGTCCCTCCGGGGGAGTCCATACGCCCGCGCCGTCGCCTGCGCAGATCGCCGTCGCCATGTTCTCGATCGTGCGGATTCCGGCAAGGAGCCTTTGTTCGGGCAACAGGCGCTCCTCGAACGACAAGGCCAGGTCGCATCCTCTTTTCGAGGCCGCCACGGCCAGTTCCGGGTGCAGCATCGCGGAAAAGGGTGCCAGAAACAAGCGGAGCGGTCCGAAATCGGGCATGGGAAAGCCTTCCCCGTTTTCGAACGGCCATTTCGCAAGTCGCCATTGCCCGACGGCTTTTCCGCGCTCGAAAAAGGCGGATTGTCGAATCGCCGTTTTCAAGATTGCAGGCGACGACGCCCGCTCCGGTGTCGCACGCGATTCGTTCGACGGTTTCCAGAGCACCGTCCGAGAAATCGTACGGGCTAAGAAGATACAAGCCTTTATTTTCCCGGCCGTTCCCTTTCAAATGGTCTTTCAGCGACTCGACCGGGTGCTTTCCGGCTTCGGGGACGACGCAGTTGACTTCCACGACGGCGGGCTCCGGCAATTTCAGGAACCCGGTCAGGTCGCGAATCATGCGAAGGTTCAAATAGCAGTCGTAGTAATGCGACGGTCTTCGGTCGGCGAGACGGTTCAGGCGGGCTTTTCCGTCTATCCGTCCGTTCGAATCCAAAGGCAGCTCCGCCACGAAAATTCCGGTGTCCTCGTTTTTTCCCTCCAAAAGCGTTCGTCCAGAGGGATCGAACACGTACGACGAGGCGTCGCGGCAATCCATGATCCGGTCTACTCCGGTACGGTTGCAGGCGGCAAGGTAGAAACCGTTTTCCAGCGCGCGGGCGCGCCACAATTCGGCCGGATCAAGTCCCGACGGAGGCCAGTTGGAAGGCGCGAGCAGCAGATTCGCCCCTCGCAGGGCGGTCGCCCGGGGCATCAGGCCGTGATAGGCGTCCGAACAGATCAACACACCAGCCCGCCCCCATGGAGTCTCGAAAGTATTGTCCTGTCTGGGATCACCGGGACAGGCCCAGCGGCTTTCCGCGTTGATTTTTCGGTATCGGCTCACCGTCCTGCCCTCGGGTCCCAGCACGAACGCGCTGTTGTACAGAATTCCGGTCCAAGGGTCCTTTTCCGCGATGCCGACGCAAACGTAGATGCCGTGCCTTTCGGACAAACCGGCCAGGCCGGTCGTCGTCGGGCCGTCTCCCGTCTCCGCGAGCGGCGCGATTTCGTCGCGGCTTTCGAAGGAATATCCGGAAACGGACATTTCCGGCGCCACGACGATTTTCGCGCCTCGCGCCGCAGCCTCCGACACCGACCGGAAAAGCCGTTCCCGGTTTTCCTCCGGTTTTCTATACCGCACGTTCAAGTGGATCAAGGCAAGCTTCAATTTTTCCATCGGGTCCTCTTTCCGAATTTGCGAAAATCAGGTTGTTGCGCCCGGGAATAACGTCCAGGGCGCTTTGAATGTGGTTTCCGAAGATTTCGACGATCTCGGGACGCGCGCCCAAGCCTTCGGCCTCCAGAACCGTTTCGACATTATGCTTCTCGAACGCCGTTTTCCACGAATCCTCCTCGCCGGCCAGGTCCTCCCGGAAATGAACGCCCGCCACGATCATAAAGGGAACCAGGCGCGCGCGGCCGAAACCCGAAGCGCGAACCTTTTCCGCGACGATCTCCTTCGAAAGCAAGTCGCCGTCGACCATTCCCACCAGCGCGCGTTTGCCGTAGCGGCTTTGCAGATAGTGCTCGAAAGCCAAGTAGACCGACCAGCAGCAGTGATCCGTGCCGTGGCCCACCAGGACGACCGCCTCTTCGGGGTCCTGTTCGAAAAAGCACGATAGCGCGTTCGCGGTAGCCTCGAAATCCTCGGGGCCGCAAAGTAGGGAATGTCCGACGCTGACCCTGACCGGCCCGAGCGACACCTCCCGGCGCAGGCGATGGAATTCGTGGCCGCAAATCATGTTGAACGACTGTACCGCGGCCCAATCGCAGCCCTGGGAGGCGAGCTTTTCCAGAACAAGGCGAGGGGTGGGAAGTTCTATGTTCCGCTTTTTCAGTCTATGCACAACGATGCGCGAGTTGTACGCCCAATGGATTTCGTGGCTCGGGAAGCGGACTTTCAGGCGTTCGTCGATTTTTTCGTAGACGGCCATTGCGCGGGTAGTGGTCCCGAACGCGACGACGACAATGGGATGATCCATTTTCAGACTCCTGATGGTCGATGTTCGAACCGACGCAGGCGTCCGGCTTTCGCGCCTCCCCAAAAAAAATCCCGAATCGCGTACGCGATTCGGGATGTCCCTTTTTCATCCGGCGCGCGAGAAGCCGACTTGTCCGAGCGGTCGGTCTACTCATAATAGTTCAGGCAGGTCTTCTGACTCTCGGATCGTCCTATCGACCGCGCCTTCCCGGCGTTCAAAGCCAGTGGCGTCTCGCGGTCCTCGTCCCCGATCACAGCGGCGGGCCCGTCCCCGATTCTCGCGGGGTTCCCTGTTAGGCTCTTTCGAGCACCCGAACAAAGACGGCACGATAAAAGAACGTCAAAAAAATGTCAAGTCCAAAACCGAATGCAAAAGGAACGTCCCTGTGCAAAGAAACCGATCGCGCAAGGCTGCCATGTCGGAGCCGCCGTTTCCGACAACGCGAAATCGGAAAAAAACTTGCAAAACACCAGTCGATCATGGTTTAAAAAGGATCGTAGAGATATCGATTCGGTTTGCCGTTAAATCCGATGTGTGTTTTTTTCACATATTTTCGGTATTGTCAAATTTTCGGGAGTCCAAGGATAATGCAAGTATGTTTGATTTGTCGTTCAATACGCAATTTGTAATGATTAACGAAAAACTGTCAATCACTGGCTGAACGGACTGTCGCCGCACAGCCTGAAGATAGAGCGGATACCCCTCTACAGGGGATACCGCTCATCTTCGAGATTATGTAATATTCCATAATTCAATTCTTTAAAACGGAAGGGTACATGATGGAAACTATATCGAGAATTCTTGTCAGTTGGGCTCCAATGATAATTCTAATAGCCGTTTGGATTATCTATATGAAAAAAGTCAGGGGTACACAGGGGCAGACCATGGATCATCTAAAAAAACAGAACGAACTGATGGAGCACTACATAAAGATTACTGAACGTATGGCAGTATCGCTTGAACAAATTGCCAATGACAAAAAAGGAAGCAGTTGATTCAAATTTTTTTAGAATTAATTTTTGATGAAACTGATCTCTATAAGTCAAAGAAATTATATGTTTTTTCATAACCACGGTCTGCAGCGGACCACGAGGGCCATGTGCCCGCTGAGACCGGCCGTTATCGTGCTTTCAAACTGATTGAGTATTGGATTTTTTTATCTTAGAAAATTAGCATTAGAGTTTGTTTTCAATTATTGAGGGATTTAATGCCTTTGCCAGGACAACCCAAAATTTGCCACATTTTGCATTACGACAAACTCCCTTTTGTCATTAATGACGGTTTCCTTTTTTCAGATGCAATTATTTCAAAAAGGACAGAAAATGGGACTACTATTGGAATGTCGAGAATAAAAAGTAGGCGACTTCATGAATTGACATTAACCAGTTTCCCAGATTTATATGTAGGAAATTGTGTGCCATTCTATTTTTGCCCTCGTTCAATTATGCTATATTTAATGCATATGAAAAATTCAGAACTTACATACAAAGGTGGACAAGAACCGATTATTCACTTAGTCGCAGACCTTAAACAGACAGTCAATTGGGCAAATAAAAATAAGAAAAGATGGGCATTTTCTACAAGCAATGCAGGTTCATATTATTTTGAAGATTATTGTGATCTTAAAGATTTAGATAAAATTAATTGGGATGCCGTGAATGCAACACGATGGGCAGCCTGCAAAGAAGAGAAACAAGCTGAATTCTTAATAGAAGATCAATTCCCTTGGGGATTAGTGGAACAAATCGGTGTACTGTCTCCTCAATATATCAGAATAGTCAACCAAATATTAGCTCCCACAGAGCACAAACCACCGGTCAACGTGAGACCTGACTGGTATTATTAATATGCAGGGAATGCTATGATAAACTACAAAGTAGGAGATCTGTTTAAAGAAGATACCGAAGCAATTGTAAATACGGTCAATTGCGTCGGTGTTATGGGAAGGGGGATAGCCCTACAGTTTAAAAAGGCATACCCGGATAACTATAAAGCATACTCTTTAGCCTGTAAGCATAAAGAAGTAGTTCCGGGAAAAATGTTTGTTTTACAAACTGGTGAAATACTAAATCCTAAATTCATAATCAATTTTCCTACAAAAAGACACTGGCGAGGGAAGAGTCGGATAGAAGATATTGAATTAGGCTTAATAGATCTTCGGAATGTGATAAAAAAGCATGATATAAAATCTATTGCAATTCCCCCTCTTGGATCAGGGCTTGGGGGGTTAAATTGGAATGAAGTCAAAAGCTTGATCGAAAATGCTTTAAGATGTTTAAGCGATGTTAACATTGTTGTCTTTGAACCAAAAGGTACTCCCAACGCTAAAGTTATGGTAAAAAATAAAGAGATTCCCAAAATGACTCCGGGGAGAGCAGCGCTTGTTGGTTTAATGGCAAGATATTTGGAGGGTCTATTGGATCCATTTGTAAGCCTTCTCGAAATTCACAAATTAATGTATTTTCTACAAGAGTCTGGTGAACCTCTCAGACTTCAATATAATAAAGCCCCTTATGGTCCTTACGCAAAAAATCTTAGACATGTTTTAAATGCAATTGAAGGTCATTTGATTTCAGGTTATGCGGATGGAGGCGATAAACCAGATAAGCCTATTGAACTCATCCCAGGTGCTTACGAGGATTCAAAAAAATTCTTAGAAATTAGAAAAGATACTTTAAAGCGATTTCAAAAAGTATCACAATTAGTTAATGGCTTTGAGTCACAGTTCGGTTTAGAATTGTTATCAACCGTTCATTGGGTGATTAACAAAGAAGGAGCCAACTCTCTTGAAGATGTTATAAAAACGATTCACATATGGAGCGCCAGAAAAAAACAATTCAGCAATCGCCAAATAACAATCGCCGTTAATACACTCCTTAAGAATGAATGGATTAACAGCGGCTCTTTTGCAGTGTAAACAAATTTGATTCCGGATACTTTGTGAGAGTTATCTACATTTAATTCGAGAATTCCGGGGATATGATACGAAATTATAACCAAAAAATGCACCGGATAAACCGGTAATTTTCATGTTGGCCGTTTGACAAAACGCCTTTTTTGGCGTACATATAAACGTACACTTCAGGAGGGAAACCACGAAAACCATTCAAATCGCAGATGTGTACCCTCAATTCAAAGTTCTTCTTGCCGCAGAATAAGAAAAAGAAATGCCCAGACTTCATTCTAAATAGTGCCTGAACGAAAAGTTGAAGAACGCGTCAACTTTGCGCGCGGCTGAA
>CAZNTU010000081.1:0-23347 GCA_964575975.1 uncultured Desulfobacteraceae bacterium
GGAAGCCGACGATGCCGAAGTGCGCCAGGCCGCGTCCGCCTGAGTCGTTTGCGGAAGAATCCGGCTGAAAACACGATCCGTCGTTATGTCTGGCCGAAGGTAAAAATATTAATAGAGCGAAGGTGAATAGGATTATTCAGTAAAAAAGGAGAATATTATGATTTACGCATATATCTGCAAGGACAAAACCTGCGCCGAAAAGGAAGGCGCCGTATTCCGGCTGGAAATTCCGTCGGAGGCCCTCATGGACGAGAAAAACATAGCCACGATTTTTTGTCGCAAGTGTGGCGCCGAATTGATGTTCGAGGAACCGCCGAGAAATGAAGAAAAATAATAATCCGCTGATGGCAGTACAGTACCACCCGGAAGCCGGTCCCGGCCCCCCATGATGTTCGCCGGACTGATCCCGATGGAAGCCGGGAGCGGGGGGCCGATACGAATCCGACCGACGAGGACAAGTTTTCGAGTTGACGTCGTCCATGTCGCGATTGTGTCGTAAAACTCGATGACCAAGTTTTTTTGTCATTGCCGAGAAAGCGGGAATTCATGCTCTTCTGCGGACTTCCTGGATTCAGGGTCGCCCCTGCGTTGCTCCCGGAATGACGGGCATCCCATGCTGGTCGACATGGAAAACTTGATCGTCGAGTAAAGGGAGAAAAGGGAATGTTCGAGGAGTTGGAAAAGATCAACGAACGGCCGGAACCGTTCCGGTTTTATACCGCGAGAGAGCTGTGGACCGACGAGCATACTTCGAAGAGGATGCTTTCGTTCCATTTGGACGAATCCATCGACGTTTCTTCGCGAAACTCGGCGTTCATCGACCGGTCGGTGGAATGGATCTCGACGAAGTTCTGCGTGGGCGCGGGATTCAAGATAGCCGATTTCGGCTGCGGTCCCGGATTGTACGCGGCTCGTTTGGCGAGACGCGGAGCAAAAGTGACGGGCGTCGATTTTTCGGAGAGGTCGATCGTGTACGCGAAGGATGTCGCGGCCAGCGAGCGGCTGGACATCGAATACGTGAACCTGGATTATCTGGAATATGAAACGGAAGACCGATTCGACCTTGTCCTGATGATCATGTGCGATTTCTGCGCCCTCGGCCCCGCTCAAAGAAAGAGGATCCTGGAGAAATTCCATAGTATTTTGAAGCCGGGCGGTTCGGTGCTACTCGATGTCTATTCCCTGCCGGCTTTCGAGCAAAGGCAAGAATCCGCCGTGTACGAACAGAACTTGTTGGACGGGTTTTGGTCGTCGAACAGATATTACGGTTTTTTGAATACGTTCAAATACGACGAAGAGAAGGTGGTTTTGGACAAGTACACGATCATCGAGCGCGAACGCACGAGGCGGGTGTTCAACTGGCTGCAATATTTCTCGCCCGAAGATCTCGAGAAGGAATTCGACGGAACGGGCTTTTCGGTCGAGGCGTTTTATTCCGACGTGGCGGGAACCCCGTACGATCCGAATTCGAGCGAGTTCGCGGTGGTCGCCGGCAAGTCTTGATCTTCATGAACAGGTCTCCCTTGATCGCGCGTCGTTCCTTCATGGAAACCTTGTTGTATCGCATTGTTGATGTGCAACGCACTTCCCTTCTTTTGTACTGATTGGCGGCAAATTTCAACACGCGGAGCGAGGTCGCGAAATCAAGTCGAGACGGAAGTCGCATGTAGGGAATTACCGCATCTTTTTCAATGATATCGAGTATTTCCATGCGAAGGGTACCTTATTTATTTTCCGTTTTTGAGGCCGCACGTGCTTCACTTTGAAATGTACAATGCGCTATAATTGTGCTAAAAGGCAAGGTTAAAAAAGGCGCTTACGAAAAAATTGCACGCATATTCCGGTATTGGCGTTAAATACTTTGATGTTAAAGGTTTAATGCATATCGTCAGAGATGCGAATAACAGAATGACATGAAAGGGTGAACCATGACTTCCAAAAAAAAGATGGTTATCGCCGAAGACCATCAGCTCCTCAGGGAGGGACTGAAAACAATGATTTCCGCCTTTGAGAACATCGAAGTCGTCGGAGAGGCGGTCGACGGGTTGGAGGCGATCCGGACGGTTAGAAAACTTCAGCCGGACATTCTGCTTTTGGACCTTTCCATGCCGCGAATGGACGGATTCTCCGTCATGAAGGACGTAAAATCCCAGTTTCCGGACATTAAAATCCTCGCGCTCACGATCCACGAGGGCGACAATTACGTGTTGGACGCGTTCGACGCCGGGGCCGACGGGTACTGCATAAAGGACGCGAGCCGCAAGGAACTCGAGATCGCCATCAACAGCGTTATGCAGGGAAAAAGGTACGTCAGCCCCGGAATAACCCACAACATTCTGGAAGGCTATATCGAGGGCAGAAAGAAACTGAAGGAAAGGTCTTCCTGGGATACCGTGACCCAAAGGGAGCGCGAAATATTGAAGCTTATCGCCGAAGGGTATCTCAACAAGGAAATCGCGGAGTTTCTCAACATCAGCGTCAAGACGGTGGAAAAGCATCGGGCGAACCTGATGAAGAAACTGGATCTTCACAACGTGGCTTCGCTGACCGCCTTCGCGATCGAAAAGGGATTGATCAACCAAGAGGCTTAAACCATCGGCATCCACCTGCTCGGAAATCGTTTCCACGATGACGAGCCGATCGGGATTGTAAAATCGTAACTTCAGGGGGCCGAACAAGGACGCGCCCCGCCCGTTCCCCGGCGGCATAGGGGAGAGGCGGAGGCGCCTTGTTCGGCCTTGTTGTTTCAATGCCGACTTAAGAGGAGACTCAAACACGCTTAACCAGGGATACGATGAGGACCTTTTCCGTTACTACGGAAAGACCTCCTGTTTTCGCGAACAATTACAAAAGTTTTTCGTGCTCCTGTTTCATGCAATGGTTCATGACCACGTCTATGCCTGCTGCGGTCAGCATTTTGGCGGCCTCCTGGTTTTCGATTCCCAACTGCATCCAAAAAACCTTGGGACTGTGGCGGATCGCCTCCTCGGCATGGGGGACCACCTGTTCCGGTCTTCGGAAAACGTCCACCACATCCAACGGCTCCTCCAGGCTTTCCGCCAGCTCGTCCAGGCTCTTGTAGGCTTTTCGGCCGAGAATCTCGCTTTCCTTGGGATGAATCGGAAATATTCGGTAGCCTTTGCTCTGCAGATATTTTCCAACCTCGTGCGATTCCTTTTCGGCGTTGGAACTCAGACCGATGATCGCGACGTTTTTCGATGTTTCCAAAATTTTCCTGATTTTTCCCCGCTCGTTGATAATCTCGCCGATTTTCATGTGATCCCCCTTTATTGTTTGTGCATTTACAAAGAATCCAAAAAACGTTTCCAGGGCGTCGCGTGCATCGTCTCCGTCGTACAGGCTCCGTAGCCCCCGATGATCATCGCCGCCTTTTCGACCATTGCGGGATCGTCCGCCTCGACCACGTCCACTACGTCGAACCGCCCCATAGTCGCGTAGCTGTCTTTCCAGGTAACTCCGGGGCATTGCTTTTTGATTTCGTTGGAAACCGTTTCCGCCGTCTTTTTAAGGTCTCCCGGATTTTTGAACGTATCCGACGAAAACTTGCTGAAAATAATGTAAGTACTCATATCATGCCTCCCTTCGCCGCCGTCGAGCCGCATGGAATCGCCGGCCTATCCGGCGGTGCGTATCGTCTACGACGGTCTGTGTTCCCGAGCTGCTTCGCATGCGAAGGCTCGAAGTTATCCGTCTGCATGTAACTCAATCGGTCGTTTGGGCGGAACATCCATCCGACCGGACTCTTCCCATGCAGGAACTATAGGTCCAACTAATTATAGATGGAAGGCATTCCGGAATTCCATCGGGTGGAAACCTTATCTTTTCCCAATGCCGATATCCCCAAAATACATCGCATTGACTTAGATCATACGCAATCCATAGGATTGAGTGTCTGGTCCGTCTCCTGCTAATGGAATGAAACGAATAGTTAAAGATTTGAACGATTAGAAGGGAGAAGACCATGAAAGTGTGGCCGGGACAACCGTATCCGTTGGGGGCCGTCTACGATGGCTCCGGAACCAATTTTTCCTTGTTTTCAGAAATCGCCGAACGAGTCGATCTCTGTCTTTTCGACGAAGACGGCAACGAAGAGGCGATCACGTTGCCCGAAACGACCGGCAACTGCTGGCACGGGTATTTCCCGACCGTGGAGCCGGGACAAAAATACGGATTCAGGGTGCATGGACCATGGGACCCGGCCAACGGCCACAGGTGCAATCCGTCCAAACTGCTGCTCGACCCCTACGCCAAGGCGATCCACGGAGAACTTCGATGGGACGAGGCCGTCTTCCCGTACAGTTTCGACAAAGGTCCCGAGATTCCCACAGACACTGACAGCGCTCCGTTCATGCCTCGATGCGTGGTGCATCAGCCCTATTTCGAATGGGACGGAGACCGCCATCTTCAATTGCCTTGGCACGAAACCGTCATATACGAAACCCATGTGAAAGGATTGACCGCCAGACACCCGGACGTCCCCCCCGAACGACGAGGCACCTACGCGGGTCTGGGGCACCCGTCGGTGGTCGAATACTTCAAACGGGTCGGGATAACGGCGGTGGAACTGATGCCGATCCACTATTTTATCCACGACAAGCACCTGATCGACAAAGGGCTGCGTAACTATTGGGGATACAATACCATCGGCTATTTCGCGCCGCACGACGAATACGCGGCGGACAAGCGTCCGGGCGCCGAGGTGGCCGAATTCAAGAAGATGGTCAAGACCCTGCACAGGGCCGGCATTGAAATCATTTTAGACGTCGTCTACAACCATACGGCGGAGGGAAACCATTTGGGTCCCATGCTTTCCTTCAAGGGAATCGACAACGCCTATTACTACCGGCTCACCGACGACCCGCGCTACTACATGGATTATACCGGGACGGGAAACAGTTTGAACATGCGCAATCCCCATTCGCTCCAACTCCTCATGGATTCCCTGCGATATTGGGTGCTGGAAATGCACGTGGACGGGTTCCGGTTCGACCTGGCGTCCACATTGGCCCGCGAGCTGCACGACGTGAACCGCCTGTCCGCCTTTTTCGACCTCATACAGCAAGACCCGGTAATCAGCCAGGTCAAACTCATCGCGGAGCCTTGGGACGTGGGAGAGGGAGGATACCAAGTGGGGAACTTTCCTCCTGTTTGGAGCGAATGGAACGGCAAATACAGGGACTGCGTCCGGGATTTCTGGCGGGGCGAGGACCAGTCGCTTGCGGAATTCGCCACCCGTTTCACCGGAAGCGCCGACCTGTACGAGAACACTTCGCGCCTGCCTTACGCCAGCATTAATTTCGTCACCGCCCACGACGGATTCACCCTCGACGATCTCGTTTCCTTCAACGGCAAGCACAACGAAGCCAACGGAGAGGACAACAACGACGGCGAAAACATGAACCGCTCGTGGAACTGCGGCGCGGAAGGCCCCACCGACGATCCTGCGGTTCTCAGCCTTCGGTCGCGCCAAAAACGAAATTTTCTGGCCACCCTGATCCTTTCCCAAGGCGTGCCCATGTTGCTGGGGGGCGACGAGATCGGCCGCACCCAGGACGGTAACAACAACGCCTATTGTCAGGACAACGAGATTTCTTGGTACGACTGGGAAAACGCGGAAGAAGACCTCCTGTCCTTTTGCTGCGAACTCGTGAGGTACCGGAGGGAAAGGCCCGCGTTCCGCCGTCGTCGCTGGTTCCAGGGAAGGCCTATCCATGGAAGCGAGGTAAAGGATATCGCCTGGTTCAATCTGAAAGGACGGCAGATGGCGGAGGAGGACTGGGGACGAGGATACGTCAAGTCTGTCGGAATATTCCTGAACGGCGCCACCATTCCCAATCCCCATCCTCGTGGAGAACCGGTTACCGACGACAACTATTACATTCTCTTCAACGCGCACAACCAGTCTCTGGAATTCACCCTTCCGGACGCCGAGTGGGGCGAACACTGGCTGAAGGAATTCGATACCGTAAACGGCTGGGCGGTCGACGAGGAACATTGCGGACACGGCGAAGGGATCGAAATCGAAGCTCATTCGCTGGCGGTCCTGCGCCATGGAACCTGAGCCCGGCGGGCAAACGAAAAAAAAAGGTGGGTGGGGGCTTGGATTTACCGGACCGCCGCAACTACACTTTCCAAGGCCGCAATACAAGCCTTTCGATCGCGAAAACTTTTCGAGCGCCAAAGGTAACCAGAGCTTCCAGCTGGGGCGATGAAAATGTCGATTTTCCGGCACTGAAACTTCCTCCCGGTTTTGTTCCTAGAAGGCGGCGCCACCGGACATCGGCTCGACCCGGTGGCGAAAGGAAGAAAACCGATCCGTCAACCCATTCGACCCCTTCGCCGCGCGACTCTGCCTTGGGACGATGAAATGGAAGACCGTAAAATTTGAACGGATTTCCGATCAAACGCGCTGGACGGAGGGACCAACTCCCGAAAATCCTTTTCTTGCGCAAACCGCCTGCTCCTTGTATATGGGATTTTTGTTCCTATTTTGCATAAAACATCGAAACTATGGAATTTGCGGAGAACGACAGGCGCGAGTACAAAGCAATGAAACCATTTATATTGACAATCATACTGACGATTATCGCTTCGGTCCCGGCAAGGGCGGAAACGGTCGAAAAAGCCGCCGGAACCGAAAAAACTCCCAACGTCATCGTGTCGCACGCCATCGCCATGAACGGGGAGCCCAAGTACGGCCCGGATTTCGAACATTTCGACTACGTCAACCCGAACGCGCCCAAAGGCGGGCTCGTCCGGCAGGACGCGCTCGGCACCTTCGATTCCTTGAACCCTTTCATACCCAAGGGCAACTCGGCCGCCGGCCTTGACTATCTCTTCGATTCGCTGACGGTCCGTTCCGAGGACGAACCCTTCACGGAATACGGTTTGGTGGCCGAAAAGATCGAGTGGCCTGAAGACAGGTCATGGGTAATCTTCCACATAAACAAGAACGCCAGATTTCGCGACGGTTCTCCCATAAAGGCCTCCGACGTCCGATTCACCTTCGACACGCTCGTCGAAAAGGGCAATCCCCTCTACGCGCGCTACTACGCCGACGTGGAAAAAGTGGAAGTCCTGGACGACTACCGGATCAAGTTCGGCTTCGGCGGGGAAACCAACCGCGAACTGCCGCTGATCCTGGGACAGTTGCCCGTATTCTCCGAAAACTACTGGAAAGACAAGGATTTCGCCCAGACCACCTTGGAGGCGCCGCTCGGTTCCGGCCCATACGCGGTGGCCAATATCGATCCGGGGCGCTCCATCGCGTACGAACTGGACGAGAACTACTGGGCGAAAGACCTGCCCGTAAACCGGGGCCGCTACAATTTCCAGCGGATTCGCTTCGACTATTACCGCGACGAGACCGTGTCCTTGGCGGCGTTCAAGTCGGGGGAATACGACTTTCGCCTCGAAAACATCTCCAAGCAGTGGGCCACGGCTTACGAAGGTCCTCCTTTCGTAAAAGGGCTCATCAAAAAGGAAACCATCGAAAACTCGATCCCTGCCGGCATGCAATGTTTCGTGATGAACCAGCGCCGTCCCCTTTTCACGGACCGGCGGGTTCGGTACGCGATCGCCCACGCGTTCGATTTCGAATGGACCAACCAAAACCTGTTCTACGGCATGTACAAGCGCACCGATTCGTATTTCGAAAACTCCGAACTTCAGGTTGACGGCGTCCCTTCGGAAGAGGTTCTGAAGATACTGGAACCCTTTCGAGAGGACCTGTGGCCGGAGGTTTACACCGAGGATTACGAACCTCCTTCGACAGAAGGGGAAAACGGTTTGCGGAACAATCTAAGAGACGCCCTGAAACTGCTCCGCGAGGCCGGCTGGGCCGTCGAAAAAGGCGTGCTTCGCAACAAAGCCACCGGCGCGCCGTTCAATTTCGAGATCCTGATCGTGCAACCGTCGTTCGAACGCGTGGTCCTTCCCTTCGCGTCCAACTTGAAAAAACTGGGAATCAAGGCCGACGTCCGGCTCGTGGACACGTCCCAGTACATCAACCGCCTGCGCGATTTCGACTTCGACATGATCGTGAACGTCTTCGGCCAATCGCTTTCGCCCGGAAACGAGCAGCGGTGGTACTGGACCTCCGAGGCCGCGAAAATTCCGGGCACGCGCAACTATTGCGGCATCGAAAATCCCGCCATAGACAAGCTGGTTGACCTTGTCATCGCGGCCGGTTCCCGGGAGGAACTGGTGAACAGATGCAAGGCGCTCGACCAGGCCCTGCTTTGGGGACACTACGTAGTCCCTCACTGGTACTCGGGCGAATTCCGAGTGGCCTACTGGACTGGCCTGGAGCATCCTGAAACCATGCCGCCATACGGACTGTCCTTGGACAATTGGTGGATAAACCCCGAAAAAGCGCGCCTGCGAAAACAGGCGGACGCGAAGCCGAAAGAATGATCCCCGAACGATGGCCGCGTATGTCATTAGACGTTTGATGCTCGTGATTCCTACGCTTCTGGGCATCATGACCATCAATTTTTTCGTGATCCAGGCCGCGCCCGGCGGACCCGTCGAGCAGCTCATCGCCAGGATGGAGGGCATGCAGGTGGGGGCCACGGAGCGTTTCGCGGGGGGCAAGACGGCGGAACTCATGGCCCGCGGAGAACGAGGGGAAAGCACCTATCGCGGCGCCCAGGGCCTGGACCCCGAACTGATCTCGCGCATCGAAAAGATGTACGGGTTCGACAAGCCCCTTCTCCGAAGATTCGGCGACATGCTGGTCAACTACGCCACGTTCGATTTCGGCTCCAGCTTCTATCAGGATAGATCCGTTGTCGACATCATAATTTCCAAACTGCCCGTATCCGTCTCCCTAGGCGTCTGGTCCACCCTGCTGATCTATTTGATCTCGATTCCGCTGGGGATTAAAAAAGCGGTTCGGCACGGCTCCCGCTTCGACATCTGGAGTTCCACGGCCGTGATCGTGGGCAACGCGATTCCGGTATTTCTGTTCGCGGTGCTGCTGGTGGTGCTGTTCGCGGGCGGCTCCTATTTCGACTGGTTTCCCTTGCGGGGTTTGACCTCGCCCGACTGGGACAGGCTCTCCTGGCCCATGAAGATCGTCGACTACTTCTGGCACCTGGCCCTCCCGGTGATCTCCATCACCATCGGAGGCTTCGCCACCCTGACCATGCTGACCAAGAATTCGTTCCTGGACGAAATCGGCAAGCAGTACGTGGTCACGGCGAGAGCCAAGGGCATCGGAGAGCGAAAAGTCCTTTACGGCCATGTGTTCAGAAACGCCATGCTGATCATCATCGCCGGCTTTCCAGCCGCTTTCGTCTCCATGTTTTTCACCGGATCTCTTCTCATCGAGGTCATATTTTCTCTCGACGGACTGGGTCTGCTGGGGTTCGAATCGACCATCAACCGCGACTACCCCGTCATGTTCGCGACTCTCTACA
Source organism: uncultured Desulfobacteraceae bacterium (assembly GCA_964575975.1). Lineage (GTDB taxonomy): Bacteria > Desulfobacterota > Desulfobacteria > Desulfobacterales > SKZT01. The sequence goes on from CAZNTU010000081.1 coordinate 9,444, forward strand.
TCTTTACGCTCGCGGGCTTGATCCTGAAGATACTGTCCGACATTTCCTATACGCTGGTCGATCCCCGGATCGATTTCGAGACGAGGACGTAGCCGCACATGCGATTTTTTCGAAAAAAACGGAAAAACCCCGTCGTAGAGAGGCGATGGCGCAATTTCAGGGCGAATCGCAGAGGATGGTGGTCCCTCTGGATTTTCCTGGCCCTGTTCGTCCTGTCCTTGGGCGCGGAGTTCCTGGCAAACGACAAACCCATCCTGCTGTCCTTCGATGGCAAGTTGTACTATCCCGTGTTCGCCGCGTATCCCGAGACGACCTTCGGAGGCGAGTTTCCCACCGAGGCGGACTACCGGGACCCGTTCGTCCGGGAGCTGATCGAGGAATACGGATGGATGCTGTGGCCGCCGATCCGTTTTTCGTACGCCACCATCAATTGGGATCTCGACCGCCCCTCTCCCAGCCCTCCCACCTCGATCAACATTCTGGGCACGGACGACCAGGGGAGGGACGTCGCGGCGCGACTGATCTACGGATTTCGCATATCCGTGCTTTTCGGCCTGGCGCTCACGTTCGCAAGCTCCATCGTCGGAATCGCGGCCGGGGCCGTCCAAGGATTCTACGGAGGCCGGGTCGATATTTACGGCCAGCGATTCATAGAAGTCTGGCAGGGCCTTCCCGTCCTGTTCCTTTTGATTATCCTGTCTTCGTTCGTGCAGCCGAATTTCTGGTGGCTATTGGGAATCATGCTGCTTTTTTCTTGGATGGCGCTTGTGGACGTGGTTCGCGCCGAATTTCTGCGGGGCCGCAACCTGGAATACGTGCGCGCGGCCAAGGCGCTGGGCGCGGGCAATTTGACAATCATGTACAGGCACGTTCTGCCAAACGCGATGATATCCACCATCACTTTTATGCCGTTCATTTTGAACGGTTCCATCACCACTCTGACCTCGCTGGACTTTTTGGGATTCGGTCTTCCTCCCGGCTCCCCAAGCCTGGGAGAGCTGCTGGCCCAAGGAAAGGCGAATCTCCACGCGCCCTGGATCGGCATTTCCGCTTTCGTCGTGCTATCCCTCATGCTTTCGCTGCTGGTGTTCATCGGCGAGGCCGCGAGGGACGCTTTCGATCCGCGGCACGACCCGACCCAAGGAGGGGTTCGATGAACGAACCTCTTTTGCGAATCAAGAATCTGTCCATCGATTTCAAGAGCGGAAATTCGTTCGCGAGCGCGGTGAAAAACGTGAGCTTCGAAATTGCCAAGGGAGAGACGTTCGCTCTGGTCGGAGAGTCGGGTTCGGGCAAGTCGGTCACGGCCATGTCGGTCATCCGGCTTCTTCCCTCCAACGCCGTCTATCCCACGGGAGAAATATTCCTCGACGGCAAGGAGATGCTGAAAGCGGGGGAGGCCGACCTGTTGGAGGCGAGGGGCGACACGGTCGGGGTCGTGTTCCAGGAACCCATGACTTCGCTGAACCCGTTGCACACGATCTACAGGCAGATCGCGGAGGTCATCGAGACCCACAGGCCCATGGGCGGCAAGTCGAAAACGCGGGACCGGGTCCTGGAGCTTCTGAACATAGTCGGAATCGCGAACGCGGAAAACCGCATGAACGCCTATCCGCACGAGCTTTCGGGCGGGCAGCGCCAACGCGTCATGATCGCCATGGCGTTGGCCAACGAGCCGGACCTGCTGATTGCCGACGAACCCACGACGGCGTTGGACGTGACCGTCCAGGCGCAGATCATGGAACTCATGGCGGAAATCCAGAAGCGCATGCACATGGCCGTGCTTCTCATCAGCCACGACTTGGGGATCGTCCGTAGGGTCGCCGACCGGGTGGCCGTCATGTATCAGGGCCAAATCGTGGAAACCGCGCCGACGGAGCGTCTGTTCCAGCATCCCGAGCACGAGTACACGAAAAAGCTTCTGGCCGCGGAGCCCTCGGGAAAACCGTCGGCCCTTCCGTCGGACGCTCCCGTGATCCTGGAAACCGAGGATCTCAAAATTCATTTTCCGATAAAAAAAGGCGTGTTCAAGCGCACGGTAGACTTCGTGCGAGCCGTGGACGGCGTTTCCGTCCGGATTCGCCGCGGCGAGTCTTTAGGCGTCGTGGGCGAATCCGGTTCGGGAAAATCGACGTTGGCGTTCGCGATCCTGAAGCTGTTGAAGGAGGCGAAGGGAGTCGTTCGGTTCGACGAAACGCGTATCGACCAACTAGGGCAAAAGGATATGCGTCCGTTGAGGCGGGAGATCCAAGTGGTTTTCCAAGACCCGTTCGGGTCGCTTTCCCCTCGCATGTCGATATCGGAAATCATCGCGGAGGGACTGGAGCTTAACAAGATCGGAGACGACGATTCGCGGGACCGGATGGTGGTCCAGGCGATGGAAGAGGTCGGGCTGGACCCGGAGTTCGGAAATCGCTATCCCCACGAGTTTTCGGGCGGCCAGCGCCAGCGCGTGGCGATCGCCCGCGCGCTGGTTCTCAAACCCAAACTGATCGTCCTGGACGAACCTACCTCCTCCCTGGACAGGACCGTGCAATTCCAGGTCATCGAACTTCTTCGAAAACTCCAGAACGAACATACGCTGTCGTACATGTTCATCACCCACGACCTGAAGGTGGTCAAGGCCTTGTGCCACTCCATCATCGTCATGAAGGACGGCCGCGTGGTGGAAGCCGGCCCAGCCGACAGCATCTTCGACTCCCCCCGGCGCCAATACACGTCGGAACTCCTCAAGGCCGCGTTCGACGAGAGTCGGATAGAGTAGCTGTGCATAAATGCGAGGCGACGGCGCATCGTTGGGGGAAAAACGATCAAAAGCGCCAAGACTTCAATGAAGAAGGGATTGCGGGAAACCGTCTACAATAGGATAGGGTCCGGCAGATTTTGTTCCCGCGCCACTACCTCCCAGTTTTAAAAATTGTGGCGTACACCGAAACCGAAGCCACGATGACGAACCCATGCACCAACCGAGTCCAGAATCCGGAGAGGCCAGCGCTGATGATGCCGGCTTCTATGATTCCGATGATGCCGGCTCCGATCAATGCGCCGAAAACGGTGCCTTCGCCTCCGAACACGGAGGTGCCTCCAATGAAAATCGAGGCGAAAACCAACAGCAGGTAGCCCTCTCCCTGGGTAGGCCACCAGTTGGCCATTTCCATGCAGACCATGACGGATACGAAAGCGCTCGCGACTCCCATGAGGACGAAGAGCGAAATCCGCACCCGGTCGGCGTCGATGCCCATCATGCGGGCGATCCGGATATCGTCGCCGATGAAAAGAACGCTGTCTCCGAACACGTGGCGATTGAGAACCAGGCCCAGCGCCACGGCGATGCCCAAACACCAGAGCGTCTGGGCGGGGACGAGTCCGCCGATTCGTCCGACTAACGCGTCGTGAAGGAAAGTATCCCGAATCGGAACGATGTTTCTGGCAAGTCCCGAAGCCAGAAGCGCGGACAATCCCCGCCAGAAGAACTGGGTGCCGATGGTGGCGATGATCGACGGCACGCCCACCTTCACGACCAGAACTCCGTTGAGATACCCTGCCAGGGCGCCTACGGCCAAGGCGGCGACCAATCCCAGGAACGGGCTCTGGAAGCGCAAAAAAACCTCGGCGAAAGTCAAGCCGGTCATGGCCATCACCGACGGAAAAGACATGTCCAACTCCCCGGCGATCACAAGAAACGTGAGAACCAACGCCAGAATCGCGACGAAAGGAATGGTCGATCCGAAGGAGACATAGATGCGAGGCGACAGGAACGTCGCGGGACTCAAGACGGCGAAGATCCCCAGCAGGCAGGCGAGAACGCCCAGGATTCCCGCTTGAATCCTGTGCCAGTGCAGAAAGGACCGGAGCAAGACGGAATTCATCGATTCTAACCTCGCTCTCCGGCAACGGCGACGCGCATGAGTTTCGCCCCCAATCCCTCCATCGTAAGTTCGTCCCCGAAATATTCTCCCGCGATTTCCCCCCTGTCCATCGCGATGACACGATGCGCGACTCGGCATACGTGGTTCATGTTGTGGGAAATGTAAACGCAGGCTTTGTCCCTGCGGACGATTTCGCGCACGAACGAAAGGACCTTTTCCACTTCCTTGAGGGAAAGAGCAGTGGTGGGTTCGTCCAGGACGACAATCCTGGAGTCGAAATACATGGCGCGTCCGATCGACAGTCCCTGGCGTTCGCCGCCCGACAGGTTGCGGACCGGGGCGTCGGAGCCTATTCCCTTGCCCCGCAATCCCACATGGCGGTTCAAAATATCGAGGGCGATTCGCTTTTGCTCCTTTTCTTTTTTCCATCGCAGGTGGTATCCCCGACGATGAAGTCCGAAAAACGGAAGAACGGGCACGTATCCGTCGCGGCGAAACCGAAGCTGCTTTTGATCAGGGGGCAGAGATTGCGCGGAAGGACTTCCTCGGCGGCGGCGACGGGGTCGTTTCGCGTGCCGCAAAGAGGAAGCGGGATTGCGCCGGCCGCCACCGCGATCTCTGTCGGCGAATACAGGCAATAGAAACCGACGACCGTCCGGCCCTCGGACTTGAGTCGCTCGATGTCCGCGAAGTTCTCCTCGGCCATCCTCTGCAGTTTGTTCATGAATGCGTCTGCCATTGTTTCGTTCCTTTCGGCGATTTATTGCTCCCCGGCCAAAAGCGCCGCCCCCAGCGCGCCCGTCATCTGGGGTTTTTCGGGGACAAGGACTTTCCTTCCCAGTTTTTCCGACAGAAGCGCTCGCATGCATGGATTGTTGGCCACGCCGCCGGTAAAGACGATATCGCCCTCCGCGGAAACCCGGTTGAGCATGCCCGCCGCTCTTCGGACAACGCTGGAATGAAGTCTCCAGAAACTTTCCGGTCCCGGCCGCGCACCGGTCGTTCATCTCGAACTTCTTCACCCTGCCGTTTTCATACAGGGCGATGGCCTTGCTGTCTTGGCCTCCGATATCGAGAACCGTCGCGGATTCGGGAAAGAATACGCGCGCCCCTCGGGCGTGAGCCTTGATTTCCGTGACCGTGGGGGCATCGAAGGAGATCTCGAAAAGGTTTCGGCCGTAGCCGGTGGCCATGATCCGGTCGTATTCGACGCCGTCGATCAATCTTTTCGCCTCGGAAACGGGGTCGAAGCCGGTGTCGGCTTGAAGGGCGATCTCGATTTCGCCCGAGTCGTCCACCACCACGAACTCGATGGAGCGGGAACCGATGTCGATTCCCGCGAAACGCTTTTTCATACGCACTCCTTGTCCAACTCCTCCTTGAAACTTTGCGACCGAAATCTCCCTCGCATCGGAAGCCACGCCTTATTCCATGGAAATTGCCGATAGGTCAAATTCATAATTTACATGGCAGAAAGCGCGTTTATCGGGAAACTCGATAGGGGAAAAAAAGCTTTCTCAAAGGTTTCAAGGCGGAATATGTCGCGGGCGGGATTCGAGCGGGCGATGAAAATGTCGATTTTTCGACGGCGAAATTTCTCCTGTCCACGATTTCGCCGGGAAATTCGAAATACACTGGTACGTCGGCTTTCGGGTCCGCATGGTCCTGCTCGGAAAACATCCGATCGACAACCCGCTTGAATATTTCCGTCTTGCCCATCCTCCGGTAGCCGAGCAATACCATGGACCTGCTTCTCCGTACGATGGCGTTCAACGCGGTATCGTCGGCGCGACGTCGGTCCCACTCGACGGAGTGTTGATGTGCTTCGACGCTTCGGTACGAATCCTTGACGGCACCATCGAACTCGATCTCAATCGCCGAACCCTGGACATCCGGTCATGCGGGCGTGTTTCCGGGTGCCTGGATACTGGCGGCAGATGCGGGGCCTTACGTCGTGAATGAGGCACGCATGCCGGTTTTTTTCAGGATTTTTAGAAAGCCAGGGGCAGCGGTCGGAGATCAGTCCCGTGGCAGGGTCCATCCAGATCGCGTACCCGACGATTTCGTCTTGGTTTCGAAACACCTTCACCCTTTCCAGAATATCGGTCCGCCCCAGTTCCTGCCATAGCCGGCAGTCCTCGTCGGTCAACTCGTCCCGGTAATCCAGAAGGTTGCAGCAGTGGCCGCACTGTCGGCATTCGAAATTTTCCCCGCCGGTTTTTACGACGATTCCATCCTTTTCGCCTTTTTCTCCTTTTCGAACCCATGCCTTTTCCTGGAAAACGCAACTGCAGATATCCGCCAGGGTCCGAAGCGGCGGGTCGCTCTTTTTAAGCTCTTCGCACAGATAATCGGCCATGTCGTCGAAGAGCGCAAGGCTGGGTTTGCCCTTGGAGGAACTCTTTACCCACAGGCCGCCCCGGCCCTTGTCCTCGGAAACGACCCTGTCCTCTCCCAAAACCAAACGGGCCAGCCTCCCGAACAAAATCGGCTGTGCCCGGTATTGAACCAAATCCAGACAAACGGCCCGGATTGCTTCGGAACGAGTGAGAAAAATTTTGTCGTTTTCTTCCATGAAATACCCCCATTTACCCATTGGGTTCCGCTCCGTTCATTCATGCTTTTTCGGATTGAAGCGATGACAACGACCGGGGAGGTGTCTTTCAAGGTCGAATTCCGGCGATTCACTGCAAATTCGAAATCGTTTCTACTTTTCGCAGTTCGCTTTCAAGAGCGTGGATCTCTTGCCTTATTTCCTCGACAAATCCTTCTTTCGCGATTTTCTCCAGCCTTTCCGCAAGATTGAACAGGCTGTCGAGCCTCATGGATATGGCGCCTCCCTTTATGGTATGAAGAGCGTCCGCGGCTTTTTCGAAATCTCCGTCCTCCAGAGCTTCCGACAGGTGAACCATGTATCTTCTCGCCGAATCGACATACAGTTTCAAATATTTGGCGCACTTTTCCTCGCCGAACCCGAGGCTGTCCGCTATTTGCTTCAAACAGTATTCCTTCTCGCAGGGGATCTCCTCGCCCACTTCGACGAATCTTGAAAAAAGGTCCGAAACCGCTTCTTGGTTTTTGGCGCATGCGCTGTGTCGCAGAAAGTCGATGCTGTCGGCGAACGTCTCGGACAACAAGACCGTTTCCATTTTGGGTTCGCACCCGGGCAAGCGAACCTTGCCTAAATCGATAATGTCGTCGACAAAGCATAGCAGGGCGGCCACAGAGGCCTTTATTCCCTCCAACGCATCCCGGTCGTCGTGTCTCAAGTTATTTCTGGACAGCAGCAGATCCGCGAATCCAAGGATTCCTGTCAGAGGCGAGCGCAAGTGGTGGGAACAAACCGTCAGAAAGTTGTCCTTCATCCTGTTTAGATTCTTCAATTCTTCCACCATGGCGGAAAGCCGTTTGGCAAGTCGTGCATTGTCCAAATGGGCGTTTATCCTGGCGAGAAGCTCTTCCTTGAGAAACGGCTTGACAAGGTAGTCCGAAGCGCCGGCTTTGAACAGTCTCGGCAGTTCGGCCCTCTCCTCGAGGGCCGTCAGGCAAATGACGGGCACGTCGTCGAGGTTAAGCTCGCGCCTGATCTTGCCCATAAGTTCGCGGCCGTCCATTCCCGGCATTAGAAGGTCCGTTACGACCAAATCGACGCCGTGTTTCATTTCTTTCAGCATGTCGAAAGCGTGCCGGCCGTCCTTGGCCTCGAACACCTCGATCCCCTCTTGCTTCAGGCAATCGGCGACAATTTTGCTGGCGGCGGCGCTGTCGTCCACCACGAGCGCGGTCAATCCACGTCCCAGCCGGTTTTCCGACAGCACCTTGTTGACCGTCTCCAAAATGGCCCCCGGCTTGAAAGGTTTGGTGACGAAATCGGCAGCCCCAAGTTCGAATCCCTTTTCCCGGCATTCCATGTCGTCGTTGGACGTGAGAAAAACGACCGGGGGACGCCTGTTTCCGAAATGCCTTCCATAGTGCTCGTCCGCAAGTCTCTTGCACACTTCGAACCCGTTCGGCGCGGGCATCTCGACATCCAATGCGATCAAATCGGGGACGGGAGGCCTGCTCAATCGGCCAAGCGCTTCGAACCCGTCCACAGCCTCCTCCACTCTATAGCCGCCGGATTCCAACTCCATTCTGATCGCTATACGGTCAGCCTTGTTGTCGTCGATAACGAGAATTTTTTTCGTTCCTTTTTCCATGTTTTCGGTTTTGGTTTCACACTCTGAATCGTTACATGCGCCGGTTTCTTGATAATTAAAAGAAAGCTTAAGGTCTTTCGCCCCAATAATTGCTTCTGTCCTTTGCGTAGCTCTCGAAATCTTTTTCGAGCAAGAATTTCGAAATCATTTCGCCGACCAATTCCGCCGTGTCCACGCGATAAACTCCCCTTTCGTCCTTGCCGGCGATCGCCTTTGCGTTTTCGACCACGGCCCGCAGGGATTCGGGCGTAATTTCCACGTTTGCGTTAATCAGCATCGTTTCTTTTTTTTCTTTCATTCCTTTACCGTCCCTTTCAGCCGAGGGCAGCAGCGTTGGGTATATTTATCCGCGACCCTCGTGAACTCCGAAAAAATCCCGGTAAAAATCCCCTTCCGGCGATTGCACCAGGACCATGTAATTTTTCTGCGATATCCGTTGTCCGGGGTCGTTCAAGAAAGACCTCGCCGTGATCGCGTCCGGCGCATTGTAGACCTTGATGAAGGTCTTTTCCGTCAAATCGATCCTGGAGTACTCGCGAACGAAAACCACTTGACGAATTTTCTTTTCACTGTTCGGTTTTTTCCCGTTTCCGGGTTTTCTTTCTTTGTAGCAGGCGCCGCCGGCGAACGAGAACTTTTTCTTCGCCTCGGTCCAGTGCTCCAACGGCATCTCCCTGCCCGCGATCACGGTCTCGAATTTGCCGTCGGCCCTGCGGTAACAGCCGAAGACATATTCCCTGGAGCAAACGGGGTTTCCCGTGTCGGTCGCCAAGTATATGAAGGAAAGCGAAAGAAGGGCCTCCGACGCGTCGATTTCGCGATCGAAAACATAGGCAATGTAGGTCGTCGAATCAGATCCCGCTTCGACCTCCTCCCAAAGGATTTCGGCTTGGGAGTGGCGCATGACGCGGGTGCCTTGGTTGTCTTTTTCGAAAAAAGCCCTGCCTTCGTCCCGCCGAACGGTTTCGGTTCCGACGATTTCGCCTTTCTGGGATCGATCGACTGCGGCTTTGCCGGTTTCGAAAGAGATTTTCTCCGAACTCCGCTCGCCGAAGCAGGATTCCGAGGAATCATCCCGTCGATTTTTAAAAAATCGAAAAATTCCCATTGTAGTACCGCTTTGTCCCGGTTATTCCTTTTTAGGGTCCTTGGAGTCTTCCCGTTCGGGCGAAACAGCGGCTTGAGGCTGGCCGAATTCGAATTTCCCGTATTTGACATAGCCCTGCACGTTGTTGAGCCGGGCGTCGATATTGCTTGGCACCGGAAGCACGTTCCCGTCGATCAGCGGTTGGAGAAACCTTGCCAGCTCCACGCTTCCGCCGCCGGTCAGGATAACGGCGTCCATATCCCAGTCGTCGGCCCAAAGTCTGTTGATCTCGTTCGCGATTATACCGGCCGCGTGCGCGAAAACACGGTCCCTCAAGTCGGCGATGTTGTATTCCTTTCCGCGGATCTTGATGAAACCGGTCTCCACGGCCTTGTACATGCGGTACAGTTCGACATTCACACCGCAGTCGGCGCGAAGCTTTTTAGCGATGACGCCGAACATTTTCGAAATGCCCGTGTCGGTAGTGCTGCTGCCTCTTTCCACGTATCGAAGACGGTCGAACACGGAAAAATCGGTCGTCTGAAAACCGATGTCAACCACGCCTATCTTTTGCTTGGCAAGCTCTTTGTTCACTATCGCGCCGTTTTCGTCCAGCAAAAGGTTGAAAACGCTCCCCAGAGGCTGAGGCATCATTCTCACCTTGTTGATGTTCAGCCTGCGGGTCGTCGTGTTTCCGTCGGGGTTGTGAAAGACGATATCGTGATGGCCCTTGATGGTTTTGATGAAACGTTTGTGGTAATCCTTGAAGTAGCTTACGGGAAGTCCCGACACGATGTTGACCGGAACGTACTTGTCGGTGAGGTTGCCGAGGGACGTGAGCGCCAGGATTTTCACGAACTCGGACACGAGCTTTTCCTGTTCAAGAGTGAACTGGCGCACGTTCGACTGCTGGTCCGCGAAATCCCCCACGAAGTAGGACTGTCCGTCGATGGTGACATGCAAATTGTCCACGAACGATCTGAGCCCCATGTTCATCTGAAACTGAATGTCGGTCGCCTCACCCAACAGGGATTTGAAAATGACGAATTCTTTTCCGTCCGTCGCCTTGGTGAAACCGAATCCCACGTCGATGCCAAAAGTATCCATTTTCGATTCCCTCCGTTCGTTGTCGGAAATTTTTCAATTTATGGACCATACGAACCCAAAAGTCAAACCAAATGCAATCCTGCTTTGATTCTCCGGCCGGCAACGGCCTTGACAAAAGTCCAAATCGCACAATTATAATTGCCAAAATTTCGGAGAGAGCCTTTCATGGCTTGTATCAACTCGAAAATATGATCGTTTGACTGAATATTGGATTGATTCTTTTTAAAGAAATTCGTCTTAAAGGAGAGAGGAGAATGAACGCGAAAACGGAAGAAGACAACAAAACGACTTACGAGTTTAAAACGGAAGTCCGGCAGCTTTTAAAAATCATTGTCAATTCGCTTTATTCCAACCCTGAAATATTCTTGCGGGAACTCGTTTCGAACTCCTCGGACGCCATCGACAAACTCAGGTTCAAAGCACAGACCGACCCCGACGTATTGGGGGACGACGGCGAGTTCAAAATCAAGATCGTCCCGAACAAGGACGCCCGTACCCTAGAGATCGCCGACAACGGCATCGGCATGACCCGCGAAGAAGTCATGGAAAACATCGGGACCATAGCCAAAAGTGGAACGGCCGCTTTCATCGAGGCTTTGGAGGCGGCCAAGAAAACCGAGGATACCCTCGCCCCCGAACTCATTGGCCAATTCGGCGTCGGCTTCTACAGCGCCTTCATCGTGGCGGACAAGGTCACCTTGATTACCAGGGCCGCAGGCTCCGAGACGGCGGTTCGCTGGGAGTCCGCAGGCGACGGTTCCTTCACCGTCGAAGATGCCCGAAGGGACGGCCGCGGAACGAGCGTAATCCTGCATTTGAAGAAAATGGAGGACGGGGAGGACGATTATTCCGACGAATGGACCATCAAGAGAATCGTAAAAAAACATTCCGATTTCGTGAGCTATCCCATCGTGATGGATGTGGAGCGGAAAGAGCCCGAACTCGACGACGAGGGAAACCCGATCAAGGGCAAAACCAGAACCGAGATCGTGGAGGAAACCTTAAATTCCATGAAGGCCATTTGGGCCAAGAGCAAATCCGAGGTTGCGGAAGAGGAGTACGAGGAATTCTACAAGCATCTGGGCCACGACTGGAACCCGCCGTTGGCGCATTTGCATTTCAAAATGGAGGGGACCACCGAGTACACCGCTCTTCTTTATATTCCATCCCAGGCTCCGTTCGACATATTCCACCCGGAAAACCGGCATGGAGTCAGGCTCTATTGCAAGAAAGTCTTTATCATGGACGACTGCGCCGATTTGGTTCCGGAATATTTCAGGTTCGTAAAGGGCGTGGTGGACGCCGCCGACCTGAACCTGAACATCAGCCGCGAAATCCTGCAACAGGATCGCCTTGTCCGAAACATCCGAAAAAATCTGAAAAAGAAGCTGTTCGAACTCCTGGAGGGATTGGACAAGGAAAAATACGAAAAATTCTACGCCGAATTCGGAACCGTTCTGAAAACGGGAATCCCCTTGGACTTCGAAAGCAAGCAACGAATCGCCGACCTCCTGCGCTACAAAACCACGGCGTCCGGGGACAAATGGAGGACCCTGAAAGAGTATGTCGAGAACATGAAAACCGACCAAAAGCATGTTTATTACATAATCGGCGACAATCTCCCTTCCATTTTAAACAGCCCGCATCTTGAAAAACTCAAGGAAAAGGGATATGAAGTGATCTTGATGAGCGACCCGGTGGACGAATGGGTCGTGCAGACTTTGGACGAGTACGACGGGAAAAAACTCAAGAGCGCGGAAAAGGGCGATTTGGACATCGAGGAGGTGGACAGGGCCAAAAAGGACGAATACGCGAACCTGTTCGAATTCGTCCAATCGGAACTCGATTCGAAAATCAAGGAAGTAAAGGCTTCCACGAGGCTGAAGGACTCCGCCGCGTGCCTTTCCGGCAACGAGTACGACATGAGTCCTTTCATGGAAAAAATCTTAAGGGCCTCCGGAAAAGACCTTCCGGAAAACAAAAGGGTTTTGGAACTCAACCTCGACCACCCGGTCTTGGAAAAGTTCAGGAAAATTTTCGAAAAGGACAAGGCGAATCCGGTCCTGAAAGATTACAGCAAGTTGCTTTACGACATCGCGGTCATCGGCGAGGGAGGCAAAGTGGACAACCCCTCCCGGTTCGGCAAAATGGTCGGAGATTTAATGGCCGGGGCTTTGCCGGACTAAATTCGGGAACTTTTCGCGAAGAAGCTTTCGGCGCCATGCGTCAGTTACTTAGCGGCCCATGTCGCCAACTTCGATGTCCCGACAGTTGAAGCCGCATGAATCGCAAGGCTGGTTGCGCCGGCGTTTTCCTTTGGCCGGTCGCAACCCGCCAATGCTTTAAACCGTTTTACAATCCCGTTAACATAACGGGCTTCATCGGAGAATTGACTCATGATGGATTTCAACGCGATAGCAGAACGACTCGGGTTGGAAAATGACGAATATCTGGAACTTCTCGAGCTGTTCGTGGACACCAGCTTCGCCGATTTGGAGAATATAGAAAGCGCCATCAAGGCGGAAGACGTCGATGGAACCGCAAAGGCGGCGCATTCGTTGAAGGGATCTTCCGGAAGCTTGGGACTCGACGCTATCTCGGAGTCGGCCAGGAAAATCGAAAAAAACGCCAAGGAAGGTTCTTTGAAAGGGGCGCTCGAATCTTTGGGCGCGATCAAGGACAGGATAAAAGCCATTAGTGCGTCGATGCCCGGATAGAGATGCCGGCCGATTCGCGTTCCAATGAAGTTTCGCAAGGGGAGAAAAAAAAGATGCCGACCCTATCCGACCGCTCGTCCAATCCGATATTCGCGTGGAAATCTTTTTTGGCGACGTTTCTGTTTTTAATTGTTCTATCCGGTTGCGGCACTTTATCGGGAATGAATCAAAAAAAGAAATTTTCGGAATTGAGCAAGGCTTACAAGACAGCCATTCTATGGTCCGACTTCGAATACGCGTCGGAATTCCTCGCCGACGGTTTGGTAGACAAGGACCGGCTCGATCCCATTTACGAAAACGTCAAAGTCACGGCTTTCGAGAAAAAACGCAACATCGTCGATGCGGACGTGAACAAAATCGAAGAGGTCGTGGAAATTCGATATTATTGGATCGACAGGATGGTTGAAAAAAGCATAACGGACCACCAAGTATGGGAATGGAACGCGGAAGCCCGAAATTGGTATTTGGTGACCGGATTGCCTTCGTTTGAATGATCCGATTCGCGGAAAAGTCTGAATCGGGATTTTCCCACAGGCCTCGCGAAGCCGCGAATACCCGGAAATGTTCTACAGACCCTTCATTCGGCAAAAAACGATTTTGATTTCTTCGGTTCCGGATCTAAGCGCTCTTTGTTGCGCCTTTATTTCGAAGATATCTTTCATGTTGCGAAAAAACTCGATCAGCGGCTTGCGAATTTCCGAAACCAGAAGCACCTCGCCCTTCGGCTTCAAAACGGATCGAAAGAGGTTCTTCAGAGGAAAAACATCTTCGCTTCTGAACACGACCTCCGAACCGACGATTCTGTCGAAGCGCCCTACCGAACCCGTATTGTTCTAATCCAGCGAAATAACCGACGCGTCGGCGCAACCGTTGATCTGCGCATTTGCTTTGGCGAATTACAACGCTTCGGCGTTGTATTCCGAAA
>CAZNTU010000082.1:0-23317 GCA_964575975.1 uncultured Desulfobacteraceae bacterium
GGAATGTCCTTGGGCAGATACGGTCCCTCCCATTTCGACGCGTCGTCCGGCGTCGTCCTCAATGCCTGCAATCCCATGTCGGACGTCGGGTACTTGCCCATATCCAGTCGATAGGTGTCCAAAGCCGTGCTGAACAGCGATATTTGCGCCTGGGCGGCCTTTTGCTTGGACTTGCCCACTTTGCCGAACATGCGCGGTCCGACGAGAGCGGCCAACAACCCCAGGATGACCATCACGATCAAAAGCTCTATGAGGGTGAACCCCTTTTGATGTCTCTTCCCTCTTTTCATGCGTACTACCTCGCTAGAATGGAATTTCGTTTATGCTGAATATGGCCATAAGCATCGAAATCACGATGAAGCCGACCAGCAAACCCATTATCAGAATCATCGCGGGCTCCAGAAAACTGACGAACCTTTTGATCAACGCCCTTACCACCTTCTCGTAGCTTTCCGCGACCTTGAGCAGCATCTCGTCCAACCTGCCGGTCTCTTCCCCCACAGTTATCATCTGTATCGCCAAGGAGGGGAAAAAACCCGTGTCGCTCAAAGACTTCGACAACCGGTCCCCCTTCTGGACCCTTTCTCTAATCTCGTCCATGGTCGAGGCGATCACCCTGTTTCCGATGATATCCTTGACCAGCGCCAAAGCCTGAAGAATGGGAACTCCGCTTCGAATCAGAGTGCCCAGAGTCCTTGAAAATCTCGCGGCTTCGATTTTCCTGACCAAATCGCCGACTGCGGGAAGACGCGTCTTTATTTTGTCGATTTTATACCGTCCTTCCCGTGTCAGACTGTAATTGCGAAACGAATAGAAAGTCAGGCCCATGGCGGCCAATATCGCCCACCAGTAGCCGCGAATGAAATGGCTGAACCCCAGGAGCATCTGCGTCGAAAATGGTATGGCCTGTCCGAGGTCCGAGAAAATGACGGAGAACTTGGGAATCACGAACGTCAATAGGACGGTGACGGAGGCTCCCCCCACGAGAACGAGAAAAAGGGGGTATACCATGGCCGAAACGATATATTCCTTGAGATCCTGGGATGTCTCCAGGAACGTCCCCAAACGGACGAGCACAGGCTCCAAAACGCCGCCGGCCTCTCCCGCCCTTATCATGTTGACGTAGAATTTCGAAAAGACCCGAGGATATTTTCCGAGGGCGTCCGACAGATAGCTTCCCCCTTGGACCGTCTTCAACACGTCGCGGACGATCTGCTTGAACTTGTCCTTTTCGGTCACCTCCGCTAAAATGGCGAGCGACCGGTCCACGGGAAGCCCGGCTTCCAACAGCGTCGCCAAATCCTGGGTGAAAAGCATGACGTCCTTGCCGGAAATGCGGACCAGGACCGAGGAAACCGTCTCCAAGACGTCCGTTTGCAGCCTTCCCCTGTCCCTTCCGGCTTCGTCGATTCGAATGGGAATGTATCCCAGGGAATCCAGTTTGGCCGCAACGCTCGTATCGTCGGTGGCCTCCAGCACGCCCTTTACGATCCTTCCCTCCGCGTCGGCCGCCTTGTAGGAAAACACGGTCATGTTTCTACTCTTCCATCGTTACGCGGAGCACCTCGGGAATGGTCGTCAAGCCCTGCCTGACTTTGTCCCAACCGTCCTGTCTCAATGTCGTCAATCCTTTTTTCACGGCCGTTTTCTTGATCATTTCCGTGCTCGACCTGTTGACGATCTCTCTTCGGATGTCCTCGTCCACCTGAAGAAACTCGAAAATGGCGATTCTGCCCTTGAACCCGGTGTTTCTGCATTCCTCGCAACCCGCTCCCCTGTAGAATTTCGTCTCGGCGGCCTCCTTCGCCTCGATGCCCATGGACTTGACTAGTCTTTCCTCGGGCTCGTACTCTTCCTTGCAAGCGGAGCAAATCACCCGAACCAGACGCTGCGCCAGAACGCCCAGCAGGGTCGAACTCAATAGAAAGTTTTCGACCTCCATGTCCAACAGGCGCGTGATGGCTCCGCACGAATCGTTGGTGTGAAGAGTACTGAAAAGCAAATGCCCGGTAAGAGCGGACTGGATGGCGATATCCGCCGTTTCCTTGTCCCTGATTTCCCCGACCAGTATGATGTCCGGGTCCTGCCGGACGATCGACCTTAGTCCGCTGGCGAATTTCAAGCCGATCTTGGGGTTCACCTGGATTTGGTTGATGCCGTGAAGCTGATATTCCACGGGATCTTCCAAAGTGATGATTTTCAGCTCCGACGAGTTTATCTTCGCCAGGGTGGTGTACAGCGTGGAAGTTTTGCCGCTCCCCGTAGGACCGGTGACCAGGATCATTCCGTAGGGTTGCTTGATCAACTCGTTGTACTGATCCAGTATCCTTCCGGGAAAACCGATCTTGTTCAGGTCCAGAATGAGGTTGCCTCGGTCCAGTATTCTCATTACGAGACTTTCCCCGAAAACGGTCGGCACGGTGGACACGCGAAAGTCGATCTCCTTGTCGGAAATTTTCAGCTTGATCCTTCCGTCCTGCGGAAGTCTTCTTTCCGCGATATCGAGCTTGGCCATGATCTTGACCCTCGATATAATGGCCGCCTGCAAACGGTGAGGCGGGGAATCCACCTCGTGCAAAACTCCGTCGATGCGGTATCTCACCTTGAATTCGTTTTCGAAGGGCTCGAAATGGATATCGCTGGCCCTGATCTCCACCGCGTTAAGAATCAGACGGTTGACCAGGCGGATAATCGGGGCCTCCGACGCAAGATCGCGCAAATGATCGACATCCTCGTTGCCGGACGTGTCGATCTCGAAGATATCCTTTCCGGCCTCCTCGATTATGGTTTCCAGCGACTGGCTTCCCGC
The DNA here is from genome assembly GCA_964575975.1 of uncultured Desulfobacteraceae bacterium. GTDB lineage: Bacteria > Desulfobacterota > Desulfobacteria > Desulfobacterales > SKZT01. Next base: position 2,810 of record CAZNTU010000082.1, read on the forward strand.
GCCGTAAAGCCGTTCGATGGTCTCCAGAATGTCTTCCCTTACTCCCTCCAAGGCCTCGACATTGTAGCCGTACGCCAGGCGCAAGGCGTCTATGGTGTAATGATCGCCCGGATCGGCCATGCCTATCTTAAGGGTATTGTCGACAAGCTCCAGCGGAACGAACAAGCATTGTTTCATGAACTTGATCGTCAGATTGTCGATCGCGACGGGCTCTTTGGGGTAGTCCTGGTATTTCAGCTTAACCATTGGCTTGTCCGCGCCCGATTAATTTCCAAACCGGTTTCCATCGACTTTCCTGGAACATGATCGACTCTCCTGGAACATGAAAACGATAACTCGGCGTCCGCGAATTCTATTCGATCGAACATCTGATGTCGTATCCATGCGTTGCGCACATTCTGTCCCTGTTGGCAAGCTTCATGTCCTCCAATACCATTTCCTTGACCAGCTCCTCGAAACCGACCTTGCATTCCCATCCCAGCAGTTTTCGGGCTTTCGAGGGATCTCCCAGCAAAGTGTCCACCTCGGTCGGGCGAAAGTACCGCGGATCGATCTCGACGATCGTATCGCCGGGTTCGACTTTGCAATCCTCCGCGTCGATTTCGACGACAATCCCCTTCTCCGACAATCCGCTTCCCTGCCACTCGAGAACGATACCGGCTTGACGGAATGCCAGTTCGCACAATTCGCGCACCGAGTGCTGCTCGCCCGTGGCGATAACGAAATCGTCCGCCCGATCATGCTGCATGATAAGCCACTGGGCCTCTACATAGTCCCGGGCGTGCCCCCAGTCCCTCAAGCTGTTCAAATTGCCCAAGTAAAGCTTCTTCTGGAGCCCCGTGACGATTCGGGCGGCGGCGCGGGATATTTTCCTGGGCAGAAAAGTTTCGCCCCTTATCGGAGACTCGTGGTTGAAAAGAATTCCGTTGCTGGCGAAGATTCCGTACGCTTCCCGATAATTGACCGCGATCCAGAAAGCGTAAACTTTTGCCGCTCCGTACGGACTTCGGGGATAGAAAGGGGTCGTCTCCTTCTGGGGAACCTCCCGAACCTTTCCGAACATTTCGCTTGTAGACGCCTGGTAGAATTTCGTCCGTTCCTCCATTTTCAAGATCCGAATCGCCTCCAGAAGCCTCAACGTTCCCAACGCGTCGGAGTTGGCCGTGTATTCCGGCGTTTCGAAAGACACCTGCACATGGCTCTGGGCGGCCAGGTTGTAAATTTCGTCGGGCCTGGTCTCCTGTATGATTCGAATCAGATTGCTGGAGTCCGTCAGGTCCCCGTAATGAAGAAAAAATTTTACGTCGACCTCGTGGATATCCTTGTACAAATGATCGATTCTTTGGGTGTTGAACGACGACGACCTGCGCTTTACGCCGTGAACCACATAGCCCTTCTTAAGAAGAAGTTCGGCCAAATATGCTCCGTCCTGCCCGGTTATTCCAGTTATAAGCGCTGTTTTCACTCTACATTCCTTTGACGTTCTCGCGAAACCATTCGTATGTCCTCTCGATACCTTCCCCAAGCCCTATTTCGTATTTCCATCCGAAGCCCGCCAGCCTGGAGACGTCCAAAAGCTTTCGCGGCGTCCCGTCGGGCTTCTCCGGGTCGTAGACGATTCGTCCCTCGAACCCCGCAACCTTTCCGACGGTCTCCGCCAAGCGCGCGATCGAAATGTCTTTTCCAGTACCGATGTTCAAATGGGAAATGCCGCTTCCATACAAGGCGGCGGAGTTTATATTATCCATGACGAAAATGCAAGCCTCCGCCATGTCGTCCACATGGAGAAATTCCCTTAAAGGAGAGCCCGATCCCCAAATCGTAACGCATATTCCCTCCCGTTCGCTCTCCGGACTCGCATCCCATTTTTCGCGAGCCTCGTGGAATTTCCTGAGAAGAGCGGGCAGGACATGGGAGCTTTCCAGGTCGAAATTGTCGTTGGGACCGTACAGATTGGTCGGCATAACCGATATGAAATCGTCCCCGTATTGCTCGTGATAATATTGGCAGGTTTTAATTCCCGCGATTTTCGCGACGGCGTAGGCTTCGTTCGTTTTTTCCAGGCCGCCGCCCAGAAGGTACTCCTCTTTCATGGGCTGGGGGCAATCCCTCGGATAAATACACGAACTTCCCAGAAACAGCAACTTCCGCGCTCCGGCCTTATGAGCGCTGTGAATGACGTTGTTTTGAATCTGAAGGTTTTCGTATATGAATTCCGCCGGCCTCGTGCTGTTCGCCAGGATTCCCCCCACCTTGGCCGCAGCCAGAAAAACATATTCGGGACGCTCTTGTTCGAAAAACAGCTCGACCTGTTCCTGCCGCGCCAAGTCCAATTCGGAATGCGTTCTGACGACGACGTTCCCGAAGCCCTTTTGCGCAAGCTTCCTGCAAATGGCGGATCCCACCATTCCCTTGTGTCCGGCTACGAATATTTTCGATTCTTTTTCCATTCAATCCCCACCGCTCCAGAATTCGTCAAGAAGTCGCAAACCCAATTTTCCATAGCAATTGCCGTGCCGTCTATTCCGGTGACGGCGGAAAACGCCTTCTTCATTGCGACAAAGCTCTTTTCCGAAGAATATTCGCTTCTCCCCGGAAGACAAATTCCGTATGATTTTTATCCATCTTTAATGCGCCCGCTTGCTACCGTGTAAAAATTACCCGTCGATCAAGCAGGCCCGACCGATTCCTGATGCTCGCATCCCGGCGTTTCGCGCTGAATTTTTCGACTCCGTCCATTTTTAACGGCGCCGCTCGTCTTGCATCGTCCGAGATTGGTAACAAATAGCTCCGCTTCTTCGCTTCCGCAAATATGTGCTATCGAAAGTCCGGTCAAATTGAACATACACGACAACGCATTGTCAAGCACATATTCTTCTCCGAAAAAACCGAACAGCCCGTTTTACAATCCATCGAAATCGTAATAAAATGGAAATTCAGAACCGATTTTTCATAGAGATTTGCGAATTCTATCCGCATTATTTGGGAAGACGAGCGAAAAGAAAGAAACAACAGGTTCTACTGTGCAATTACCGAAAGGATATTCGGATGAAAAAAGAAGAATACATTTCGCTGGAACAGCGTCTGGGCGCGCACAACTACAAGCCCTTGGACGTAGTATTGAGCAGGGGGTCGGGCGTTTGGGTCTACGATATCGACGGCAACAAATACTTGGATTGTCTGTCCGCGTACTCGGCGGTCAACCAAGGTCACTGCCATCCGAAAATCCTGGCGGCCATGGTCGAGCAGGCCCAAAAGCTCGCCCTGACTTCCAGGGCGTTTCGGAACGATCAACTGGCTCTTTTGTACAAGGAGCTTTGCGAGTTGACCGATTCCCACAAGGTGCTTCCTATGAATAGCGGTGCGGAGGCCGTCGAAACGGCCATCAAGACGGTCCGCAAATGGGGGTACAAGGTCAAGGGAGTCCCCGAAGACCAGGCGGAAATCGTGGTTTGCCGTAACAATTTCCACGGCAGAACCATCACCATCGTCAGTTTCAGCACCGACGAAGGTTCCAGGAGAGGCTTCGGGCCGTTCACCCCCGGTTTCAAAATCGTTCCGTTCGGCGACGCCCGCGCCCTGGAAGAGGCGATCGGTCCGAACACGGTGGGATTCCTGGTGGAACCCATCCAAGGCGAGGCCGGCGTGGTCATCCCGCCCGCCGGTTACCTGAAGGCCGCAAGAAAGATATGCGACGAGCGCAACGTCGCTCTCGTCCTGGACGAAATCCAGACCGGTCTCGGACGCACGGGCAAGCTTTTGGCCGAAGAGCACGAGGGAATCCAGTCGGATTTGACCCTGATCGGAAAGGCGCTTTCGGGAGGTTTCTATCCCGTTTCGGCCGTGTTGTCCAACACGGAGGTCATGGACGTTCTCCAGCCCGGGGAACACGGCTCCACCTTTGGCGGAAACCCGCTCGCGTGCGCCGTCGCCCGCGCCGCCCTCAGAGTCCTCGTTGAAGAGGGGATGATCGAGAACGCCGCCGAAACGGGGAAGTATTTTATAGAAGGTTTGCGGCGAATCGACAACCAAAAGATAAAAGAGGTCAGGGGAAGAGGTCTTCTGATCGGGGTCGAGTTCCATCCCGACGCCGGCGGAGCCAGGCAATACTGCGAAAAATTGCAGGAAAAAGGGCTGCTGTGCAAGGAGACCCACAACCACATCATCCGGTTCGCCCCGCCCCTGGTCGTCAATAAAGAAGAGATCGACTGGGCTTTGGAAAGAATATCGGACGTCCTGTCCAAGTAACCCCCGCCAGGAGGATTCCAAACATGACCTTGAAAGTCGAAAAAGCAATCATCATGGGCGCGGCCGGCCGCGACTTCCACAACTTCAACGTATATTTCAGAGGCAACGAGCGCTACGACGTCGTTTGCTTCACCGCCACGCAGATTCCGGACATCGAAGGCCGGCGCTACCCTCCGGAGCTGGCCGGGAAAGGCTATCCCGAAGGCATTCCCATCTATTCGGACGAAGATTTGCATTCGCTGATCAAGGACAACGCCGTCGATCTGGTCGCGTTCTCCTACAGCGACGTCCCTCACGCCGACGTGATGCACAAGGCTTCGGTCGTCACTGCCGCGGGCGCGGACTTCATCATTATCGGCGCACCCTACACCATGCTCCGGTCCAAGAAAAAGGTGATATCGGTCTGCGCCGTCAGGACCGGCTGCGGGAAATCCCAGACGAGCCGCGAAGTGGTCCGGGTCCTGCGTGACATGGGGAAAAAGGTGGTCGTCGTGCGCCATCCCATGCCCTACGGGGACTTGACCAAGCAAATCGATCAGCGCTTTTCCTCCTACGAGGACTTCGACAGGCACGAATGCACCATCGAGGAGCGGGAGGAATACGAGCCGCATGTCGAAAAGGGCGTGACGGTCTACGCCGGGATCGACTACGGGAAAATCCTGAGACGCGCGGAAAAGGAGGCGGACGCGATCGTCTGGGACGGCGGCAACAACGACACGCCGTTTTACGAGCCCGACCTTCACATCGTCGTTTTCGATCCGCACCGCCCGGGACACGAAACCATGTACCATCCGGGGGAGACGAACATGCTCATGGCGGACGTCGCCATTATAAACAAGGTAGACAGCGCGGAACCCGAAAACGTCGAAAAGGTCCGGAAAAATATCGAGAAACACAATCCCCGCGCGAAAATAGTGCTTGCGGAATCAGTGCTCGCCGCCGACGACGCCGAATCAATCCGGGGCAAGGAGGTCCTGGTGGTGGAAGACGGTCCCACCCTGACCCATGGGAACATGTCCTACGGCGCAGGAGTCATCGCGGCCAGGAAATACGGGGCCGCCCGGCTCGTGGATCCCCGTCCGTGGCTTTCGGGAAGCCTCGTCAAAACTTTCGAAAAATACCCGGACATCGGCGCCGTGCTGCCCGCCATGGGATACGGGCGGAAACAGATCAAAGACTTGGAAAACACCATAAAAGCAACCCCGTGCGATATAGTTCTGATCGCCACTCCCGTCGATCTGACCCGGATCGTGTCCATCGAAAAACCCGCGGTCAGAATACGCTACGAATACGGAAACCGCGGTGAGCCCACCTTGGAACAGGTCGTCAGGACGCGATTCGGAGGCGGCGGCCAATGATCACGAAACGCTCCCGGAAAAAAGACAAGCCTATTCTGCTCGTGGCCCTCGGAGGCAACGCCTTCATAAAGAAAGGCCAAGCGGGAACCATCGAGGAACAATTCGCCAATCTCAGGGGGACCATCCGGCAAATCGCGGAACTCTCCGAGAACTACAGGCTCGTCATCACCCACGGAAACGGTCCTCAAGTGGGAAACATCATGCTCCAGCAGGAATGCTGCGAAAAAGTGCCCTCGATGCCTCTGGAAATACTGGTCGCGCAAACCCAGGGGCAGATCGGATACATGATCGAGTCCGCCCTCGACGAAGCCCTCATGAAAAGAGGTGTCTACGACCATCTGCTGGCTTCGCTCATCACCTACGTGGTGGTGGATCGAAAGGACCCCGCGTTCGAAAAGCCGTCCAAGCCGATCGGCCCGGCATTCACGAAGGAGGAGGCCGCCCGCCTGCCCTACCCCGTCATGAAAACCCCCAAGGGATACCGCCGCGCGGTCGCGTCCCCCGAGCCGTTGACCATCATTGAGAAGCACGAAATAGCGAAACTCGTCGAAATGGATTTCATCGTGGTTTGCTGCGGAGGGGGCGGAATTCCGGTGGCGAGAGAAGGACGAATGTTCAGCGGGGTCGACGCCGTCATCGACAAGGACCTTGCAAGCGCCCTGCTGGCCGAGGAGATCTCCGCCGACATCTTCCTCGTCGCCACCGACGTGCCGGGCGCCATGCTTCGGTTCGGAACTCCGGAACAAACGCTCCTCAAGAGCCTTTCCCCAGTAGACGCCGCTCGGTTAATGGAAGAAGGCTGCTTCGGCGAAGGCTCCATGAAACCGAAAGTGGAAGCCGCCGCCAGATTTAAAAAACGAACCGGAAAAAGAGCCGTGATAACCTCCATCGAGCAAATCGCGGAGAGCGTTTACGAAAGAGCGGGAACGGAATTCGCGTGAATCGGGATCGACCTGTTCCTGCGTCCCGTTTCTGAACCGACCTGGTGCGGCATCCCGGTAGCGCCGCCTTCCACGGCGGCGCGGCGCCTCATTTCTCGACCTTGCTTTTCATGACTTCCTTGCAAAGCTTGCCGAACTTTTTATCCTTTCTTTTCCTTTCCAGGTACGAGAGTTCGTTGTAGGCGGACTCTTTTTTCATTTTCACGTAGTTTTGAAAATGCTCCCTCGAAATTCCGCCCTCTTCGACCGCCGCCAAAACCGCGCAGCCTTTCTCGCCGGTGTGGGTGCAATCCGCGAATCTGCAAAGGTTCGCCAAATCGGCGATTTCCTTGAAAGCTTCCTCTATTCCCGCCAAAGCGCCGATGTTTCCCAGCTCCCTCATGCCGGGCGTGTCCACGACCATTGCGCCGTTTCTAAGGAATATCATTTGCCGACGGGTGGTCGTGTGCCTCCCTTTGCCGTCCTTCTTCCGGACCTCGCGCACTTCGTACAGGTCCTCCTCCGATAGATTGTTGACCAAGGAAGTCTTGCCCACCCCGGAGGAACCCAGGAGGCAGTGCGTCCGCCCGGGAACGAACAATCCTTCGACCCGCTTCACGTCTTCCTCTTTCTTGTTGCTGAAGGCCACCGTTTCGACGTCCGGCGCGACCTTCCGGATTTCCTCGGTCATTTCCCCGACTGCGGTTTTGGACGGAAGGTCGCTTTTGCTCAGCAGCACGACCGGTCGAATTCCGCCGTCGTATATCATGGTCAGATACCGTTCCAGCCTCCTCGGGCTGAAATCGGAATCGAGAGACTGCACGACGAACGCCGTGTCGATGTTGGCCGCGATCAACTGATGCTCCGTCTTTTTTCCGGAGGTCTTGCGCTTCAAGACGCTTTTCCTGGGAAAGACCTCGTGGACGATGGCGAACGAATCGTCGTCCATGTACTGGGCGTAGACCCAGTCGCCAGTTCCCGGATAATCGAGGGGCGATTCCGCCCCGTACATGAGTCTTCCGGCGACTTCGGCTCTCGTTTCGCCCCCCTCGTCCTTGACGACGCAGCTTTCCCTGTCTACCGCGATCACCCTGGCCAAGCGGAAACGTTCCAATTTCAAGGGATCGATCCTTTCCTCGAACCAATCGCCCCATCCCAAAAAGCTCGAATTTTTCCCGAAATTCACGGCTACTTGCACCTCGCAAAGGATTTTTTCAGTTCAGATTTTCTCGAGCCTCGCCACGGACTCTATATGAAAGGTATGCGGAAACATGTCCACGGGCTGGACCTCCAGAACCCGGTAGTCGTCCTTCATGAGCGCAAGATCCCTGGCCAAGGTCGAAGGGTTGCACGAAACGTAGACGATTCTCCCCGGCCCCATCGCGAGCACCTGCTTGACGACGTCCTTGTGCAAGCCGTCCCGGGGCGGATCGACGATCATCGCGTCCGGACGAACCTCCATCTTCGAAAGCGAATCCCGGATATCGCCCAGGACGAACTCGCAATTGTCGACGCCGTTCAATTCCCGGTTTCTCCTCGCGTCCTTTACCGCGCTTTCCACGATCTCGATTCCCACGATCCGGGAAGCCTGGTCCGACAAATAGATCGGTATCGTCCCAGTCCCGCTGTACAGATCCAGGACCGATTCCCTTCCCGTCAGGCCGGCGAACCTTTTGACGGTGTCGTACAGAATTTCAGCCCCCTCCGTATTGGTCTGGAAAAAGGAGTTGGCGGAAATTTCGAATTCCCGGGGTCCGATCCTGTCCCGGAGAACGCGCTCGCCCGCAAGATGGATTTCGTACTCGCCCACCGCGATTCCCGCCTTGCTGGCGGTTATGTTGTTGACGACCGACACGATCCGGGGATACTTCTCCATCAAAAACTTCGCCAAGGGAGCGACTTCCCCCCGGTCTTCCGTCGAAGTGACAATGTTGACCATCCACTGGTCGCGGCCGACCGAATGCCTCGGCATCAGGAAACGCCAGAAGCCCTCGTGGCTGTGCAGACCGTAGACCGGGGCGGACGAATTTTTCATGTACTGGCGCACGTCGCCCAAAATATCGTTGCCCGGCTCCGGTTGCAGCAGGCACGCCTTGATGTCCAACACTTTGTAGAACGCGCCGGGAACGTGCAGGCCCAGGGCCATTGACGTATCCGCGTTCTCGCCGCCCATCTCCTCCGGCATCAGCCATTTTCTGTCCGAGCACGAAAATTCCATCTTGTTCCGATACCCGAACACTTTCGGGGAGCCCTCGGCCGGATGCACCGCAACGCCTTCGAAGCCTCCGATGTGCTCCAAGGATTCCTTCACGTGCCTCGTCTTGTATTCCAACTGGATATCGTACGGCAGGAACTGCCATTTGCAGCCGCCGCAAACGCCGCTGTAGGGGCAAGGGGCCTCGATTCTAAGGGGCGACGGCGAAAGCATCTCCGCAATTCGCGCTTCGGCGAACCGTTTTTTTCTCTTGATTACGCGGGCAAGAACCACGTCTCCCGGCGCGGCCTGGTCCACGAAAACGGCGAACCCGTCGACTTTGGCGATTCCCTTTCCGCCGAACGCCAAGTCCGTGACTTTCAGTTCGTATGTTTTACCTTTTCTCATAGCAATATTCGAGACTTATAAAAACACCCTGTCTTTCGGGGCGTTTTGGCATTATGTTTCGGAAACGCTTCGAAATCCGGAATCGGTCCGGTTCGAAAAACGACGGACGAATGTAACACAAGGGCTATGTTTGTGAAACAAAATTCCATTTGCATATCGGTTTCTTTCGATTCGGACGGCTACAAGTTGAGGGGCGATTTGCATTTGCCCGAAAACGCGAGGAAACCGCCGGTGATCATAGGTTCCCACGGGCTTTTCGCCACGCGGCAATCCCCGAAGCAGGTCGCCTTGGCCATGGAATGCAACGGTCGCGGCATGGCCTATTTCCGATTCGACCACAAGGGTTGCGGAGAGAGCGAAGGAGGTTCTTTCGAACAGTGTTCCTTTCAATCCCGCAACCGCGATCTTCTAAACGCTTTCGAATTCGTAACAGGGCGCGAAGACACGGGAGCCGAGGTTGCTCTGTTCGGAAGCAGTCTCGGGGGAGCCGCAGCGTGCCGGGCTTTTTCCTCTATCCAGCCTGCCGCGATCGTGGTCTTCGCCGCTCCGACCGCCTCCCGGCCCATACTCTGCTCCATCGGGGAAAACGATTCGCAAACGAAATTCCCGGCCTACTTTTACGAAAACATCTCGTTCGACAACATCCACTTGCTCCCGAAACTGTCGAACATCCTCGTTTTTCATGGAGATCGCGACGAGATTGTTCCGCTCTCCGAAGCCCGAAAAATCCACGAGGCGGCGGGGAAACCAAAAAAACTGATCGTCCAGGGGCAAGGCGACCATAGAATGAGCGACCGGATCCATCGACGGGAGTTCGTCCGGACCGCCGCCGAATGGTTCGAAAAAGGCTTCGAAAGGAATCGGACGCCATGAGGAACGACATTTCCAAAAAATTTCTGGGACGGGCATTCGTCAAGACCATCCTGCGAAGAATCCTGGCCTTCGCCGTTTTGGCGGGCGTGGTCTACAGCCTCGTGGCAATCGTGTACGGGGCCAAGACAATCTACAAAGTCAAGATGAACTACGCCATCGTGCTGGAAAAGTTCGGGGGGGAACGCGTATCGGTCACGGACGTGGGCTGGCACGTTCGGCTTCCCCTTTTCACTAAAATCGAAAGGGAAGTGCCGCTCATGAACCAGGCCTTGTTCCTGAGCGGCGTCCCGGAGCCCACGAGGATCATTTCCCGGGAAAGCGTGGCGCTCTGGACCTCGGGGGTGCTCACCTACCGCGTGAAGGATTTGGAAGTCTGGGGGATCCAGAACCTCGATCCCCTCAGCCTTCTTCAGGGAGACTACGATGGCATCGTCAAGGACATTCTCCAGTCGAAGAACGTCGACGAGCTTGTGAGCCGAAGAGAGGAAACCAAGCAGGAGATTTTCCAGGCGTTGAAATCCCGGCCTATCAACGAGGGAGGCTCCACTCTGGAGCGAAAATACGGAATCGAGGTGGTCAGTTTCGTTCTCAAAGAGACGAGGTTCGGGGACAAGCTGGTAGAGGCCACGGAGGAGAAAAAGCGCAGGGAACTGATCGCCGAGGCGGAAAACTACGCGGCGGACCAGGAGGCCAGCAGGATTCGCAAGCTTTACGCCGCCTATCTTGAAAGCATCGAGGCGCTGCAAAAGGGTATCGGAAGACCCGACGGCTCTACGGACGAAGCCTTGTTCAATTTTCTGGCCCAGCAAAAATGGGCTACCGCCTACGAGAACAACCAGTCTTCCCAAACTACCATGGTAATCCAAAACACGGGCGCGCAAAGCCCCGGCCTCACCCTTCCAGCGCCTGCGCTCTCGAAAGAGAACCGCGTATCCGGCAGTGCCGCAAAGGAGCCCTAATGGCACGACGAACCACCAAGGCAGTCAAATACATCAAGCTTTCCGAACAGCGTATTCGGGAAATCGAGGACCTCGTCGCCCTCTGGCCTTACGAGACCAAGGCGTTCATGAGGGCAAGGCTGTTGCAGTACAAGCCTAAATCCGATCTTATGACCAGGGTCGTGGAATTCATTTTGTCCTTCCTCTACGACTCGGCGGAGAAAAACTTTTCCATCTTGAAGGACCCGGACATATTGACCGACTGGCAGCGGCGGTTCGAAATTTCGGGCCAGACGGACCCGCAGGAGTCCTGGAGCAAAATCCTGGAGAAGGAACTCTCCTCCAAGGATTACGCGTATCTTCTGTCCCTGCTGGAAAAGGAACTGAACGACGTCCACGTTCCCTTGGAACTCGAGGAGCTTTTCGCGAAGGTGTACCGCGCGCATTTGAAAAAGGAGTACATTTCCGATTCCTCCGTGCCCAAGGCGCCTCTGATTCTGGTCGTGGGCCCCAGCGGAAGCGGCAAGACCGCCACCGTAAACCAGGTCATCGAGAACGTGATCTTCGGAAACCAGGTGCTTCCCGAGATCGATCTGAAATTGAAAAAGGAGGAACTGCTGGCCTCGGAACCCTTCTGGAAATCCATCGAGGACATCGATCCCACGCTTGCCATGGAGATCGAGCGCCGAAAAAGAATCAGGTTCTACAAGTTTCTTTCCCGCGTTCCCCTCGCGAGGAAAGTTTTTCAGAAACGAATCGGCAAAAATCTCTCCGATCTTCAGGAACCCGGCTTGAACGTCGATTATTCCATGATCACCCCCAACGACTACCAGACGGCACTCGCCGGCGAACCGGGCAACTACTTCAAGAAGGCCTTGGGAGAATCCAGAAAGCCGACCATCAGGCACGTCGAGGAGGCCCACAGCGCCTTCGGCAAGACCGAGGGACGCCAAAGCGGCGTGGAGCGCCAGCAGCGCACCCTGATCGACACCGCCAACATTGTTCTCGACGAAATCGTCAGCGGCAAAAGGGACTGTCTGCTGGTCGCCACGACGGACCAGCCGGAACGCTTCGACGGCGCCATCTACAGACGGTTCGTCGAGAAGGGGATCGTGATCGAAATTTCCGACTACTGGAAAAACCCTGAGAATTTGAGAGAGATCGTCGAGATCGAACTGGGAAGAAACGACATCAGGCTCGCGGACCGACTGGATAGCGGATGCCACAGCTCCATCGCCTGCATCCCCCCCCATTATCTGGAGACGGCAGTCGAAAAGCTGTACGTCATTTTCCGGGAACGCTCGCTCAAGATCACGCCCGCCTACGTGCGAAAACTCGTGCAGTCGATCATGCAAATCAAGGGCGACTTCGCCCCCGAGTACCTGGACGACAGCCTCCTCGTTCGCAAGGCGTTCGAACTGGTGGCCAAGAATTCCTACGGAGACTTGTTCGGCAAGGTGGTGGACCGCCTCGAGAGGGACGTGAAATGGGACGAGTACGTCGGGTCCGTCAAGGACGTGTTCTCCGAGATGGCCAACAATTGCATGTTCTACGGCGTCAGCGAGGAAAAGGGCGTGGTGCTTTACGGTCCCCCCGGTTCCGGCAAGACTTTTCTGGCGCGCGCATGGCTCAGCGAAAACAAAAACGTCCACGACATTTCCACCAACGCAGTCGCCTTGCAGGACCCGGTCAATCCTATCGACGGCGCGGTGGAGAACCTGGAAAAAGTCTACGACATCGCCAAAATGATCGCCCCCACGGTGGTGTTTTTCGACGAGGGAGACGCCCTCGCGCCCAAGAGAAGCCCCTCCGGAGGCCAGCCATCGGACAAGCTGACCAACAAGTTCCTGAACGTCATCGACGGGGAGGTTCCCCTGCACCGGGTTTTCACCACCCTTACCACCAACCGGATCGACATACTGGACCCGGCACTGATCCGGTCCAAGCGCCTGAAGGTCATGGAGATTTCGGGGCATCTCGGAAAGGACGACATCGCCAAGATCGTGGCCAAATGCTTGGACGGCGTTCCCATGTCGAAAGAAATCGACGTGGACTCCGTCATCGAATATTCCAAGGGGTTGTGCAACACCCCGGCCGACTACACGGCCTTCGTGGAAAAGGCCCGAAGCCTAAGAAGCACCGAATACGAGGTCCTGCTGCGCGCCCGATCCCTCGCGAACGGTTCGGACGGAAGAGCGACGTTCCGGGAGAACTTCGTCAAGTTCAACTTCAAAACTCTCGTGGGAATCCTGGACGCCGTGAAGGCTCCGGAAGAAATCAGAAGCGACGTCCGAAACGACCCGGGCCAATTCCTCACCCGCTTTCCGGAAATGGTGGGCCTTTTTTCCCATGTGAGAGGCATGGATTCCTATCCCCTCGTGACGTCTCACCTGATGTCCTCCAGGGAAGAAATTTCGGGAAGCCCCACCCAAAAAGGAAAGCTGCAACTGGACGAATTCCTGGAGGCCGAACTGAGCCAGGAGCCCCAGGTGGGATTCATCATCGGCGTAGGGGCGAACGAGGTAAGCGGCATGCTGCTTCCCATCGCCACGAGTCTCACATACAGTCTGTCGTCGGAAAAAGTTCTTGTCACCGGCGCGGTCTCTTCGAGCGGCCCCGGCGCGGCGGAACTCGACATGGCCGTGCAAATGACCCAGCAATCCGCCAAGGAAGCCCTCACCATGATCAAAAACTATTTGCAGAGCATGGACCACAAGGTGAGCATTCCGAAGCTTCTGGGAGAATTCCTGGACAAGTACACCATCCACCATCAACTGCTTTCCGCGTCCTACAACGTCGGCGGCCCTTCGGCCGGATACGCCCTGGCCCTGAACACTTTATCCGCCCTCCTCCACGTTCCCGTCTGCAATGATTTCGGAATCACCGGCGCCCCGTGGACGAAAGGGGTCAAGAAGGGAGAAGTCGGCGGTTCCGTCATTATCGGCGGGCACAAGAAAAAAACCGAAAAGGTCCTCCTCCACTTGAGGCGGATGTACATGCCGCTCCAAAACTACAAGGACCTGGAGCCGGAATTCCTTGCCAACTACTGGGCGCAGGGCAAGGACGTGCTGGCCGTGACCCATTTCGGAGACTTGATTCCGGAAGTGGTCTGGCTGGACGAGGAATACGAGAAGGTTCTCTCGGAGTTGATAACCGCCCGGATCGGGCTAAAGCTAGCCAAGCACCGAAAGGAAAAGATTCCCGAGGGAGCGGAAGACGGCATCCTCGAAAGGAAGAACTATCTGAGGAACAGGATCGAAAAGGAAATCAAACACCGGCTCGAGGCCATAAGAAACTATCTTGTAAATCCCGTAAGAGACCCGCATCTGTCGCTGGAGGAAATTTTCAAGGAAAAGAAGACCTCCTCACGCTTCGAATTCGTGAAACCGTTCGTCGATTTTTTTCGATTCGGTGGAAAAAGGAAAAAACCGAACATGAAAGGAGATGGAAGTTCGGCATCTTTTCAAAACCGCTCAATGCGTTGAATAGCGGCCATGGCAGCCCCTGCGGCACGTTCGTCCGGGTCCGAGCGCATGGCGCCCAGTTTAGGCAGCGCCTGTCGGGCCGGCGGACCAATGGTCGCAAGGGCGATGGCCGCATGGGTGCGCACCTTCGGACAGGAATCCTTCAATACCTCTGCGAGCGCTTCGACGGCTTCCGTGCATTGCGGCTTGATGCGAACGATCGCCAGAGCAGCAGCCGCGCGCACGGCGTCCGAGGCGTCCCGCAGACAGACCTGTATCCCGTCCAGCGCCTTCTCGCCGGCCATGCCCAATTCGCCGAGCCGTTCGACGCACGCGAGGCGCACCTCGTCCTGCGGATGCGAAAGGCCTTCCAGCAGCTTCGGCATTCCTTCCTGCGGCTGCCCCGAGATTTTCGCCAGGGCAGCCCATGCCGTCGGCAAGGCAGCGGGGGAGAGCACGGACATGATCGTTTTCAGTCGCGATAGAACGACATGCGCCTGCGATCCCATCCAACCCAGTGCTTCGATGGCGCCGATTTGAACGCTCTCCTGCGGCGACGTCAGGCAAACTGCCAGAGAGTCGGCGGCAGGTTCGCCGATGCGGCTCAGGGCGATCATAGCGTTGGTGCGCAGAACCGGATCTTCTTCGGAAAGCAGGCGGATCAGTGCCTCGACCGCGGATTGCGCGTCCCGGCCAAGCCCGGCCAGCGACCCTGCCGCCGTGCGGCGCACCTCCAGAGGCTGCTGCGCGCCAATGGCTTCGATCAGGGGTTCGACGGCCCCGGCGCCCGCTTTGGGCAGCGCCGCGGCAGCCATCCGGCGCACGCTCTCCTCGGGATCGTCCAAACACAGACGGATATCCTCGAGCAAAGGAGACAGATCCCCATCCATATTGACCAACCGAGCCAGGACGGCGAGACGGATCGGTCCGGGCCCCTTGCGCAACTGCGGGCGGCACGACTCCGCCAAATCGTTTGCATTTTGGATTTCGGCTGCCATTACCAGATGTTCCCCGCGCCGGGCGTATAGCTGGAGGACACGACGCTGGTGGCCATCAGGGTCGGCGTATTCAGGACTCCCGAGGCATTGACTATGCCCGCGTTCAGGTTGATCGTGGCGCCATCCAGGTCGATCGTCGGCGCCTGTACGGAAAACAATCCGGTCGCCTTGGCTTCGATCGTAGGCGCTTCGATGGAAACCTTGGCATCCGATTTGATGTCCACTTTTCGAGAGCCGTTGATCGAGACCGAACCGCCCACGACTTCGACGCCGCCCCCGATTACGCTGACTTGGCCGTTGCGGCAGTCGATCCGAATGTCCTGGTTGGTCTTGTTCTGGATCAGAATGCGTTTTTCCCCGCAGTTCAGGTAAACTTTGACATCCTCGTTGGCGTCCGCCAGTAAGATGCCGGCAGGGAAAGGATCGTCCCACAAGGCGGCCTTCTGTCCCATTTCTGTTTCCATTTTGATTCCGCTGACCCTGTTTCCCTTGCACATATGAATCTCGTGATCGTCGGCGGTGGAAATCCGGATTTCGTTGCCGAAAGGCGTGCTCCGGGAATTGTCGGTCATCTTCACGGTCTGGTTGCCGCCGGTGTTGACGGTCAGCGAGGTTTCGCGGTCGTCGAACAGCAGGCGATGCTGGTAGGGAGTCAGGATGATGTTTTCGATGCGGTTTTCCGGTTGCAGCGGCGGGCGGTTCAGGGCGTTGTAGACCACTCCGGTAATCAGCGGCTTGTCCGGATCGCCTTCCAGAAAGGTCACCACGACCTCGTCGCCGGCGATCGGGTGAAACTGGAAACCATGATCCGGCCCGGCATAGGGGTAGGCCACCCGCAAAAAGCAGGTCCTTTTTTCGTCGTCGATCTCCGCGCGATCCCAGTGGAACTTGACCTTGGCTCGGCCCAGCTCGTCCATGTAGCAGGTTTCGCCGGGCGGGCCGACCACCACTGCGGTATGGGGCCCGAGAACCGCCGGCTTGAAGGTCGTGCGGGCGGGCCGGAAGCTCGTCCGGGCGGGCAGACATAAAAATTCGTTGCTGTAGACCATCTGCGTATCGGGTTTTCCGAAAAGCTTGTCGAAAATTTTTTTCAGGTTGTTGTAAATGTCGAACATGGAAAGCATGCCCAGAGGCCCGACCGGAAGCATTGGAAACTGCGACGGAACGCCGGTCTTGGACAGCAGCCCCGGGATGATCTTGTCCGCCGACAGGGGCCCGAGCTTGTCGATGCCAAGTTGAGTCAGAATTCCGGTGATCAGGTCTCCAGGTCCGGCGATCTCAGGGTCCTCGGGGAGTTTCTGCTGCGACCCGGAATGCTGGACCGAAAGAAGCATGTACTCCTGGTTGAACTCCTCGTGGCCGTGTCCCTCCAACTCGAACAGAAATCCGGGCGAAAAACGGCAGCAGTTGCCGCGTCCAGAGCCATTGGAAGTTTGCGCCTGCATTTCCTCCAAGCGCGCTCCGGAAATGCGCTTGGCCTCGGGCAGGGTGGCGAATTCGCCCGGATAGTCGTAGATCTCCAGTCGCCCCCCGTTGTTGGCGCGGGCTTCCCCCTGAAGGGTCAGGTCCGGGCGCAGGTAGTTGTAGTCCCTCAAGGTGACGGCGTCCGGGCGCGTCTGGTATCCGTAGTGGTATTCATACACATGTTCCTCGTCCTGGACTTCTCCCGTGGGTTCGTGAAACGCGACCTTGGATTTGCCCTGCACGGGTTTGTGGCAGGAGGGATCGTCGGCCATGACCATCGTGTGGTGGCCTCTGCGGCTGCCCGCGTCGTATTCGTGCTCGAAAAAGAAATAGATCCCCTCTTCCTCCATGAGGCGCGCGATGAAGTTGTAATCCGACTCGCGGTACTGAACGCAGTATTCGCGGACCGGATAGGAGCCGCGCAACAGGGAAGAGTCCAGGTGATTGGCCGGTATTCCGGCTTCCTTGACCACCTCCGCGACGATCTCGGGCACGTTTTTGTTCTGAAAAATACGGCAGTCGAAGCGCTGAGTGAGCAGCCAGAGCGTCGGCGCCAAGTCGGCGTAGAACACCGTGTTGCCGCCTACTTCGGCGATCCACCAGAAGCGCGAGAGCTGGCCGCAGAACCGGCTGGTTTCGGGACCGTTCTCGATCGTCAACACGGCCGTCTTGCCAACCATGTCCTCGGCCTTGATCTCGTCGCCCTCGGCCTGGAGGTAAATCTGAAAGCCGAACAGCTGAGACAGACCTTCCGTGCCTTTGAAGTTCGTAACGCGCAGTTTTGTCTCCAGTCCGGTGATTTCAAGGTAAAAATCGGCTGTGGTGTACTCCATGATCGCGTTCCTTTCTGCAAGCTTTGCGGATATTAGATTCCGGCTGAACGGGATTCGACGGCGGACGGCGCCGGATTGAAGCTTTACTATTAAGTCAGGAACACTCTTCCTGTCAACATCAATACGGCAATGCCCAACCCGGAATCGTCTTCGGGAGGCGGACCGCGTTCGCGAGCGTCTCGCGAATCCAGGCGAACCAGGAACTTCCGGCATATAGTGAGCGCACCAATCTTTACAACATGTAAAAATCTTCGACACCGCGACCCCCTTTCGATAGAGCCGATCATCCGAAGGACGGACTGAACTCCAGGTATCGTCAAGCATTTGGTCTACGGCTCGAAATTTATGGCACATCCTTTGCATTGAAATTGTCGCAAAAAGGAGGCCACATGAATGCCTACACGGACAATAGAGCTTTGGAGCGTCGCGAGCACACCGCCACCATCGAGGTTTCGCATTTCAACAGAGATTGTTGTTACAAAGTCCAAACGCTTAATTACTGGGACGAGGGGATTTGCTTCAAGTCGGAAGTGCCCGTTAAGCCAGGAGCTACTCTGTTGATCAGGGCGAACGATCTTCATGCGAATGGCGCCTGCAACGGCAGCTTCCGGGGGTTGCCCTCGATTACCTTGGCGGAAGTAAAATGGTGCAAGGAAATTCTTAACGAAACCGAGACTTTTTACGAGATTGGCGCCAACTACTACCAACCTGTGTATTAGTCCCACGCTGCAAGCCACGTTTGCAGGCAATATGATTATCGACAGGGAGAGGCAAAAATACAATGAACGGCGCGAACAAAAATCCCAAGGTCTTGATCGTCACCCCGGAGGTCGCATTTCTGCCTCCGGGAATGGAAACCGGATCGGATTACCTGAGCGCCAAGGCAGGGGGGCTCGGCGATGTCTCGGCGGGACTGATCCAGGCCCTTTACGATCAAGGGGCGGACGTTCACGTGGCCATACCGGATTATCGCGCCATATTCAACAGCCGTCTGCCGAAACCGCTCAATCGGAACCCGAGCGATATTAAAACGATACTGCCGGGCGAACGGCTGCACATGGCTATGGACCGGGTTTTTTTCTATCAGAGCAGTGTCTATTCGGGCGGATCATGTGAAGTCCTCAAAAAAAGCTTGGCTTTTCAGCGGGAGGTGATCAACAATATTGTCCCATCCGTCCAGCCGGACCTGATCCATTGCCATGACTGGATGGCCGGGCTGATTCCGGCCGCTGCCAGATGCATGGGCATTCCCTGCTTGTTCACGGTTCACAATATCCACACCTTCAAATGCCCCCTTTCCGTTGTCGAAGACCGGGGCATCGATTGCATGCCCTTCTGGCAGAAGCTTTACTTCGAAAACATGCCCGACACGTACGAGAATGTCCTGGCAACCAATCAGGTCGATTTTTTGGCCAGCGGGATATTCGGCGCCCATTTCGTCAATACCGTCAGTCGGACCTTCCTGGACGAAGTGGTCAGGGGCAGGCATTCCTTCGTATCCGAACAGATCGTACAAGAGCTTGCCAACAAAGTAAGCGCAGGATGTGCGACAGGCATACTCAACGCACCCCCTCCGTCCTACAACCCCTCAAGCGATCGCCATCTTCCCCGACAATATGGAGCCGAAGATCATGATGCGGCCAAAAAGGAGAACAAAAAGGCGTTGCAACATCGGCTGGGTCTGGCCGAAGACCTGGCGTCGCCGCTTTTTTTCTGGCCATCGCGCCTGGACGAACCTCAGAAGGGATGTCAACTGATGGCCGACATCCTCTACAGGGTGGTTTCCCGCTACTGGGAGAACAATCTGCAAATTGTATTCGTGGCCGACGGTCCATTTTCAGTATATTTTAAAAATATCGTGGACTTCCACGGTTTTCACCACCGGGTAGCGGTTTGCGGCTTTGACGACGCACTGGCGCGAATGGCCTACGGGGCGTCGGATTTCGTCCTCATGCCGTCTTTATACGAGCCCTGCGGTTTGCCCCAGATGATCGGCACGATCTACGGGGCTTTGCCGGTGGCCCACGATACCGGCGGGCTGCACGATACCATACGGCATTTGTCAGTCGAAAAGAATGAAGGCAATGGCTTTTTATTCGAGATTTTCGATCCGCAGGGACTTTCGTGGGTTATCGATCAGGCGATGGCTTTTTATATGCTGCCCCAACACATTAGGCGGGCTACTGTTGCACGCATCATGCGGGATAGCATTGGCCGGTTCAATCATGCGGCCACGGCGGAGCAATACATCCGACTGTATGAAAGAATGCTTCAACGCCCCCTGTTGACCGATACGGCAAGGCGGGAATCGGACGAAGAACCGGGAAATACTTCGGAAACTTGAACGACCGGCAGCCGGAATTGGACATCCCCATCGGCATGACGACTTCCGGTTCCGGCCGGCTCGTCGTTGGTCGAGCCTGGCGTCACTCCCTCGCAGGACATGGCACTGCATTGGGAAAAGTGGTCCGATTTCGCCGAGGATTGCGGCAACTCTCGCTTTTGGGGCGGAGTCCACTTCCGCGATTCCATCGACAACATGCGAAACTTGGCGAGGGAATTGGGGACCCAAGCATTTGATTTCGTGGATGCCCACATACAGGGCGTAGTTGATTGATCCATTATGGAGGCGGACTCCGGTCCGCCTCCATAATCGCAGGACCGGATCAAGCAAAGCCCGGACGCCAATCGTCCAGCAGTCCCCTTTCCAGCTCCCCGGCCGGCCCCAGTTCGGCGGCGGGAACATGGTATACGCCTGGGGTGATGAAAATGTCGGGTTTTCAGTGTTGAAAATTCATACGGATTTTGTT
>CAZNTU010000083.1:0-23159 GCA_964575975.1 uncultured Desulfobacteraceae bacterium
CCTGGTATGCGACCGCCCCGCCCACCGGATCGTAGATGTCGAGCCCGCCTTTCAAGAATTTGTTGTCGGCGAGCCCCCTCATGAACGCCCGGCTTTCCACCGGCAGACGGTGTCCGAATCCATGCACCACGAAAACCGCCTCCGGATGGATCAACTCGGTCACCTTGGCCTTGATCGTTTCCGAGTACCCGTTCTGGGACACGGTCACGGTGCTTCCGTCGGAAATGCCCAGCTTGCTCGCGGCCCCGGCGTTGATCCACAGTACGTTCTCCGGCATCTGCTCGTGCAGCATGGGGTTGTTGGCCGTGTGTCCCTGTGTGTGGAGCGCGCATCTTCCGAAGGTGAGCCGGAACTCCCCCTCTTTCGGATGCTCGGGCGATTCGTAGGGCTTCAACGATTCAATGCCGTATTTTTCGAAATTCTCCGAAACGATTTCGATCTTTCCGCTCGGGGTCTTGAATTTGATCTCGTCCAAGGTTCGGTATTTCGGAGAGTCGGCCAGCTGGACCATGCCGGACTTTTGGAAATCCTCCACAGAAACCCCGGTTCCATCCAATTGACGTCGCCACAACTCCTCGACGGAATCGAAAACCAAGCCGTCGAGCCCCATCCTTTTCGCCAGTCCGCCGATGATCTCCCAGTCGGCCTTGGTGTCGAACCGGGGCTCCACGGCGCGTTGCCGATGGAAAAAGAACGGCTTCAATCCATTTTTACAGGCGATGATGCTTTCCCGCTCCAGGTAGGGGGAAAGCGGAAGCACGACGTCGGAATACCAGGCCGTGTCGGACCATGTGAACGTCACCGAAACCAGAAGATCTAGCTTCGACCAGATTTTCTTCAGTCTCTCGGGCTCCGGAAATCCCATGAGCGGATCGTGCCTGTAAGCGATGTAAGCTTTGACCGGATAGGGATCTTCCGTTTCCATGGCCTTGTAGAGCAGGTGCGCGAGACCCGGCCCCGCCTCGAACTGTGGATATTTCCAGCCCGCGCCGTCGGCGCGCTTTTCCTCGGGCTTCGGATACAGGTCCATGAAAGATTTCAAACCCTTCCTTCCGAAATCGGCGGGCTTGTTAATAAAAGGAAGGCCGCCCTTGGCCCCGAAAGCTCCCAGCAACGCGTTGATGATGTAAATGGACCGGCACGTGTAGAACGAATTCTTGTACCGCGCGGTCATCCATCCCGGATGCCAAATCACGGCGGGCTTCGCTTCCGACAGCTCGCGGACGAACCCTTTGAGATTTTCCGCAGGTATCCCGGTTTCCTGCTCGGCCCATTCGGGGGTGTAGGGCTCCACGAACGCCTTCAGCTTTCCAAGGTCCTTTATAAAACTGTCGGCGTAGGCCTCGTCGTACAATCGCTTGGTCAAAAGCTCCCGAATCACGGCCAGGTTGAACGCATAGTCCGTTCCCGGCCGGATCAGCATGAAATTGTGGGCCTTGGTCGAGGAAACGTTGGCCCGAATGTCGATCACGGTAAGCTTGCATCCGTTTTCCAAGGCGTCCATGAGGTTGTTGACCTCCTGGACGTTGATCGCCTCGAAAATGTTCCTGAGCTGCAAAACGACGTGCTTGGCGTTTTTCAAATCATACGCGACGTCCTTCCTTCCCAGGCCGGTGAGTGAAAGGTTGGCGTGATGAACGTTTCTGGCGCAGGAGGCGTCATGGTTGCAGTAGTTGGGGGTCCCGATTCCGCGAAGGAACGCCCGGTGCAGATCCCGGAAAGGCCCGCCCCGGTCGGAGAGGCTTATGGCCCTTGCCCCGTAATTGTCGGAAATCTCCTTCAGCTTGTTCGCCACGTAGTCGAAAGCCTCGTCCCAGCTCACCTTTCTCCACTGTCCTTCGCCCCTTTCGCCGACCCTCATCATCGGGGCCTGCGGACGTTCGTTGTCCTGAATCAGCGCCTTTCCGGCGGCTCCGCGGGGGCATACCGCGCCCTTCATGGCCGCCGAATAGGGATTTCCGCGAATGAATTTCAATTCCCCGTTCTCCGTCTCCACCTCGATCGGGCATCGCACCGTGCACATGCCGCAAATGCTGTACGCTTTCTTGACCGCCATCTGGCTCCTCCTTGCTAAATGAAAAAAATCTTGTGATTATAGCGCCTACCGGAACTAACGATACTCAAGAAATGGATATGCAACAACGGCGCCAATATGGCATCAAGCATTTCCGGTACACGCTATAAAGAGATCGGATTTTATAGCATGCGGAAATACACGGTGTCAACGCTTGCGGACGCTGTCGCGGCCCTGCGGAGCCTTTCCCGGCTTCCCGCCTCCGTCCCCAAAGAGCTTTCCAACGGACAGACGCCGTGATATATGGGTGGTGGATTTCGACGGGAAAACCAATTGCAGGATGCAGGACGAAACGGAAAACATATCCGACGCGCAATGTATTCTATGCGCAATATATTCGATGCACAAGGAGGAAGACGAACATGGCGGACAATGTTCCCACCCGGAAGGAAGCTTTCGATTTGCTGAAGGAATACAACAGCTCGGAGAGTCTAATCAAGCACGCCCTGGCGGTGGAGGGCGTAATGAGACACATGGCGCGAAAGGCGGGGGAGGACGAGGAGAAATGGGGAATTATCGGCCTGATCCACGACCTGGACTACGAGAAATTCCCAGACCGGCACTGCGCCAAGACCGAGGAAATACTGAAGGAACGCGGTTGGCCGGAAGACTGGATTCGCGCGGTGGTGAGCCACGGATGGGGTATCTGCTCGGACGTGAAACCCGAAACGGATCTGGAAAAAACCCTTTTCGCCATCGACGAACTGACCGGCCTGGTAACGACGACCGCCTTGGTGAGACCGTCGAAGAGCGTGATGGACATGAACGCCAAATCCGTCAAGAAGAAATGGAAGGACAAGCGTTTCGCCGCCGGCGTGGACCGCTCGATCATCGAAAAAGGCGCCGAAATGCTGGGAGTCCAGGTCGGAGACCTGATAACGGACACCATCGCGGGGATGCGCGAGGTGGCGGGGGAGATCGGACTGAAGGGCGAGGCGCGGTGAAAAGCCAAGGTAAACGAATGATCCCGATACCCGAAGAACTGGAAAAGGATTTCGAAAACCGGTGGGAAGCCTTTTGCAAGTCGGCCGAAAGCCACGGCGAAAGACTGTGGGAGGAACCCGGCTTTTTCGAAAGGCTCAAATTTGTTTTTGCCCTTAGCGAATTCGTCGCCGAAAGTTGCGCCCGGCGGCCGGAGATTTTTTCCGATCTGATCGCAAGCGGCGACCTGGACCGCTCCTACGAGCCGGGCGAGTACGGCCGAAGGCTCGGAAAGACGCTTTCCGGCGTGGCGGACGAACCGTCCCTGTCCCGGGCTCTGCGGCTGTTCCGATGCCGGGAGACGATTCGAATCGCGTGGCGGGACCTTTTGAACGCGTCCGACCTGGCCGAAACCATGGAGGACCTGACCGCGTTCGCCGAAACCGTTCTGGACCGGTCCCTCGCGTTTCTGTACCAATGGCAGTGCGAACGCTACGGCGCCCCCTATTCCTCCGACGGAAAGCGACAGCGTCTCGTGGTCGTGGGAATGGGCAAGCTGGGAGCGCGGGAGCTGAATTTTTCGTCGGACATCGACCTGATTTTCGCGTTCCCCGAAGCCGGCGAGACCCGAGGAGTTTCAAAGCCGAAAACCAACGAGCAGTTTTTCGCGAGCCTTTGCAGAAGCTATCTGAACGTGCTGGGCCAGACCACGGCCGACGGCCCCCTGTTTCGAGTGGACGTCAGATTGAGGCCCTACGGAGACAACGGCCCCGTCGCGATGAGCTTCGACGCCACCGAAACCTACTACGAAAGCCAGGGAAGGGAATGGGAGAGATACGCGTGGATCAAGGGACGATGCGTGGCGGGGGATTTCGAGGAAGGCGAGCGTTTGCTCGCCGCCTTGAAGCCTTTCATCTACCGCAGATATCTAGATTACGGCGCGTTCGAGTCGCTTCGGGACATGAAACGGATGATCGCCCACGAAATCGAAAGAAAAGGGGCGAAGGGCAATATCAAGCTGGGCCGGGGCGGCATTCGCGAAATAGAATTCTTCGGGCAGACCTTTCAGCTTATCCGGGGCGGAGTTCTTCCGGACCTTCAGGAACAAAGAATCCAGAGAGTCCTGCGACTTCTCGCGGAAAAAAGAATCGTCCACCGCTCCACCTGCGCGGAGCTTCTGGAATCCTACGAATTTTTGAGGAACACGGAGCACCGTCTCCAGGAATTTTCAGACCGCCAGACCCACCAGATTCCCGCCGACCCGAAAGACCGGCTGAGGCTCGCCGTTTCCATGGGCTTCGAATCCTCGGACGCTTTCCTGATCAAGCTGAACGAGGTCCTGGACACCGTACACCAACATTTCGGAAAACTTCTGGAACCGGCCGAAATCGCACGGGAAAACGGAAAAGCCCCCTCGTCCGAACGCAAAAAGCTCAAGGACGATCTCGAATCCGTATGGCTTAGCCTTCAAGCGGAGGAACAGGCCGAGGAACTGCTGTCTATAGCCGGATACCGCGACGCCAAGCTCGTGCTCAAATCCTTGGACCAGTACAGGACCGATTCGGAAACACGGGCGTTGAGTCGGGCGGGGAAACAGCGGGTGGACAGGTTGATTCCCAGGTTGCTCGAAACAGTCGGCCGGTCCGAACACCCGGAAGTCGCACTCGACCGAATCCTTGAGATGGTAAAAGCCGTGCAACGGCGTTCCTGCTATATCGCGCTCCTTCTGGAAAATCCCGACTCCCTCACGCACCTGATCCGTCTTGCCATGGCCAGCCCCTGGGTCATCTCGTTTATCTCCCTGCACCCTCCCCTTCTCGACGAGCTTCTGGACCCTAGAACGCTTTACGCGCCCCCGACCCGCGACGAACTGGAAAAGGAACTCCGGCAACGAATGTCCCGGCTTCCCGACGGGGACCTCGAATTGCAGATCGAAGGCTTGTGCCTGTTCAAGCAGGTGAATTACCTTCGAGTCGCGGCGGCGGACGTGACGGGCGCGCTTCCCTTGATGAAAGTCAGCGACCATCTTTCCTACATCGCCGAAACTGCCTTGGAGACCGTCCTTGACTTGTCGTGGCGCCATCTGGTCGAAAAGCACGGATTTCCGGATTGCGGAGCGGGAGAGGCCTGCGGGGACAGGGGGTTCGCCGTGGTTGCCTACGGAAAGCTAGGAGGCCTGGAACTGGGATATACGAGCGACCTGGACTTGGTTTTTCTTCATCACGGGACTCGCGAAACGACCAAGGGTGGCCGACGGCCCATCGACGCGCCCCAATTTTTCGCCCGCCTGGGCCAGAGAGTGGTTCATATCCTGACTTCCCATACCCGGGCGGGGTTTCTTTACGATACGGACATGCGCTTGAGGCCCAGCGGCTCCTCCGGACTTTTGGTCAGCCACATCGACGGGTACGCCGACTACCAGAAGAACGAGGCGTGGACATGGGAACACCAAGCTCTTGTGAGAGCCAGAGCGGTAGCCGGAGACAGGGAACTGATGGATCAATTCGAAAAAATCCGCATTGAAATTCTATGCGGCCACCGCGACCCGGACAAGCTTCGCAAGGACGTCAAAAGCATGCGGGAGCGAATGCGCAAGGAACACTTGAAACCCAACTCGGACACGTTCGACCTGAAGCAGGGCGTCGGCGGCATGGTGGATATCGAGTTCATCGTCCAGTACCTGGCCCTTCTCCACGCTTCGGAATTTCCCGAAATCGTCAAGCGAAGCGACAACGTGCGCATCTTGAACGCACTGAACCGTACGGGCGTCGTCGACGACCAAACAGCCCATGTCCTTCGCGACGGGTACCTCACCTACCGGGCGATGGCGCACAAATTGAGTCTTCAAAACACGAGCGCCGCAGTCGATAGAAGAAAATTCGTCAAACTCAGAGGGGTGATCGCAAATATTTGGGAAAGGTTTCTCCGAGTGGGGCCTTGACTTATGGTACATATTGCAAAAAAGGACCTTTTCGGCTATGTTGCATCGCCGTTTGGAACATGCCGGAAAGACCGCTTGCGAATACGAATTCCACGCGGACGGCGCTGGGAAAGGAGGTGATCGCGACTTCCCGCAACAGACGCACTGTTTCCGGATTTCGAACTTTCGAAATTGCGGAAAACGACGAACGAAAATTGAAAATCGAGCGTTTGAAAAAAAATGAAAAATTCGAAAGGAGATCGCTTTTGAAAAACTTGTCATCGAAAAAAATCGTCTTGTCTTTGATCGTGTTTTCCCTGATTTTCGCTTCCTTTTCATGGGCGAGCGAAAACAAAGCTTCAAAACCTTCCCCGGACGAAGTCTTGAATATGCTCAAGGAAGGCAACCAGCGGTTCTGCACGGGTAAAGCCACCTATCCCCACGCCAGTGCCGCTCGCTTGGAGCAGGCCGGAAAGGAAAACCAAGGCGACCACGCATACGCCACGGTCGTCTCGTGTTCAGATTCCCGCGTGCCTGTAGAATTGATTTTCGACGCGGGCATTATGGACATTTTCGTGATCAGGGTCGCCGGAAACGTATGCGACACCGACGAGATCGGTTCCATCGAATACGGCGCAGCCCACGTCAACACCCCGGTCGTGCTTGTCCTGGGCCACACCCAGTGCGGAGCCGTTACCGCCGTCACCAAGGAAGTCCAAGGCCACGGGCACAAGCTGGAAAGGAATATCCCGCCCCTGGTCGACAACATCGTTCCCGCAGTGAAAAAAGCCATCGATCTTCATAAAGACGCTGAAGGCGAAGCCGTCATTCCCTTCGCCATCGAGCAAAACATATGGCAAGGGATCGAGGATCTTTTCACGCAAAGCCCCGCTGTCAGAAACCTCGCGAAGGAAGGCAAAATCAAAGTGGTCGGCGCCATGTACGACGTGGGAACCGGCAAGGTCGATTGGCTTCCCTCGACGAACGTGGACGAAATTTTGAAAAACGTCGAAGCCTCCCCCGACAAGATAGTCGAACCATACGCGGAAAAAGCGAATTAGAGCCGAGTCCGGAAAACATCGGCCAGTCATGGCAAGACCTCCGATGTTCAATACTTCGGAGGTCTTGGCAAAGTCGCCACACGAAACTCTCAGAGCCTGTTTTAAAACCCCGGTCAGGCCAGTTTCCCAACCAATATTTGAGTCATCGCTATCTGCAGCATGGCTTCGCTGTTGCGAGGCAGTTTCTCGAAATCCCAGGTGTTTCGCCGGAAATCCGAAAGCCAGGAAAAGGTTCTTTCCACCACCCAGCGTCTTTTTACCACATGGAATCCTTGTCCTTTTTTTTCGGTAGTGGGTCGAATCGGTTGGCGAAGGATCCGACATTTCTGCAGAAAGGGAATAAAAAGCGACCCTGCAACCGATTCGACCCACTACCTTTTTTTCGACGACTTCGAGATCCACCTTGTGCGTCTTTTTCAATCCCCCGACCCAATTCCAAAGCCTTCGGCCGACATAGCCCCCGTCGACCCGTATTTTCCGCAGTCGTCTCGCGCCTTCGGCGAAATATTCCGCGAGGATCCGCATCAAGCCCTGGCGGTGGCCTTGCGCCCCCGGCGCCTTCTCTCCTTGCGGGCGAGCGCCTCCACGACTTTCCGCCACACGCCGATCTTGCTCCATTCGTTTAAAAAGCCGTATACCGTCCTCCAGTGGCCGAACTCCCTCGGCGGCATCCTCCACTGGCAGCAGGTCTTGTTCGCGTAGAAGATCCCGCTGACGACGGTTCTTATGCCGCTCGCGGGCCGACCGGGCTTTCCGGGGCCGCTTTTCGGCTTCGGAATCAGCGAACGGATCGGCTTCCACTGGCTGTCCGTCAAATCGGTCGGATATTTTTCTTGTCTTTCGGATTTCATTGTGTCTACCTTTATTTTGTTTTTTTCGTTTGTTTCAACGCAAAATAAAATATAGGTACGCGTGTTTTTCAAGCAATTTGAGCATTATCCCGTTTCATGGGGTCTTAAAACAGGCTCTCAGGCGCGATTCTATCTTCAAAATCCGCGAAGCGTTTTCCCCTCCCCTAATCCCGCCGGAAAAACCCGGCCGCATCCACGAAAAATTCTTGACGCTTCCAGCAAACTCCTGCTACACAAACCAAATCGAATCTATCCTAACAAAAAGGAATGCATGGAATTGTCGGGTGCGTTAAATGAAAAAGGGAACGCCGAGCCGGACCGCGGAACACAACGCGTTTGTCAGAGCCTGTGAATCGGCGAAAAAGCCGCAGGACCGCGTGTGCTTCGACCCGTACGCGAAACATTTCATTCCGCGCCGATTAAGCTATATATACGCGGTTCCCTTTTTCAGACGCCGCCTTCTTTCCCAGTGGGAGCTGTTTTTCCCCGGAGTAGTGAATGCCATCCTGGCGCGCACAAGATTCATCGACGACCAACTCCGGCTATTCATTGACGAAGGCATGGAACAGTTGGTCGTCTTCGGCGCAGGCTTCGACACGCGGCCCTGGCGTTTCGGAGTAATCGCGAAAGGGATTCCCGTCTTCGAGATCGACCATCCCGACACGCAAAACTCCAAGAATAAAATCCTCGAGAACATTTTCCGTGACATCCCCGAAAATTTCCATTCCGTGCCCATCGACTTCGAAAATTCCTCGATACAGGAAAAGCTTTTGGAAAAAGGCTACGATCTCGCATCGAAGACCTTCTTTGTATGGGAAGGAGTCACCTATTACCTTACAACCGCAACCGTGAACGACGTCCTTTCCTTCGTGGGAACCCGAAGCGGCACCGGCAGCCGTCTATCGTTCGATTATTTTCCGCCCTCGGTCGCCGACGGGAGTTGCGAATTGCCCGGAGCCAAAACGCTCGCGGCTTGCCTTGAAAGGTTCGGCGAAAGAATCGTGTCCGGAATCGCCCCGGAAAAGCTGAACTCGCTAATGGGGAAACACGGGCTCGTCCTGGAAGGAAATTTCGCCCGCGAGAACTACAGGCGAACATATTTCAAAGGCCCCGGCCGCGAACGACCTGTTTCAGGTCTTTTTCATTTCGCTATCGCAAGGGTTGAAAGTTAAAGAGGGAAATAGTCTTCTGTTGCGGATCTCTTTTCCTGCAATCCTGCCGCTTCCACATATCCGGCGGCAAACGAGCGAGCCATCAACTCCATAATCGCCTCCGCAGGTCCAACAAGTAGACCCTCGGGACGAGCCTTTCCCGTTTCACGACGCTTCGGTATGTAGATACATCCCAAGAGCGTCTCCGAACAAAAATCCCTCTGTCCATCGATCTTTTCTCTGCGTTTCTCGTACGCAGGATGGGCAAGCTCCAGGCAGGAGCAGTCGCCGAAAAAATGCGGAACGGCTTCCGGCCACATGTGCATTTGCGGAAAATCCGAATGCCCCATGAAGGATCCTCCAAGCCGTCGTACCGGCAAAATGTCGTCGGCGAGCATCGGATTCCCCATGCCCATCAACGTCGCTGCGAGAGACGTTTTTCCGCGGAAATTGGTCGATAGCGTCTTGAACGTGAAATCGGTTGCCAGAAATTGGCCGTTTTTCCCCTGGCGTCCAAATGCAAATTTGTGTCGTTCGAAAAATGAACGTCCGTCAAAAAGGGAAACGAATCGCAACTGCCGAAAAGCTCCTCTTCCCGCTCCTTTCCGGTCGCGTCGTGTCCGTACTTCACGACGACCGCGTTGATTTCGTCGAGAACTTCCTTGGTGAAAAATGAAACGTTGTCCCTAAGAGTTTGAAGAGAATACTTGTATTCGTCGTCATTGGCATGCAGAAGTATCAGATGGTTTAGGACATTCGACTTTCGGAATAAGATTAATATCCTACAATCCTGGAAACGATCCTAATAATATGGACCTAGTATTTTAGGGTATGGATTTGAGCGTATTTCCTTATTGATATTCAAATATCAGCATGATAAAAAGCCTTCAATATTTTCATATAAAATTCAGGCACAAGCATACTCAAAAACGGATTAGTCCATATTCGGCAGAGTAGTTAATGGAAATCCAATAGTTTCAACTGATGAGGTTATTGAAGCAATGTAACTCAACGAGCGGAGCTATGTCCTGCATAGGTCAAATAGTTTTTAGATCCTGAAAAAATGGTCCCAAGTCACTGAAATGATTGGACTCTGGCTCCATCGTCCGGATTGCGGGAATTCGGGATGCCGAAGTCTCTAAAAACAAACGACAAACGAAAGGAGCCGGCGATGAAAAAACTAAACGACGCCCTGTCGAACATCCAAAGAGTATTGAATCTGCTTAAAAATGTGGTTTCGTACAAGACTAAAATAAAAATTGACCGTGCATAAAAATGACCGGTCTTGAAAAAATCTATGGACACAAATATACAAATATTTATGTCACTTTTCGGATTAAGTGCGCTTTCTTCATATGCTGCGACTTGGATTCTTCTGTTTTCGCCGGCAATCAAACTCTTTATAGATCGTCCCGGAGCCCGCAAAGTGCATCAAAAAATTACGCCCCGTATTGGCGGCATCGTCATTGTAATCCTGTTTTTGCTGTTCATGTTTGTGTGGCATTTTGAGGAACCTATCGACAACTATCATTTAACTCCCCAGTTTTTCAATGCTATTATGTTCGGAACCGTAGGAATCATGCTAATCGGCTTGCTCGACGATATCGTTTTGTTTACCGTCAAAAACCGGACTAAATTCATTGTTGAAGTTCTTATCGCATTGATCATTATTTATATTTCCGGGATCAAACTTGATGCGATCCATTTAGCCGACCGTGTATTCAATCTCGGTTTTTTGTCTTGGCCTGTCACTGTTTTATGGCTCGTGGGTATTGCCAACGCATTGAATATAATAGATGGAGTGGACGGATTGGCAGGAACGGTTTCTCTGGTGTCATTTTTCGCTATTGGAATTCTGGCATATTTGGCCGGCGATCATGGCATCGTTATCTTTTGTGCGCTGTGTGCAGGACTGGCTTTCGGCTTTTTGGGCCACAATTTATCTCCTGCGCGAATTTTTCTTGGGGATACTGGCTCCCTTTTTTTTGGAATCATCCTTGGTCTGCTTTGCATCTATCTTATTTCTACAATAAGCCGTCCCTATGGTGTTATCATTGCGCCGCTGATTCTGGGTTTCCCCTTGCTGGATGTTGGCCTGGCGATGTTGCGTCGTTTTTTTAAAGGCATAGCGGAAGGAGAATCCATTTTCCGGAGTGTTCAGAAAACCATGATTGCCGACAATGACCATATTCACCACCGTTTGATCTTTCGGGGTTTGCGGCACTCGCAAACGACCTTTGTGATAGCCATCTACTCCATAACAACTTGCGCAGTAGCAGTAGTTATCGGAATAGTTCATGGTCCTTCAACAATCATTTTCATTACACATTTGGCATTGATCACCGGATGGTTGATCTATAAGCTCGGTTTTTTCGATAAGGTCGTTAACTTTATCCCCGTCCAGCACAATCGAAACTCGGAACCACGTGCGGATATAGGAAAAAAAATAAATGTTATCGTACTCAATGCAACTGAATATCAGAAACACGCTCTGGAATTTTATCAACAGAAAGTATTTTCGTTGCGCTTTATGGAAAAGGTTGGAAACATCGATGATTCCAATCATTGTGCCGAAATATCCGCAGTGCTGGTAAACAGCACCCGCGCAGACCTCCAATCAGAAGAACTCAACCAGGCAATTCAACTGTCATACCGCTTTAAATGTCCAATGATTGTGATCGCCGATGGCCCGTCTGTCAATGGCTGGGAGCGAACGACCCAAAAACTGGGAATTAAAACTCTTTTGGTACATAAGCCTGTCTATATACCCAAGCTGTTTAACGACTTGTATTTGATTGCTGTAAAGAAGGATTCCTTTTCGAAATACAAAGGCATGATGGGCACCGAAAGTTCGGCATCGCCATTGGTGGAGCGTAAATAATGAAAGTATTTGAAAAAGTTCGTCTGAGGCTGCTGGTGATTGCCAAAGACGAAAAAGTCCGCGAAAATCTGGTGACTCTGCTCACCGGGTACGGTTATTACGTGGATTACGTTAAGGACCAGGAAGAAGGCCTGAGGAGTTTCATAAAGTATCGACAACCTGTAATCATTATCGACGTGCCGTCCCTTCCTCCCGATCCGGAAGAAATGACGCGCTTGTTTATGCTGCATAAAAAAAATCCTGTTATCATTGTTGCAGCCGAAGCAAAAGATGAAAAATACGCGCGTCATTACCTTAAAAACGGCGCTTATGATTTGCTGCACCTACCCTTGACCATGGATTCAGTCGACGTTGTTCTCAAGCGCCTCGTGAACCATAGTGAACTGCTGTCCCGCAACGAGTTCGTCCAAACCCTAGTGGCTTTAACCATTTTGGTGATGCCGGCCTGGGTATATTGCGCTTTTCTAATCGCGAAAGCTTTCGATTGAATTGTGCAGCAAATTAAAACGACCATATTGAATTCAAAACAAAGGACTTGTATGCTATTTGAGAGACATCTTCGATATCAGGTGTTTTTCCGAATCGGAACTCGAATAAACATTTATCTCACCTATCACTTAAAATTTCAAAGGAGCATAACATGATTTTAAAAGGAGTAAAGATGGCCGGAATTCTGTTTTTTCTCCTGAATACGGGGTCTTTCGCCATTGGAAGCGATAATAGCTATAAAATCGGTCCAGGAGATGTCATCGAAATTTCGGTTTGGAAGGATGAAACCCTGAACAGAAAAGTCACGGTTCCTCCCGATGGCGTCATCGCGTTTCCACTGATAGGAGACATAAGAGTTCAGGGCTTGACCGTCACGAATATCCGGGATATCGTAACGGAAAAACTCGAATCGTTTATACAGGATGTCGTAGTCACGGTAATGCTTTTGGAAATAAACAGCATGAGAGCTTACGTCATCGGCAAGGTCAACAATCCAGGAGAATTTCCTGTTTCAATGAATACCAATGTGATGCAGGTGCTTTCAATGGCCCAAGGCTTGAACCCTTTTGCTTCCGAGAAGGATATTCACATTCTAAGAACGATAAACGACGTTACTCTGGAAATCCCTTTCAACTACAAGGAAGTGCTCAAAGGAGAAAATCTTGACCAAAACATTGTTCTTCAGCGCGGCGACGTCATCGTCGTTCCTTAATAAAATCCCTTCGTTAAGGCCATGAAAAATAACAGGAAGCGATTCCTATCATGCATACTGTTTTTGACTTTCGTTTTTGCATTGGCGTCTTCTTCGGCGGCCGGGGAGATCGAATACCTCCCAAAACTTGAACTTTTCGCGGAATACAACGACAACATCTTTTATTCAAACACCGACAAGACGGACGATTTGATTTTAAACGCCTTTCCATCGATAGAGTTGAAATACGCTTCGGAGTTGATGGATTTATATTCTTTTTTCGCCGTCGTTTTTAGGGATTATCTTTCGGAGAACGATTCGGACCGGGAAGACTACCACCTCAATCTCGATGGAAAATATCGTTTGACGGAAAGAACCCTGATAAGAACATGGATGTCGTACTCGCAAGACTACGCCAATGAATCGAGAGTCGTCGATCTAGTCGAAACGCCTGTGGACGAAGTTCCCATAGACGAAGAGAAGATTGTCAGAAGAGGAATCGAACGCTTTCTGTCGGAAAGGAAACTATACAATGCATTCGGATCCGCGAACCATCAATTGACCTATCTATCCGATCTGATCTTTACCTACAGCTACCTTAAGGCCAAGTACGATTCAGAGGGAAACGTCGATTACTACTCCAACGAATTCGATTTGACATACCTTCGAAAACTGGCAAGCATACGGGATCAAGTCGGAATCAGCCTATCCTACACACAGATTGCTTCCAATTCGAGCGACAGCGACACGTACGAAACCGGTCTGGTTTGGAATCATCTTTTTACTGAAACGATCAGCCTCTACGTCAATCTCGGCGCCAGTTACACCGAACAGACCGACAAGGATACCAGAAGAAAAAGCGACTATTGGGGACCGACGGCGAATATAAGGTTAAGAAAGCGCGGCGAGACCAATGTGCTCGATATCGGCTTCAGACAGGAGTTGAGTACCGCGTCCGACGGCGATATAGTCAACGTGTCAAGAATTTTTTGGGATGCGGAGCATTCGATCGGCGAGAGGATTTTCTTCAAGCTGGAAGGAGATTTTTATATAACAAGAGATGAAGCCGACGCCTTCTCCGACATCGATTCCATTTATTTCGGTATCAGTCCTTCACTTAAGTACATGTTGACCGAAAATCATTCGGTCAGCCTGGTTTACGATTTCACGATAAATTACGACAAGTCTTTGGACACGGATCGCGACACTCAACGTAATCGAGTGTTGATTGTCTTCGACTTTTTATTTCCAGGTTGGAAGTTTTTATAAACAATGATGAATAGTAAAAATAGAGACCGATGTCAGATCAAAATATTGAATGGAACGATATAAAGAGATTTTTGAGAAGAACCAGGAAAACCTTTCTCCTGATATTTCTTGCAGTTTTTCTCCCTTCTACTATTATAGCACTTTCACTTCCTTCCATATATCGTGCAGAAACAAGCATTTATATCGAAGAACAACAGGTTCCAACCAGTTTTGTGGGATCGACGATTGAAAGTTATGCCGAAGAGCGTGTAAACAAAATTGAACAAAAGGTATTCAGCTACGATCGTCTCCGAGATATCATCGAAAAGTTCGATCTTTACCCCGAAATTCGTGAAAAGCATGGGATTGGCAAGGCCGTCGGCAAGATGCGACAATCCATTGGCTTGGAAACTCAGCCCCCAGACATCGCAAACCCGAAAACAGACAGGGCGGTATCCACAATCATTGCGTTTATATTATATCACGAAGGCAGGGATCCGAAAACCGTTATGGAAGTCGCCAATGCTCTAAGCGAGCTTTTCCTTGAAGAAGATGTCAAAAGAATTAAAAATTCGGCTAATGCCACGACCGAATTCCTTAGAATAGAGTTGAACTCCTTGAAAGATAAACTCCAGATGTATGATGATAAAATCAGCGAGTTTAAACAACAACATCTGAATGAACTCCCCGAATATACTAGCGTGAATCTGGACGGCATAGCGAGGTTGGGAAGAGAGCTTGAGCGGGTCAACATGGAAATACGGGATTTGCATGATAGAAAAATAAATCTTGAAGGGCAATTGTTATCGGTAGATCCCTTGCTTCCAATCAAAATCGACGGTGAAAGCGTTGCCAGAAACCCTGGAGAAAGATTAAAAAATTTGCGGTTGCAACTTATTAGCCTCGAGTCCGTTTTGCATGGCAGACATCCGGATATCGTCAAACTCAAACGAGAAATAAGAGAATTGGAAAAACAGGTGGTTGTCACGGGAGATTACCAGGAGGAACTTAAAAGACTGGAAAAACTAAAAGTGGAATTCGTTGGCATGCAAAAACGATACGTACCGGAACATCCCGATGTGATCAAAATTGCAAAGGAAATCGATCTTCTTGAAAAATCCATTGACGGTCAAGTAGACGCGGCCAAAAATCGAAACAGATCGGAACAGGTTTCCGACAACCCCGTCTATGTCAATCTTACGACCCAGATTTCCTCGATCAATGCTACCATTGGCAATCTCGTGGATGATCGAAAAAATATCCAGGAAGAACTTGATGAATACAGAAAAAGGATCGAGAGGGCTCCGTTTGTCGAAAAAAATTATAACGTGTTGACAAGGGATTACAATACGGTAAAGATAAAATATGACGAAATGATGAATCGCCTTCTGGACGCCAATTTGCTCAAGGGCTTTGAGGAAGGTCAGCATGGACAGCGATTCAAAATAAAAAATTACGCTCAACTGCCGGACAAACCTTTCAAACCCAATCGGCTGGCTATCATCGTTCTCGCCTTTATTTTAGCGGCAGGTTCAGGGCTTGGAGTGGGAACTCTTCAGGAAAGTTTGAACAGCTCCGTAAAAACAGAAAAGGAGCTGGTCCAACTGGCTGGTTTGCCGGTGCTTTCCGTGATATCAAACGTGGAAACCCGAAAAGATAAATTCAGAAGAACTCATCAAAGTCTTATATGGATTTTTGTAATTTTGTTTTTCATTTTCATCGGTCTTGCAATCGTACATGAATACCTGATACCTATAGATCAATTATGGTATGTCATCTTAACCAATGCGAAAAACGTTTGAGGCGGAGTTAAAAAAATGAGCCGATTGAAAAAAGCACTGGATAAAGCCCAAAAAAACTTTGCCCAAGTCCAATTATATGCCGCCGAAAATCAAAAAGCTTTCGAACATTCGGGGTTGAAGCAAAAATCGCTCGAACATTGCGAAAAAAAGATAGTTTTTTCTCGTACGAAAATCGAGCCGGTATCTCGTAACGTATTGAGGGACAATAAAATATTCGCCCTGTTTTCCGACTCCAAGGTCAACAACCAGATTAAAACCTTGCGCACTCAGGTACTGAAAAGGTTGAAAAAAATCGGCGCCAATACGCTTATGATTACCAGCGCGAACCCCGGCGAGGGCAAAACCTTTGCAAGTATCAATTTGGGGGTCAGTATCGCCCAGGAACTTGATCGTACAGTCCTTATAGTCGATGCGGACTTGAAAAACCCTGCAAAGGATCACTTTGATTTTACCAGCGACTTCTTTTGCATCAATGTGGAAAAGGGATTGGCCGACGTGCTTTTGGAAAACCTCGAGATGGATTCCGTTCTGATCAATCCGGGAATTGAAAAACTGACGATTTTGCCAGGGGGAAAATATCGCCAAAACTCGGCCGAGTTGATAGGATCGCCCAAAATGGCCCTTTTGGTTGAAGAGGTCAAGACGAGATACAGAGACAGAATTGTTATTTTCGATACCCCCGCAGTGTTGACTTGCGCCGATCCCATAGAATTGGCCAAATTCGTCCACAGCGTTCTGTTTGTCGTCGAAGAAGAAAAAACAACCACCGAAGACATAAGAAAATCCTTGAAGCTGCTTTCCGACAGCAACATCGTTGGAATGGTACTTAACAAATCCAAATCGGAATAAACCATGTACGAAAAATTCTTCGGGCTTAATGAAAAGCCGTTTCAAATTCTTCCCGACCCCGCCTATCTTTTCATGAGCAAGACCCATGAATCCGCTTATACTCATCTGGAATACGGTATTCTCGAAAACAAAGGTTTCGTCGTTATTACCGGCGAAATCGGCTCCGGCAAAACAACACTGATAAACTACCTTCTGGAAAAAATAGAAGCAAAAATACAGACTGCCTTGATTAACAACACCTTGATACGGCCGGGCAATCTGATTAAAATGCTGTGCCAAGACTTCGAAATCGATATTCGGGGGCTGGACGACTCCGAATTGCTGACGGCTTTCTACCAGTTTCTCATTGATCGATACAGCGAAAGAAAGCGGGTAATCCTGATTATTGACGAAGCTCAGAATCTTTGTATGGACGCCCTTGAAGAAATCCGCATGCTTTCGAATTTCGAATTGGATAAACAGCCTCTTTTTCAGGTTATTTTGGTGGGACAACCCCAACTTAGATACAAATTGCGGCAAAAGGAGCTTGAACAACTTGCTCAACGAGTTTCGGTCCATTACCATATCGTGGGACTCAACGCGGACGAGGTGAAGACTTACGTACTCTATCGCCTTGAAATTGGCGGTGCAAAAAAAAACGATATGTTTACGGATGGGGCAATAGAAGCTATTTACTTTGCTTCCAGAGGTATTCCGCGGGTTATCAACATCTTGTGCGATACTAGTCTTGTCTATGCCTTTGCCGACGGTTTAAAACAGATAAACCGGGAAATTGTCGAATCCGTTATCAGGGAAAGAGAAGTCGGCGGATTATATAATTTAACTGCATGCAATGAAAATAAGATGTTTTCTTCCGAAAGCGTCGAAAAAAATCCCTTCTCACCTCCAAATACTCGTTTCGCGCTTGAAAATAAAGTTGATCGGCTCGAAATTCGCCTTGAAAACCTGGAAAAAAAGATAGCTTTTCTGATCAATGAGAGACGAAACCGCGACAACTTGTTATTAGAATTGTTAAAAATGCAGGAACAAAGAGTGAAAGGCCGGAATCACATAATCGACAAACTAATATCCTCTCGAAAATCCACTCCGTGCGGCAAGTAGCGGAAAGCTTCCTCATCTCGCGTTCTTTCAAAATGGCGCAAAAACAAATATTAGCTCGAAAGCATTCGACTTGCCTTCGATTGCTTTTGTGCCCTATTACAGAACTTGCAACTAACCGAAGCCTTCTAAATCATGGGTGAACGAATGAGTAAAGTCAGCGAAAATGGATTCGAAACGATTTTTATCAAACCCCAAACCGGATGGCAAATACTAAATCTAAAGGAACTGAGAGAATACCGCGACCTTCTGTTTTTCCTGGTCTGGCGGGACATAAAAGTCCTCTACGCGCAGACCATCCTCGGTTTTTCCTGGGCGATACTGCAACCGTTGATTCAGATTGTTCTTTTTACGATAGTTTTCGGGAAAGTCGCTAAAGTGCCTACCGACGGTATACCATATTTTCTGTTTTCCACCGTCGCCATTATTCCTTGGAATTATATGTCGCAGGCTATGACGCACTCCAGTATAAGCCTAGTCAACCAACAACATATGCTCGGCAAGATATATTTTCCCCGGTTGATTTATCCGCTGGTACCTGTTCTATCCAGATTTATGGATTTTGGAATTTCTTTTTTAATACTAGTAATCGTGCTTTTATATTATCGCGTGAACCTTTCGTTTTCCTTTTTCTTTTTTCCTGTTTTCATTATCCTGATGACCTTCATTTCTGCCGGTATCGGACTCTGGCTTTCTTCCATGGCTATCAGGTTCCGGGACGTGAAGTACGCCATGGAATTTGTCGTGCGTTTGATGATGTACTCGGCGCCGATCGTTTACTCCTCCACTTCAATTCCAGAAAAGTACCGATTTTTATATTCCTTGAACCCTCTTGTCGCGGTAATCGAAGGATTTCGCTGCTGCCTTCTGGGAACGCCCGTGCCATGGACTATAATATGGCCCGGCATCGTCACGACGTTCCTGATCCTGCTAAGCGGCGCATTCTATTTCAAGAGAATGGAAGTAATTATCGTGGATGTCATCTAAAAAAAACGAAGCCTCGTGGACAGCGATAAAAATCCGTCAAAGTAATCTTTATTGGATCAATCAGGAATAGGTAATCCATGAATTCAAAGAGAACTATAAGTTTATTTCAATTGCCTGACATTAAATTTCCGGTCCTTGCCAGGACTTTAACAAGATTGCGCTGCTGTTGGGGGGTTCAACCTTTAAGCGAAAGCTGGAATCAGCGGGGCAAAACTACTCATCGTTTTTACCTCGAGCAGTTTTTAAAGAAAAACGAATCCAGGATTCGAGGGCGCTGTTTGGAATTCCAGGAAGATTCGTACACGACAAGGTACGGGAAAGACAAGGTCGTTTCCTTGGACATTATAAACAAAGAAACCGGTCGAGAAGGAACAACCTATGTGGCGGACTTAACGAAGGACAACAATTTGCCTGGAGATTACTTTGATTGCATAATATGTACCTATGTGCTCCATATAGTCTATGAGAAGGAGAAGGCGGTGTCGGAACTGCACCGCATATTGAAAACGGAAGGAGTTCTTTTAATATGCGTGCCGAATATTACCATTCATTACCCGTCCTACCCCGAACTTTGGCGTTTTACGGTAGAAGGGTTGCGCAAGCTTCTCTGCGAATACTTCGAAGAGGCAAAGGTAGATATTTCAGGATACGGCAACTCCCTTACGGCAGCCGGGGAGCTTAGAGGCCTCGGAACAAAGGATTTTAGCGAAACAGAGTTGAACTACCAAGATCCACGTTTTTCTCAAGTAATTTGTGCTTGCGCTGTCAAGTAGTATTCAAATCAAACGTTTTGCCTTTCAATTCAAACCTTTTTTCATACCGTTTTACCCTGAATCTGTAGTGTCGAAAATTCCTAAACACTTGATATTACGGGATTTGAGACGAAAATATCACATCATTCAATTGTCAAAACGGTATCAGGATAATTATGTTAAAAGAAGAATTTGCGATTAGCGTTCGAGGATTAAGTAAAATCTATAGGATCGGAGTGCGGGACGAAATAAACGACAGTCTTGCTGCCTCCTTTGTCGATATGATAAAAAGCCCGGTTAAAAACTATAAAAAGTATCGTTCGCTCTACCGCTTCGAAGACATTATGCACGGAAATGACGACAATGGTTCTCGCCCTGATATAATATGGGCTCTAAAAGACATTTCGTTTTCCATAAAAGCCGGCGAAGTTATGGGCATAATTGGTCGCAATGGAGCAGGCAAATCGACTCTTTTGAAAATCCTGACGAGAATAACTCAACCGACTTGCGGTTCGATCGAAATCAGGGGACGGGTGTCCAGCTTGCTTGAAGTCGGCACGGGGTTTCACGGAGAATTGACTGGAAGGGAAAATATCTATCTGAACGGAACGATATTGGGAATGAAAAAAAAGGAAGTTGACGCCAAATTCGACAGGATTGTCGAATTTTCCGGTGTCGAAAAATTTCTCGACACTCCTGTCAAACGCTATTCAAGCGGTATGACCGTCCGTTTGGCATTCTCTGTCGCAGCGCATCTCGAGCCTGAAATATTGGTCATTGACGAGGTATTGGCTGTGGGTGATGCCGAATTCCAGAAAAATTGCATTAAAAAAATGCAGGACATTGGAAAATCGGGGAGGACGGTTTTATTCGTTTCGCACAACATGTCCGCCATAAACATGTTGTGCGACACTGCAATTCAACTCAATAACGGACATATCGTTAATGAAGGAAATGCGCACGATGTCGTCGGCAAGTACCTTACGGATTTCATTGGCATCTCCGAAGAGCATGTATGGAACGATGAACAAAAGGCACCCGGCGGCGAAATCGCCCGTTTGAAATCCGTGCGAATTTGCTCCGAAAATGGAAGAACCATAAAAATGGTTGACATAAGCAAACCTTTTTGCGTCGATATGGAATATGACGTTCTAAAGGAAGGATATATTTTATCGCCATTTTTCGATTTCATTAACGAAGAAGATGTTCTTTGCTTTGCTACTGCCGATACCGATCTTGAATGGAGGCGTCGCCCCCGCCCTATAGGTCGTTATGTCAGTAAATTATGGGTCCCTCCCAATCTTTTGAACGAAGGAATGATAGTGGTTAGCGTCGGGCTTGCTTCAATGAAGCCCTTCATTATCGAATTCAGAACAGATCCAGTTGTTAGTTTCCAGGTGTTCGATAGATTCACGGGGGAATCCGCACGGGGAGACTGGGGGGGAAAATGGGGCGGAGCCGTGAGACCCCTCTTAAAATGGTCGACAGATTATGAACCATCCCTCTCCGCCTAGAACCCGGACAAAAAAATTGCCCTTTTGAATTCCAAATTATTGAAATTAAGATTTTGACATCACACATCGCAGAAAATTCGGTTTTGGTCGCTGCACATCCAGACGACGAAATATTGTGGTTCCCCTCCGTCTTG
Organism: uncultured Desulfobacteraceae bacterium; assembly: GCA_964575975.1. Taxonomy (GTDB): domain Bacteria; phylum Desulfobacterota; class Desulfobacteria; order Desulfobacterales; family SKZT01. The sequence goes on from CAZNTU010000083.1 coordinate 21,424, forward strand.
CAAGCGGTGAAAAAAATCGTTTTCTGCTACATTGAGTGCCCTTCAAACCCTCAATTGGGAATAGGCAGACAACAAGTGATTGCAAAATACCCCCAAAGCAATGTGGCTTCATTGAACATAGCCGAGTCCGGAGCCTTTAACCAAATGGACTGGGATAAACCCGAAATAACGGATTACGGTGCTAAACTAAAGCAAAACAATCGTTTCGCGCGAAATTATAAAAACAACTTTTATCAACTCCGAGAAATGCTCATGGAAATCCTTAAGGACTATAATCAGGTTATTACCCACAACCCTTGGGGAGAATATGGGCATGAAGAGCATGTCCAGATTTACCAGGCAATTAAGTCCATTCAACCCAAACTTGATTTCGATATATTGTTTTCCAGTTATTTCAGTAACAAATCCTTCAATCTGCTATCCATGTATTTAAATAGATTGTGTGTCGATCCCGTTAAAAACCCGATCGATAAAAATCTGACCGATTCAATTAAGCTTCTATACGAGAAAAACCATTGCTGGACCTGGTATAAGGACTGGAAATGGGAAGATGAAGATACGCTGATCAGGGATGTTGATGCAGACTACGAAAGAGGTATTTCCGGCTCCAGACTTCCTCTGACATTAATTAAAGTAAAGCCCCAGAGAGTCAGAAAAACTTCTTTTTTAAGTTTTATAAAGCCAAAAAGAAAAACGTAATACATGCGAAACATATAAAAAATTCGTAATTTAACCCCGAAACAAGCATGTTTTGGAAGATAAAAAAGTAAAAGTAATACTTGAAATGCCCGTCGGTTCATGCTAATACCGTTTTACCCTAAATCTGTAATATAGAAAATTCCGAAACACTTGATATTATGGGATTTGAGACGAAAATATTACAACATTCAATTGTCAAAACGGTATAACCACGAAAACGACATCGAACAATTGAAAAAAAAAGGGGTGCGGGCGCTGCATGCGCCGTCGGACAGTCTGCTGTCGAACTGGGCGTACATGGTCGCGACTTCGCTGGTCTGGGAAGGACTGCTGACGCAATATGCTGACGCAATAGCGTTCCTTGGGACTGCAAATCGCAAGAATTGAATTCTATCGATTCCCGAACGTCGTCGTCAACATTCCCTGGATGGTCGCCAAGCCCGGTCGCCTCATCGGCTACAAGTTCGTCGCCTGCAACGATAAACTGAAGCACATGGTCGTTTTCGCGAATTCTATGAAAAACATGCAATTCTCTTAGCCCGGACGTTTTTCGGGCACCGGGAGCCGGATGCTTCATGGAGCCCAATCCGAAACCGAAAGAGGGAGTGATCGAACCGACATTTTTTTACTTCTATTTTAAAGGAGATATGCGCCTTAAGCAAAATGAAGGTTTGACGACTATTGTCAAATTTTTATAATAGCTATAGCTTTCGTTTGGTGTTTCAATAGCTACTAAAGCGCGCTTATTTTAGGTTAAACGCCGATCATGCTATATGAAGTCTTGTATGCAATATCGCAACTTTCAGAAAGGATGAAGGAAATATGTTCGCCAACCAAATTCTACGTGTAGTTGAACAATTCGGAAAATCGTTTTTTACTATTTCAAAGGGGATGGTTTTGGCTATTTTTTTCTTAATTTGCTCAACCACCGCTATGGCGACTAATCTCTCTGTTTCATCGGCCACACCACCAGCGAGTATCAATCTGAGTTCGGAGGGGACGGCGGACTGGGCCCACTGGGGGCTCGCCGGCGAGTC
>CAZNTU010000084.1:0-23081 GCA_964575975.1 uncultured Desulfobacteraceae bacterium
CAAGGTCGAAATATTTCAATTGGTTGCGGCTTATGTTTACGATGTCAAGTTATTCGTTATCGGTTATTCGGCGTTGGTTATTGGTTATTGGGGATTGGTTGTTCGATTTGGGGGTTGGTTTTAGGGTTTGACGCGTAATATCTCGAGCCTAACGCCTAAAACCAAGCGCCTACCTTCTCTTCAACTTAATTCCATCCTTGGTGACCTTCATGTCGAAAGCGTCCCCCGGCTTGAAACCGGAGCCTTCGAGCATGGCGGGGTCCAACCGAATGCCGGTCGCGGTGTAAGTCGGATGGATCGAAGCCCTGTCCAACCCGTCTATGCTCAGGTTTTCCCCTTTTTCCGCCATCAATTGCACGAGAGCGTTTTTGACGACTCCAACCTCTTTCAATTCGAGAGTTTCGCGGATTTCCTCCACTGACTTGCCCTCCTTGGCGAGCGTCCACACCCGGTTCAAGTTGGCTTGAAGCTTGTCTTTCTCGACGTCTTCGCTGGTTATGTCTACCTGTTTGTCCTTTCCCATTCGAATACCTCCTTTCTTATTTGGAAAGATAAGTTCGATAAGAAAACATAGCTCTTCTTTCGTATGAAAGCGAATGGGGCGAGAAACGGATAAACACGTTCAAGCGACGGTATTTCGCGTTTGCGTCAACGTCAGTCGGAATCCCCTTTTTTTCTTCCCGGTTCCGACCCTCAAAGTGGGCAGTCAACCGTATTTACAGATCGGCCCGCAATTTTTAAGTTATCTCCGTATGCGTCGAACAATACGCATGCAAATAAGAACACAAGGAGGTGATCGACAGTGGTTAGACCATGGATAAATCTACTGGCGGGTGCGTGGGCGTTTATTTCGAGCTTTTTGATTTACGCGTCGCAACCGCTTAACTTTCTCTTGATAGGCGTGGTGATTACCATATTCGGGTTCTGGACCTATCATAGGGAATGGCAGGGATACGTCAATGGAATCATCGGTCTCTGGCTGATTCTTTCGGCCTTTTTCCCGTCTCTTTCGGTATCGTCCAATCTAATGATTTCCGGCATCGTCGTCATGGCCATCGCTATTTGGAGAATCTACAGCTTGCGAACCCACCGGCCGATTGCAGGATAAGTTCCGCCATATGCATTTAAAATACCGCTGCACCGCCGAAGCATGCGCCGAATGCTTATACGAAGAACCGGTCGCATGCTTCGGCCTTTTTGAAGGACGTTTCCGAAAAATGGAGAATGCGAACCGGCGCAAATTCCCTCGTCTCTTTTTCATTCGACATCGACAGGGCCGAACAGCTCTATATCTCCAGGGTCGTCTTCGGGAATGGTTTCGGGATTCGGAGACGCGGTTTGGGGGGAGGTCGGATTCGTATCGAGGGCCGAATCGGGTTGCTGTTGGGGCGTGGGCACCGGTCGAGAAGCGACTGGCGCAACTGTAGCCTTTTTTCTGAAAGACGGAATAGAATCCGGCGTCATCGGTTTTCGGTTTTTCAGCAACTTTTCCGGAATAACGATTTCTTGGCCGATAACAATTTTATCGGGATCGAGCCCGTGGTTCGCAGCCGTTATGGCTTTCCAATTGTACGGGGATCCCGTATACCATTTCGAGATGTGGAAAAGCGTTTCTCCCTTCCAACGAACCTTGTGAGCGAATGGTGCTTCTTTCGGAGAAGGAGGAGGGACATCCTTTGGCGAGGCCGCAGGCCTGTTTTCCTGTTTCGGCTCGAAACGTTTTTCCGGCTCGGAGATTTTCATGCCGGGCACGGTTCCGCAGGCGTTCAAAATGCATATCGTCGCAAGCGCGAAGATTGTCCTTCCGAGAATTCGCTTTATTTTCGATTTCATTGCAGTCCTCCTCGGGAATCGTTCAGTTGTTGAAAATATCTCCGGGCTTTCCGGTTGTCCGGATTGAGTTTCAAAGCTCTTTCCAGGTTTTGCAGGCTGTCTTGCTTCTTTCCTTGCTTCAGCTGGACCATGGCGAGGTTGAAAAGCGCATGGTCCAGATAGGCCGGAGACAATTGCGTCGCGCGACGGAACATTTCCTCCGCGCCACCGTAGTCCTTCAATTGCGCCTTGAGATATCCGAGGTTGAAAAACACGTCCGAGGAATTCGGATCCAGTTTGGCCGCTTTCTCGTATGCGTCCACAGCGCTTCCGAAATCTTTCGCCCGGATGCGCTCCTTTCCCAGCTCCGCCCAAGAACGGGCGCTTGCGGGCTCCGATTCTTCTTCCCGCATGCGCGGCTTTTCCAACGCAACGGACGGTTGTTTCCCGCCCCTCGGAGAGTTTTCGCCTATAGCTTCGTCGTCCTTGGGCCCCGACAGATAGACGAGGTTCTTCTGGAGACTCGGTTCTTTCTCCACCCGCGCCGTTTCGGATTTCTTTTTTCCACTGGATTGTTCTTTCGGGACAGTATCGTCGGACATGTCGGTAACGCTGCGCCATTGTCTTCTTTCCTCCCGTTTTTCGAACAATCCCCCGCGGGAAAACAAACCGGCCGAACTGCCCAACACGGCCAAGAGCACGGCGGCGGACGCTACCCAGGAAATCCAGTTTCCGGACGAGGAAAAAAGCGGGGAGCGCACGGGACCGGAAACGTTTTTCTCGACGGTTCCGCAGTTCGCATATCGGTCATATCCGTCATTTTTGTCATATTCGTCTGGCGACCCGTTCTTCTCGCTCTCCTTTTGCACCTCGAATTGAAAATCCGATTCTTTCATACGGATCGTTTCCGAAAAGTCCGCGTCCGAAAAAACAGTCCCTTTTTCAGTATTCGAATCGACCGATAAAGCGGGGTTTTTATCGAAGCGTTTTTCCCCGGGAAAAAAACGCTTCGCATTGCGCAACAAACGGAAAATCAAACGGTCCTTCGCGGTTTCCGACGGGAAAAGTATTTCGCTGGAGCATTCCTTGACGATTCGGGAGGTAATGACAGGTTCTTCCCGCACGAATCCCGTGAGCAAAGCGTGATCGCAAATCCTGTTCACGAGGCGAGGATATCCTTTGGAAAAGCGATGGACCAGCCGGAGGGCCTTCCAATCGAAAAGCTTCTTTTCGAGACCGGCGACTTTCAACCTGTGCTGGACATATTGTACCGTCTCGTTTTCGGACAGCGTGTTCAGCCGGTGATGAATGTTGATTCTTTGCCGAAGGGCGCGGCAGCCGTGCCCTTGGAGATTTTCGTACAGTTCGTCCTGGCCGACCAGGACGATATTGATCAGCTTCGATTCCGGAAGTTCGATGTTGGACAGAACCCTGACCTGTTCCAAGACTTCATCGGACAGCTTTTGGGCCTCGTCCACGACAAGCAGAACTTGCTTTTGGTCGCGATGGGCATTGCGCAGAAAATTCTCGAAGGATACGAAAAATTCGTCCAAGCTTTCCCACTCGCCGGGGATTTGAAACGCACGCGAAACCAGTTTCAAGAAGCCGGTCCTATCGACGCCCGGATCCGACAGACTGGCGACCAGGGCGTTGTTTTCTATTTCATTCAAGAGCGCGTTGATCAAGGCGGTCTTGCCCGTTCCCACGTCGCCGGTCAGCAAAACGAAGCCTTTGTCCTCCATGATTCCGTATTGCAGTGCCGCCAGAGCCTCCTTGTGCTTTTCGCCAAGCCACAGGAAGCGTTGATCGGTCGTGTTCTGGAACGGCGGCTCCGCCAGATCGTAAAATGCGGTATACATGATTTTTCTTAAATCATTTCTCCGGCAATTGGTTGTAGGTTTTCCGACCGACTCCTCCGACGCTTCCGTATAGATAGCAGGGTTCTTCAAGCGTCGGGGAGGAAGCTTTTTCGAGAACTCGCGGTATTCCCTCTAATCGTCTGAAGTACTCGATCGTGGAAGTCAAACCTTCTTCCAAATCGATTTTCGGTTCCCATCCCAGCTTTTCCCTGGCCAGTCGGATATCCGGTCGTCGCTTGCGAGGGTCGTCGCTGGGCAATGGACGAAAAACGATTTTAGACGAGGACCCTGTCAGTCGAATTGTTGTTTCGGCCAGCTCGATCATGTCGAACTCCCTTGGATTTCCGAGGTTCACGGGGCCGATGAATTCGTCTTCCGAATTCATAAGGCGGACAATCCCGTCGATCAGGTCGTCCACGTAGCAAAACGACCGGGTCTGGGTCCCGTCGCCGTAGATGGTGACGGGATTTCCGCGCAACGCCTGGATTATGAAATTGGAAACCACGCGACCGTCGCGAGGGTGCATTCGGGGGCCGTACGTGTTGAAAATCCGGGCGACTTTGATCTTCAGTCCATGCTGGCGGTGATAATCGAAAAACAAAGTCTCGGCGCATCGTTTGCCTTCGTCGTAGCACGACCTGATCCCGATCGGATTGACATTGCCCCAGTAGGACTCGTCTTGGGGATGCATGACGGGGTCCCCGTAAATCTCGGAGGTGGACGCCTGGAAAATCTTGATTCTCAACCGTTTGGCGAGCCCCAGCATGTTGATGGAGCCATGGACGTTCGCCTTCGTGGTCTGCACGGGATCGTTCTGGTAGTGGATCGGGGATGCGGGGCAGGCGAGATTGTAGATCTCGTCGGTTTCCACGTAGAGGGGAAAAGTAATGTCGTGCCGCAGGATTTCGAAAAAAGGATTGTCCATCAAGTGCAGGACGTTCCGTTTGGATCCCGTGTAGAAATTGTCGGCGCAGAGGACTTCGCACCCCTCCTTCAACAATCTTTCGCACAGAAAGGAGCCCAGGAACCCGGCCCCGCCGGTCACCAAAACGCGCTTTTTCGTGTGATGCATGATCGACTCCTTTTTTTCGGGTCTTGTTTGAACGAGCCCTGACCGGATTGGGGGAAACGGGAAAACCGTTTTTGTCCCGGATCGCCGGAAACATCGCGCGTCGTGCTCCGAGCCTTTCGCCAATAGCGATGTTCCTTGGAAAAGTAGTCGTCAGCCTGAACAACTCGAATGTCAGGTCGAATTGCGAATGCAAAGTTTGAAATGTGAAGGGGAATTGTCGTTTGGTATCAAGTATGCCAAATCAAGTTGCGTATATCAACCATTATTTTTTGAGAACTGATTTTCCTCCGTGGAACCTTTGAGCGATTCGACGGAGCTTTGCCCCTGCGTAACGGCGTTCATGACGCGGTCGAAATAGCCGGTCCCCACGAATTTCTGGTGGGTGATCGCCATGTATCCATCCTCCTCGCCGTGCGCGAACTCGGCCTGCTGGAATTTTGCGTATGCGCTCATTCCCTGTTTTCGGTACCCCAGCGCGAGATCGAACATACCCATGTTGAGCGTGTGGAAGCCCGCCAATGTGACGAACTGGAACTTGTAGCCCATGGCGCCCAGTTCTCGCTGGAATTTTCCGATTTGAGCGTCGTCCAGATTGGCTTTCCAATTGAACGACGGCGAGCAGTTGTACGCAAGCAGCTTGTCCGGAAATTCGGATCGAATCCCTTCGGCGAAACGCTTGGCTTCATCCAGGTCGGGTTTTTGGGTTTCGCACCAGATCATGTCGGCGTACGGCGCGTAGGCGAGTCCCCGCGCGATCGCCAAGTCGATCCCGCTTTCGATGTAATAGAACCCTTCGGAGGAGCGCGGTTGATCCAGAAGGTATGGTCTGTCCCGTTCGTCGATGTCGCTGGTGAGCAAACGGGCGGCCTCGGCGTCCGTGCGCGCGACCAGGACGGTTGGAGTTCCGCATACGTCCGCGGCCAATCGGGCGGCGATCAATTTATTGATGAATTCCTGCACCGGGACAAGCACCTTTCCCCCCAAGTGCCCGCATTTCTTGGCCGACGCCAACTGGTCCTCGAAATGAACGCCCGCGGCCCCCGCCTCGATCATTTCGCGCATCAGTTCGTATGCGTTCAGGGGACCTCCGAAACCCGCCTCGGCGTCGGCGACAATGGGCGCGTACCAGTTGGGACCGCCCTTGCGGCCGTCCAGCACTTGAATCTGGTCGGCCCGGCGCAAAGCGTTGTTGATTCGACGCACCACGGAGGGAACGCTGTTGGCCGGATACAGGCTCTGGTCCGGATACATCTGCCCTGCCAGGTTGTTGTCCGCCGCGACCTGCCATCCGCTCAAATAAATCGCCTTCAGACCGGCCTCCACCTGCTGGACGGCCTGGTTGCCGGTCAAGGCCCCCAGCGCGGGAACATAGTCCTCGGTTTGCAGAAGATGCCACAACCGATTGGCCCCGGCTTCGGCCAACGTATATTTTATTTTAAGGGTGCCTCGCAGCTTGAGCGCATCTTCGGCGCCGTAAGGACGGACTGTTCCTTTCCAGCGAGGGTCGTTCTCCCATTCGCATTCGAGGGCATCGACCTCGTCCGGAAAAACTTCGTGGCAGGACAGCCTGTCGCAAAGCACCCTCGCCTTTTCTTCGATCGTTTGCATACGCTATGTACCTCCAATTTTTTTATCGGGCCTATTCGAGAAAATCGTAGGCCTTCAAAGTCAGAAATTCGGCAAGATCGTCGTCGGCGACGATTTTTTCGAACAATTCGGCGGCTTGGCCGTAATCGATTTCGCTGAAGATTTTCGGCCCGACCTCCCGCTCGATGTTAACCATCTCTTCGTTTATGATCTTTCGGACAAGTTCCATGTCGATCTTTCGGCCGTCTTGCAGTATCCCTTTCGGATGATGCACCCACTGCCACACCTGGGTCCGGGAAATTTCGGCGGTGGCGGCGTCCTCCATCAGGTTGTACAAAGGCACGCAGCCGTTTCCCGCGAGCCAGTGGGCCATGTACTGGATGCCCACGCTGACGTTCGTCCGCAATCCGTGTTCGGTGATATCGCCTTTGGGAAGCTTGAGCAGGTCTTGTGCGGTGACGTCGATATCTTGCCTTTGCCGGTCGATCTGGTTGGCCGAAGGCATTGCCCTGTCGAATTCCTCGCGCGCTATTTCGACAAGGCCGGGGTGGGCGACCCAGGTACCGTCGTGCCCGTCGCCTGCTTCCCGTTTTTTGTCTTCGCGGACCTTGGCCAGGGCGGCCTCGTTGGCTTCGGGATCGTCCTTGATGGGTATCTGGGCGGCCATTCCGCCAATGGCGTGCGCCCCGCGCCTGTGGCAGCTCTGGATGACTCGCAGTGCGTAGGACCGCATGCAGTGCCGGGTCATGGTGATGGCCGCACGGTCCGGGAATATGTATTCCGGCACGTTTCTGAACCGTTTGATGAAGCTGAAAATGTAGTCCCATCTGCCGCAATTGAGGCCGGCCATATGCTCGCGCAGCTCGTAGATAATCTCGTCTGTCTCGAACGCGGCCAGGATCGTTTCGATCAAAACGGTAGCCTTGATTTTGCCGACGGGAATACCCAATGAATTTTGCGCGTCCACGAAAATATCGTTCCACAGACGGGCTTCCAAATGACTTTCCAGTTTGGGAAGGTAAAAATACGGGCCCGTGCCCCGGTCCAGCAACCGCTTGGCGTTGTGGAAAAAATAAAGTCCGAAATCGAAAATGCTCGCCGACACTGGCTCGTCGTCGATCTCCACATGCTTCTCCACCAAGTGCCATCCCCTGGGCCGCACCAGCAGGACCGCCGTACGTTCGTTCAACGCGTAGTGTTTTCCTTCCGGACTCGTGAAGTCGATTTCCCCTCTCGCCGCGTCTATCAAATTGATCTGGCCCTCCACGACGCCCTCCCAAACGGGCGAATGGGAATCCTCGAAATCGGCCATAAACACCGACGCGCCCGAGTTCAGCGCGTTGATGACCATTTTCCGGTCGACCGGCCCGGTGATTTCCACCCGCCGGTCTTTCAGATCGTCGGGTATCGGAGCGATTTTCCAATCCTGATCGCGGATATGGCGAGTCTCGGGCAGAAAGTCCGGCAATCGCCCGTCGTCGATTTCCTTTTGACGTTCCTGACGTTTGTATAGAAGCTCCAGCCGCCTCCCGTTGTGCTTGCGATGCAAATCGGCCACGAAATCCAAGGCTTGCGAAGTCAAAACATTTTCGAACCCGGGCCGAGTTTTCGCCCGGATGGACACTCCCCGCGATGTTTTTGGCTCGTTCATCAAAGCTCTCCCTTTAGTTGGCGGTTGGCGGTTGGCCGTTAGCGGTTGGCCGTTAGCGGGTTCCGCGGAACGAAAGTACTTGCATCGGGAAATTTGGGAAGATTTCGGAAGGAATCAAATTGCAATTTAAAACAAAGCCCGACAAAGAGAATGTTTTTCATCACCTCGCCGAATATGAAACCCTAACAGCTCAAAAACTAAAAGCTAACGGCTAACCGCTAACACCCACAAAATAAGCGACTGCCGTCCGATGTCAACTTTCCCGAGCGTCCGGCCGGGCCGGTCTCAGGCGCTGCGCCTCCGTATAGGGCAGGATCGGGTCCAGTTTCCCCGACCGGATACGGTCCTGCGCGCGCCTCCAGAATTCCGGGGTCAGGAGATCCTCGTGATGCCGAAGGAAGACTTCCTTCAATTCGGGGGAGAACCCGAAGAAGCCGATGAATTGCTCGGGGAAGACGTCGTTGGGCGACACGAGAAACCAGGGTTCGGCCGACAATTCCTCCTCTTGGCTGCGAGGAGGGGGCATCCGGCGGAAATTGCAGTCCAACAGCGGGCACAGCTCGTCGTAGTCGTAGAAGACGACCCGCTCGAGGCGGGTCACCCCGAAATTCTTGACCAGGATGTCCCCGGGAAAAACGTTGACGCGGGCGAGGTCCTTCACGGCGTTTCCGAAATCGATCACCACGGCCTTGGCGTCCTCCAAATCCGCTTGTTCCAGAAAGACATCCAACGGAGTCACCAGACGTTCCACGAAAAGGTGCCGGAGAACGACCAAGTCTCCGTCGATTTGGACCGCGCGGGTCGCCCCGGAGCCTATCTCTTCCAGCAAGCCGGGAGAAAAACAGCATTTTTCGACCTGCAAGTTTTCGAAAGTCTGAACATCCACGAGACGTCCCGCCCGCTCGTGCCTGAAAACATAGTCGTACCGTTCCATCACCTGCTCTCGCGTGGTCTTCTTGGGGGCGTCGAACCTGTCGCGGATTATCTTGTATATTAAATTGTCGCTCGACATATTGAACGCGATCATCACCATGCCCCGTTTTCCCGCGGAAAAGTCGAACAAGTCGTCGCCGCAGACGCGACGGTGGCCCAGCAGATCGCGGTACAATTCGGTCTTGCCGTGCTTGTGGTGCCCCAGGGCGATGTACAGTTCGGCGGTGCGCTTCTCCGGCATCAGCCTTTGCAGGAACCGCACGATTTCTTCGGGGCACGGGGCGATCACGTGAAAATATTCGCGGCTGAAGCTGAACAGGATTCGAAGCTGCTCCTGTCTGAGCAGCATGGCGTCCACCACCAGCCCCTCCTCGCGGCTGTTCAACACGAAAACCAACGGATGCTCGATTTCCCCCCTGCGCAAGCTTCCGATCAGATAGGCGCCCGTGTCCCGGAAAAACGGATGCCGGATCATCTCGATATGTATTGGCACGCCTCCGTTTCCGTCGGAGTTTTCCTCCGAAACCGCCCGGATACGTTCGACGCACAATCGAGCGTCTTCGCCCAAGTCGAAAAAGTCCGGTTCGAAATCGTAGCCGAGCAGGATTTCCCTGACGACGGTCTCGTCCACCCTGTCCGTATCGATCGAAAACGAGAGCCGCAGCCGAACCGAAAGCTTTTTGGGCGAAATTTCGGGAGCCAAGAACTCCAATTCCGGTTGAATTCCGACCGTTTCGAAAACCTTGCGATTGACCGAGTTGTAAAAGGTCAATGCCAGCTCGGCGTCGCAACGGTTTCGGCAGAAAAGGGCGTACCGCCCTCTGATTTCCCGCCAGACGGACCGGTCCCGGCTTCGGCCGCCCAGAGATTTTTCCAACTCTTGTCGCGCATGGACAACCCATTTCGTGTAAAGATCCAGACGTTCCAGGATATCGCCGCGCATGCCTTTCCATTCGCGTTTTTCGAATCGCTTTCGCGCCCGGGCCGTGATGGTTTCGAAATCCGCCGTGTAATACTTGTAGGACGACCAGAGAATAGTCAATGCGCGCGTGGCCGGTTCGTTTTTCTTCTCTTCCGTCATGCTGAATCCTCCGTTGAAAAATTGGCAAACGTCTGAAAATACATCATCGTTCGCCTTGTTTATACCCCGCGTTGCCTATTTTTTCCCGTTCGCGTCCGAGGTACGATTTGAAAATCGCGATAACGGTTCACCATCTTCCTCGTTGTCGTCACTGTTCTCCGTCTTCCTCGGGCTGATCGCCTTCATGTGTTTCGAAGGAGAAAAGCGGAAGCCGTCATGAAAACCGGAACGGTCGTTACGGGAAATCCCCTATCCCGTTTCGACGATATCGCTGAAGCGGCGACGACGATAAGGCGAAAAGAATTTCGAAATACAATGCGGACTGTATTGTCCGTCACCTTTCGTTTTGAGAAATTTTCCGTAAAGAAATTTTCTCGTTAGCAAAAAGGAGTTTCATCATGTCCGGGCACGAATCCAAGACGACAAAGGACCACGACACCATTCGGAAGTGGGCCGAACAACGGGGCGGCGTTCCCGCCACGGTAAAGGGAACGGCCGGCAAGAACGATCCGGCCGGCATTTTGCGAATCCATTTTCCCGACTACAGCGACGACAAGGACCTGGAAGAGATTTCATGGGATGTTTTTTTCGAGAAATTGGACGAGGGGGACCTTTCGTTCCTCTACCAGGAGAAGACCAAGGACGGCAAGGAGAGTCGCTTTTTCAAGATCGTCAAACAATAGAAAGAAACGAGGAAAATGCCCGAAAAAATTCTGATTACGGGCGGCGCCGGTTTCATAGGCTCCCATTTGGCCGACGAACTTTTGGAGGCGGGCTACGGCGTCCGAGTGCTGGATTCCTTGTGCGGACAGGTCCACGGGGACGGCTGCGTTCGTCCGGAATACCTCTCGGACGAAGTCGAGCTGATACAGGGAGATATCCGGCATGCAGAGGCGGTTTCGTTCGCACTCCAGGGAATCGACGCCGTAGTCCACTTCGCCGCCAGCGTGGGCGTCGGCCAATCCATGTACCAAGTCAAGGACTACACGGAGGTGAACGATTACGGGACCGCCGTGCTCTTGCAGGCGCTCATCGAAAATCCGGTGCGGCGGCTCGTCGTAGCTTCCTCCATGTCCGTCTACGGAGAAGGGCTTTATCTGGACCGCGACGGTCGCCCGGTGGAAAACGCCTGGCGTGATCCCCGGCAATTGGAGCAAGACCGTTGGGAGCCTCGCGACGCTTACGGACGCCCACTCGCCCCCTCGCCCACCCCGGAGTCCAAGCGGGCCAACCTGAACTCGGTCTACGCTCTCAACAAGTACGCCCAGGAGCAGCTTTGCATGCTGGTAGGAAAAAGCTACGGCCTCGATCCTGTCGCCCTTCGCTTTTTCAACGTCTACGGGACCCGGCAGTCCTTGTCCAACCCCTACACGGGCGTATTGGCCATTTTCGCCTCGCGCCTGCTCAACGACAACCCCCCGGTCGTTTTCGAGGACGGCGAGCAGCTTCGCGATTTCGTCCATGTGAAGGACGCGGTCCGGGCCGCACGATCGGCGTTGGAATCTCCCGCCGCCCCCGGTGAAATCTTCAACATCGGAAGCGGCGACATTTACTCGGTATCTTTTCTGGCGCGAAAACTGGCCGAAGTAATGGAGAAGGACATCGAGCCGCAAATCACGAACAACTATCGCGTGGGGGACATCCGACACTGCTTCGCCGACATCGGGAAAGCCGAATCCATGCTGAAGTTCAAGCCCAAGGTGAAGCTGGACGAAGGATTGGCCGAACTGATCTCCTGGCTCCGGGAACAGACCGCCGTGGATCGTTTCGACGCCATGGCGGGCGAACTGGCCCGGAGGAGACTGACCATATGAGGTTCGCTCTTGCGGTTCCCCGGTTCGAATACGATGGTTCCATCTATTTCGGCTGCCGCGAGCGGCACCTTCCTTTGGAAATGGCTTACGGCGCCGCCGCGCTGCAAAGCGCGGGACACGAAGCGCTCGTTTTCGACGCCGGGATACGGGATCTCGACCACCAGACCGCAGCTCGGGAGATCGCCGGATTTCTGCCTGACGTCGTTGTAATAGAAACGGCACCGACCTACCTGTTCTGGCGCTGCTGCCCTCCGGAACTTCGTTCTCCGGCCCGCCTCGCCCGCGAGGTCAAAATTGCCTGCAAACCCGAAACCATGATTGTCGCCGTGGGCCCGCACGCGTCCATGACTCCGTTTTCCACAATGGAAAAGCTGGATGCGGACGCCGCCGTTGCGGGAGAGTTCGAGAATTTGCTCCCCGCTTTCGGGACCGGGGCCTGGCGAGACGATCCGCGAGTCAGCGTTCTAAGGGAAAAAGGCAAATACCGTCCCAGATTGCGAGAGACTTTCGCATCCGCCGACGTTTCCAAACTGCCGCCGTTGTCATGGTCCGGAGATTGGCTCTTCGACAGGCCTTTTCACCATCATCACCGATTCGATCTGCCCCCCGGCGAATTGCCCGGTCCGGGAGCGGAAGTGGAAGCCTCGCGAGGATGCCCCTTCGCCTGCGCCTTTTGCGCCAAGGAGGCGTTTCGCGGAGTCTACCGGCGCCGTCCGACCCCTGCCGTGATTCGGGAAATCGACTGTCTTCTGGAGCAAGGAGCGGCCTACATTTATTTCATCGACGAGATTTTCCAGCCCCGGAAAACACTCCTGGAAGCTTTGGCCCGAAGGCCCGTAAGCTTCGGGGCGCAACTGCGCATCGACCTTTGGACCAATAGAAATCTGGAGCTGTTGGGAAAAGCGGGATGCGTATCTATCGAGGCGGGAGTGGAGGCGGTGACCGTTGCCGGAAGACGGGGGATCAACAAAATGTTGCGCATTCCCGTTTCCGAAGTGGAGGAAAGACTCCGCGCGGCAAAATCCATTATCCCCTTTGTCCAAGCCAACCTTGTTCGAGTCCCGGAGGACGATCCGTCCGAAGTGCTCGCTTGGCGGGACAAGCTTCGCGATTTCGGCGTGTGGGCCAACGACCCGGTCCCGGTGTTTCCTTATCCCGGATCGCCGGAGTATCGAAGCAGGTTCGGTCCGCCTGACGAGGAAGCTTATTCGAAGGCGGCCAGGGCTTACTTGTCCGAGAACAAAGAGTTCTGCGATTTGCAGGACCAACATCCGCTGGATCTGTCGGAACTGGAGGGGAAATGATGTTTTGCGAAGCGAAAAACAAAAGGTTGCTCATGACTGCCGATTGCGTAGGCGGAGTTTGGGATTTCTCCCTGGAACTCGCGGGAGCGCTGTCTCGTCGCGGAATTACCACTTTGCTGGCGGTTCTGGGGGAGCCCTCCGAGGAAAAGATCTTCGCCGCGAAGGCAATCCCGTGTCTGGAATTGGCGAGCACCCCCTATCGACTGGAGTGGATGGAGGACGGGGTCGCCGACCAGGACGCGGCATGCGCATGGATCTCCGATCTTTGCAGGGATTTTCGCCCTCATGCGGCACATTTGAACACGTACGCGCAGGCGGGAATAGATCTGGGCGTCCCCAAGATTCTAACCGCCCATTCCTGCGTCCATTCGTGGTGGCGCAGCGTAAAAGGCGCGCCGCCCCCGCCGAAATACGATTCGTACGGCGAACTCGTGAGGCGCGCGTTGGCCAGCGCCGACCGCGTGGTCTATCCCACCATGTCCTTGGCTCGCGTGATGATTTCCATTCACGGGAAGCCGGCCGATTCCGCCGTTGTGGCCAACGGCCGCGATTCCTCCATATTCCGTCCGCTGGACAAGCGCCCGATGATCCTGAGTGCCGGGCGACTCTGGGACGAGGCCAAGAACATCCGAACGCTGGAACTGGTAGCGCCAGCCTTGGATTGGCCGGTTTTCATAGCGGGCGAGCACCGCGACCACAACGGAAACGGCGCCCCTCCCGAAAACGTGGAATACCTTGGCTTTCTAAATCGGGAAGAAATGGCGCGAATGCTGGGCATGGCTTCCATCTACGCCCACCCGGCGCGCTACGAGCCTTTCGGGCTTTGCGTCCTGGAAGCCGCGCTCGCGGGGTGCGCCCTAGTTTTAGGGGACATTCCCACTCTTCGGGAACTCTGGGGAGGAACGGCCTTGTTTGTCCCCCCCAACGAGCCGGAAGCGTTGCACAGAAGCTTGGATTGGCTCGTTCGCAACGAAGAGTTGAGGAGCATGCTGGCTCGCCGCGCCCTGCGAAAAGCGCAGGCCTACAACACCGAAAGCATGTGCGCCAATTATCTGCGGCTGTACGGGGAGAAAGTCGCCGAACGCCGAGTCCGCCGGTTCCGCCCGGCATAAGGAGAACGTCCGATGCGTTTCGTCTTTTTCTGCCACTCGGTGCTGTCGGATTGGAACAACGGCAACGCCCATTTTCTTCGGGGCATGGTTCGCGAACTCTCCGACCGAGGCTGCGAAGCGACCGTCTTCGAGCCGGCCGACGGATGGAGCCGTCGAAACCAGTTGCGGGAGCCGGGAGGATTGCAGGCGATGTCCGAGGCCGCGCGCCTCATCGAGCCGATTCCCGTTGTTTCCTACAACCCGTATGACCAGAATTTGGAAAGACTTTTGGCTCGGGCTACGGAAGAGGCCGACATCGTGATCGCCCACGAATGGAACGAGCCTCGCGTGATCGAGACGCTGGGCCGCCTGAAGGCGTCGAACGGTTTCAAACTCCTTTTCCACGACACCCATCACCGCGCGGTAAGCAAGCCCGAAGAAATGGTTCGCTTCGATCTCTCCAGGTTCGACGGCGTGCTCGCGTTTGGAAAGACCCTGGCCGAAATTTATTTGGAAAGGTCCTGGGTCGAACGGGTCTGGGTCTGGCACGAGGCGGCAGACACCTCCGTATTCCGACCTCGTCCGGTTTGCCAAGTCGAAAACGACCTTGTCTGGATCGGGAACTGGGGAGACGACGAGCGAAGCGGCGAACTGGAGGAGTACCTGATGGCCCCTTCCGAGAGATTGGGGCTGGCCGCCGAGATTTACGGCGTGCGGTATCCCGAGACCGCTCTGAAAAGGCTTGCGCGCGCAGGGGCGATCTATCGCGGCTGGCTCCCCAATCAACAAGCGGCGGCGGTACTCGCCAAGTCCAAGATAACACATCACGTGCCAACACGGCAGAATGTCGAGACGCTGCCCGGCATTCCCACGATTCGCGTCTTCGAGGCCCTCGCATGCGGCGTCCCGCTGGTCTGCTCCTACTGGGAGGATTCGGAAGGACTATTCAAGCCGGGGCGGGACTTCTTGGTGGTGAAAAACGGCCGCGAAATGGAGCGCGCCCTGCGCGATCTCTCCGAAGACGACGAACTGGCGGGCATGTTCGCGGCCCAGGGTCTTGCCACGGTCCTGTCGCGCCATACGTGCTCCCACAGGGCCGACGAACTTCTA
The DNA here is from genome assembly GCA_964575975.1 of uncultured Desulfobacteraceae bacterium. Lineage (GTDB taxonomy): Bacteria > Desulfobacterota > Desulfobacteria > Desulfobacterales > SKZT01. The sequence goes on from CAZNTU010000084.1 coordinate 15,315, forward strand.
TCCATCTGCGCGGAGCTGGGCGTCCCGAAGGTCCCCGCGCTCCTCGCCGCGAACTGTCGCTATACGGAGGTCGACATATGAACATCGCGTTTTTCGGATCGAGCCTGGTATCCGCCTATTGGAACGGAGCCGCAACCTACTACCGAGGCATTGTCCGCGCTCTGCATTCCCTGGGACACGGAATCGTATTCTACGAACCCGACGCCTACGACCGGCAGCGACATCGCGACATGCCAGACCCGGAATGGGCGAGCGTGACGGTCTACAAGGCCGAACAATCCGCGCTGGACGAATGCCTGCAAAGGGCGGCGTCGGCCGACTTGGTCGTGAAGGCCTCGGGCGTGGGCGTTTTCGACGAGTATTTGGAGCGCGAAGTCCTCTCCCTGCAGGGGCCGAAAACGTCGGTGATCTACTGGGACGTGGACGCGCCGGCGACGCTGGAACGAATCGAGGCCGATCCCGCAGATCCCATGCGGGAAAACATTCCCCGCTACGACATGATACTGACGTACGGCGGTGGAGAACCGGTCCGTCGCGCGTTCTTGAAACTGGGCGCGAAAGCGTGCGAGCCCGTTTACAACGGTTTCGACCCGGAAACCCATTATCCCGTCAAACCCGACGCGCGCTTCGCGGGCGACTTCGGGTTCTTAGGAAACCGTCTCCCCGACAGGGAGGCGCGCGTGGAAGCTTTTTTTCTGGCGCCAGCGGCGGCGATTCCGTTCAGAAAGTTTCTCGTCGGGGGAGCCGGATGGCAGGACAAACCCATGCCGGCCAATGTAGCCAAGCTGGGCCACGTCTACACCTCGGACCACAACGCGTTCAATTGCACGCTTCTGGCGGTGCTGAACATCAATCGGGACTCCATGGCCAGGTTCGGCCATTCCCCCGCGACCCGCGTCTTCGAGGCGGCCGGCGCCGGGGCCTGTATGGTCACGGACTCGTTCGAAGGCCTGGAGAATTTCTTCGAGCCCGGCGTCGAGATACTTTCCGCCGAATCCGGGGCCGAAGTGATCGCGATCCTCAATGGCTTGGACCAGGCTATGGCCCGAAAAATCGGCCAGGCGGCCCTGCGACGCGCGCTCGTGGAACATACCTATATCAACAGGGCCCGGCGGCTCGACCGGCTGGTCGAAGGAATGGGCAAGGAGGTCTGAAAGGGAACTCATGAAAATCGTCATCATTGGGCTGTCAATCACTTCCTCGTGGGGCAACGGCCATGCCGTCACCTATCGAGGCCTGGTGCGCGAACTGGACCGCATGGGTCACGACGTCGTTTTTCTGGAGAGGGACGTCCCGTGGTATTCCAGCAACAGGGACCTCCCCGCGCCGCCCTTCTGCCGCGCTTTCCTGTATCAAAGCATCCGGGAGCTGCGGCTCCGGTTCAGACAAGAGATCGCGCAGGCGGACTTGGCCATTGTCGGCTCCTATACAAAGGAAGGCGGGGAGGCCGGCCAGCTCGTCCTGGAGACTTGCAAGGGCGTCAGGGCCTTCTACGACATCGACACGCCGGTGACTCTGGCGAAACTGGCCAGGGGCGACCACGAATACATTTCACCCGAACTGGTCCCCGAATACGATCTTTACCTTTCGTTCACCGGCGGTCCGACCCTGGACCGCCTGGAACGAGAGTTCGGCTCTCCCATGGCACGGCCCCTCTATTGCTCCGCCGATCCCGAAACGTACTTCCCCGAAGCGGTTCCGAAGCAATGGGAATTGGGTTACCTCGGAACATATTCGGACGATCGGCAGCCCGCGCTGGAACAGCTGCTTTTTAAGCCGGCCATGGCGAGACCGAAAGACCGGTTCGTCGTGGCGGGCCCTCAATATCCCGATTCCATAGCATGGCCGGACAACGTGGAACGAATCGATCATCTTCCGCCGTCCAAGCACAAGGTTTTCTACAATGCGCAGCGATTCGCCCTGAACGTGACTCGCAAGGACATGATCGCCGCGGGATGGTCCCCCAGCGTGCGCCTGTTCGAGGCGGGAGCTTGCGCCGTGCCCGTAATCAGCGACGTATGGCCGGGAATCGAGGAGATATTCGTTCCGGGAGAGGAGATCGTTCTGGCCCGATGCGCGGAGGACGTCCTTCGATGCCTCGACGAGACGAGTTCGGAAGAAGCCCGTCGGATAGGCCAAGCCGCCAGGGAACGCGTCATGGAATCCCATACCCCTGCGAAGCGGGCCAAGGAGCTGGTGGCGTTCGCCGAGGAGGCGGCGTCCGCGACGAACCGTCCGGCAACCACGACCGCTTCCGAAAACGAACACTCCGGCATGGGACTCGGACAAGGAGGCCTGCTTCCATGATCGAAGCCGTCAAAATATGGAACGAGCCCAACAACCTCTCCCACTGGGATTTCACCATCGATCCCGAATGGAGGCTATTCGGAGTCATGGCCTCCCTTGCCGCCGACGCCATCCGACAAGCCGCCCCCGAAACGACGATAGTGCTCGGGGGAATATCGCCGATCGATCCTATGTTCATGTCCCTGTTGAAAAGCTACGGTTTGATAGACAAGATGGATGCCGTGGGGGTTCACGGTTTTCCCCTGGACTGGAACCACTGGCGCATCGAAGAGTGGCCCGACAAGATTTCCGAGATCGAGGACGCGACGGGAAAGCCGGTGTGGGTGACCGAGGCGGGCGTTTCCTCGTTCGGGGCCGACGAGGTGCAGGTTTTCGGCTTGGAGCGTACGGCTGAACTTCTTTTGTCGCGGGTCGAAAGGGTCTACTGGTACAGCCTCTACGATCTTCCGCCGGCTTGGGAGGCCACGACCCGGCACAAGGAGAGCGAGGGTAGCGCCTACTATCGGCATTACTACATGGGTCTGGTTCGCGCCGACGGTACCCCCAAGCCGGCGCTGGAACGTTTCGATCCGGCCATGGGCGTGGCTCAGTGGTTCCATTGGCAGGACCATCGGCTGGACGAGGCGGCGGCGTTGCTGAAACGAATGGGCGTGCGCCGTCTTCGCACGGGCATCAGCTGGGCCGACTGGCATCGTCCGGCGGCCCAGGCGTGGTTCGACAGGCAAATGGAGGCGTTGGCCGATTTCGACGTGGTGATCACTTTGTGCTTCACGCCGCCCTCCTGCGGACGTCTGCCGCACCACACCAGTCCGCCCGTGGATTTGGAGGAGTTCGGCCGGTTCGCCAGGGAGGTCGTAGAGCGCTACGTCCTGCCCGAACGCGTTCTGAATGTCCAAGGACAAGGCTTTTAGATAAGTTCGCGAGGAGAGCATGACACGAATATTGTTCGTACGCCACGGCCACATGGAGGAGATGGAGATCAAAATCCACGGGCGCGCGCAGGTGGGACTCAGCGCGAAGGGAACAGCACAAATCGAAGAGCTTGCGCGCGGATTCGACGGTGTAAAATTGGATGCTCTCTACACCAGTCCCGTCCGACGCACCCGCGAGACTGCGGATATTCTCGCCAAGGCTCTGGGATTGAAACCGCAGGCGATCGACGATCTGGCCGAACTGGATTTCGGCCGATGGAGCGGAGGTCTCCGCGAAGATCTCGAGAAAGACGAACTGTATCGGCGGTTCAACGCCTTTCGCTCGGGAACCCGCATCCCCGGCGGAGAGTCGATGATCGAAACCCAAACGCGGGCGGCCAAAGTCTTGGAACGGGTTCGCGACGAACACCCCGACGGCGCGGTCGCTCTGGTCAGCCACGGCGACGTGATCCGCTCCGCGTTGTGCTTTTGCCTGGGAATGCCGCTCGATCTTTGGCTAAGACTCGCGGTAGAGCCCGCTTCGGTCTCCGCCGTCGATTTCGGAGAATGGGGGGTCCGCCTGTTGGCCCTGAACTTCCCCGGCCCGATCAAAAGAATCATGGAGATCGAATGAAAACGAAGACTCCTACGCAAAACGAACCGGCGACGACCCGCGGCCCCGAACCAATCGATGTCGATGTCATCGAGGCGCGCGTCCGGGAGTTGCGCCCTTGGTTCCACAACCTGCATCTCCCCGGAGACGTGCAGACGGTCCCCGACCATTTCCTGGGCGATTTTCCTTCGTACAAGTGGAAAGAGACGGCGAAGAGTCTTCCGGAGGACATGAGTGGAATTCGCGCATTGGACATCGGTTGCAACGCAGGCTTCTACTCCATGGAGCTGGCCCGTCGCGGCGCAAGCGTCACGGCCGTCGACATGAACCCCCATTACCTGGAACAGGCGGTATGGGCGGCAGGTTTGTACGGGTTGGAGCGAAAAATAGACTTTCGGCGAATGCAGGTGTACGAACTCGCCCGGATGGGAAAAAAATGGGACCTTGTCCTGTTTCTGGGGACCTTCTATCACCTTCGGCATCCGCTTCTCGCCTTGGACATCCTGCGACGGATCACGGTTTCCACCCTGATTTTCCAAACGATGACCATCCCGGAACCGGAATCGGGACCGGCGCGCCCCTCGTCTCCCCTGCCTTTCGACTTGCCTTTCGACGAACGGTCGCGGATGGGAGCCCCCGACTGGCCCCGCATGGCTTTCATCGAAAACCGGCTCGCCGGAGATCCGACGAACTGGTGGGCGGCCGACGCCTCTTGCGCGGAAGCCATGCTTCGTTCCAGCGGCTTCGAAGATCCGGTTCCCATCGGAGTCGAAACCTGGATGACTCGCCCCGACCCGATTTGGCGCGCCGAGGACTGGTTGCTGGAGGAATACGCGGCGGCCGTCGGATTGGAAAGGAGCGGAGAAGAGGAAACATGAATCCGGTCGTCGCCGATGCGCGAAGAATTCTGATTTGCCTGCGCTACGGCATCGGAGACGTAGTCATGGAGACCCCCGCGATAGAGGAATTGGCCCGGTCGGCGTCCAAGGCGCGCATCACCGCGCTTGGCGCGGAGCCGGCGATTCAACTGCTGCAATATCGCGAAGATATTCGGGAAGTGGCTTCCATTCAAGATTTCGGACTGGAACATTGGCAGGACCCCGGCGCGGAACCTATCCGTTTGCGCATCCGGGATTGGCTGGAGGAATGCGACTTCGATGTCGTCATGGACGTCTCGCACGCGGTCGCCGCCGTCAGGGAGGCGATCTGGAAATGGGACGGCGCGTATCTCATGGATTCGGATGGTCCCGATCCCGACCCGGTTTTCCTGGCCGGAGGCAGAGGCTTCGACGCGCTTCGTCGTCACATTCATCAAGGCTGGGGAATACTTTTGGACGAAAATGCGTTTCCCCGGATTCGTTTGCATGAGTCCGAGCTGTCGTGGGCGCGTCAAAGGCTCTCCGAGTGGGGTCTTGCGGGAAAACGCCCGGCGGCGGTCTCCCCGGTGGGTTCGTGCGCGCTGAAACGCTGGCCCGAGGAGCGTCTGGCGGAGATGGCCGACCAGCTTGCCCGCATGACCGGACTGCCGGTTTTAGTCTTCGGAGGACCGCAAAACGACGAGACGGACCGCGTAATCGACGCCATGCGCCAGCCCGACAAGGCGGTGCGCGTCGGCGAGACGCACCTTCGTTCGACGGCCGCGCTGCTTTCGCTATGCGGCGTTTTCGTCTGCAACGACACCGGCCTGATGCACATGGCGGCAGCAGTCGGGACTCCCACGGCCGCCCTTTTCGGACCGACCTCCCCCAGAATCTACCTTCCCCCCAACAGAGCCGTCGCGGCCTGTCCAACCCGCCCCTGCCGGTTCCGTCGCACGAACTCCTTCGGACCGTCGGAATGCCTGACCGCTTGGCGTTGTCTGCGGGACGGCCCGGAATCGCGAGGATGCATCGAGGAAATCGAAGTCGAGGATGCGATGGCGGCGGTCGTGTCGGCGGCGGCGAGCCCGGAAATGATGGTGGCCACCAATACATAAAACGCATATAAAAAGAGCTGCTTTCAACGATTATTCCCTGCCGGAAACATTTTGCTGCGCTTCCTTGTAAGCCTTGAGCAACGAATTGATTCGGCTCTGATAACCCGGTCCTTGTTCCTTGAACCAAGTCAAAACGTCTTCGTCTATCCTCAAAGTGATTTGCGTTTTTCTGGATATCGGCTTGAGCCCCTTTCTTGCAATGGCCTTTGCAAACCTTTCCGGTGAAACTTCGGGGTTGTCGGAAAAATCGATTTCACAATCCCGAATTTTATCGACTCTTTCCCAGTCAGTCCGGGATTCGCGAGTAATATTCTTTTTCTTCATTTTTCGTCGCTTTTCTTACAGAAATTATTCTAATCATATTTTCGGATTCCGTATGAACCACCGCAACGATTCTGCCATACAGAATCCCGAAGGTTACAAAACGCTCCTCGCCATAATCATATCGATCATCCCGGATGGTAAGAGTAATGCCGGAAAAAATCCTTGGAGCATCGATGAAATCAATTCCATGCTTTTTCAGGTTGGATTCGCGCTTTGTATCGTCCCATTCGAATTTCATATTTAATCTGTAGTTACAATACGACAATACGTCAAGATTTAGAAAACCAAGAACACTTCAAAAAACAACGCGTAATGGATACATTTCATGCACTGGTACTTTATTCGAGATAAATAACGTTTGAGGCTCTTGCCAGGAGATAAGCGAAATCCAACAATGCGACTGTAATGAAAAACTATTCCCTCATCACCTTCGCGGCCGCCTCCCGGGCTTTCCGTTGTTCCATGGCCTCCCTGATTTTCCTGGCGTGTTCCTCCGCCTTTTTGGCTTCGAGCATGACCCGTACGCGTTCGACGCTGTCCAAGGCGTCCAGCCGGTCGACGGCCTGATTTTCGGTTTCTCCTTCGGGGCGAAGTCCCAGGCAGGAAAGGCAGTAGCGGGCAAGTTCCTCTCTTCGTTCGGGGTCGGACACGAAGCTTTCGGCCGCGCAGACTTTGGAGAGCCGTTGGAGCCGTTTCCGCAGGAACTCCAGCGCGGCGGGGGCGAATTCCGGCCTTTCCAGGAACCATCCGTCGTATAGAAGCCAGCAGGAGACCAGCACCAGGCTCGACCAGTTTTTCGCTTTTTCGCCGCTTTGAAGGAACTCGTCGCACTGGGCCGGGTCGGGAAACTTTCCCGCCATGGCGTAGCAGAGGTCGGAGACCACGGCGTCCACGCGGATACGGCCGGTTTTTCCCGCTTTCGGTTCGTACAGGAACTCCCTGGGGCACTGGGCTAGGCGGTGCGTCAGCGATTCCAGGACCGATCCGGAATTTTGATTTCTACTTTTTGTTTTCATAGGTTTTCCTGCTGAATTTTCTGGCGAATTCGATCAGGCTGTCCCATTCTTCCAGGCAGTGGACGTCCCAACCGATCTTTGTCATTTTATCGACCGGCGAATAGGCCGGATTCACGCGGTGCAGGACGAAAGACCCCCCGCCCCCCGCCTTTTCAAGGCTTTCCCGCGCGATGTCCCAGCCGTTTTGCACGCTTTGCAGCATGCTGAAAATGTCGCTGTCGGTGATGACCAGGATATGGGTTTTCCGCTCGATTTTTTTACCCTTCAGAAAGTCGTTCTCCAGCCGCTGGATTCCGAAGGCGTATCCGGTGCCCAGATAGCCGGTCAGCACGTGCATCACTTCCTGCTCGCTTCGGGTAAAACCTTTCGTGGAGCTGAACTCCCCGGGTTCGCCCGAAAGCACCGCCATGGCCCTGGCGCCGGCGCGAAGAGCCGACAGGGCCATGATGGTTCCGGCGAGGACGGGAAAGGAGAACGACAGGGACGGGTTGGGCATGGAGCCGGAGCAGTCGATCCCCAGGTACAGGTCCACCGGCTTTTTTTCCGGCTCGTTTCCGGGGGTTTTTCCGAACACTTTTTGGACGGTGGTGACACCCGGAACGATAATCGGGCTTTTGGCGA
>CAZNTU010000085.1:0-22970 GCA_964575975.1 uncultured Desulfobacteraceae bacterium
CCATTATTTTGGAAACGACTTGTTCCCCTTCATGGCCGGATACAATCCAGTCGGCAGTCCTTTCGGCCTCGTACAGCGTCTTTTCCGCAATCCGGGCGGCCTCCCGCAAAACGAAGTCCGACGCCTCCACTCCTCCCGTTCGGGAAAAACTTCGAATCGAACCGCAAACGGCTATGTTTTTTCCCGCACGGGAATGATACGGCTTTTGCCTCACGGAAATCAACATAAATTACCGTTCGGGAAAATTCGGGAGGAAACGAACCACGAAGGCGCAAAGATAGTGATGTCTCGCGAACGGACTGCCGCTCGCCGCTTATTGTCCGATCTCGACCACTCCGCTCATTTGTCCGAAAAGTTCCTCGTCCAAATCGACGATTTCACCGTCGCGGGCGAAGGCTCGTTCCATGCGGGCGAAGACGTCGGTGCCGGCCTGGCGCTTCAGGCATTCCAGGTCGCCTACGATGGCGATGGCGCGGCGGCAGCGGGTGTGGGCCACGTTGATGCGGTTGAGGTTGTCCACGAACCCGATTCCCTTGTCTTTGTTGCTTCGCACGTAGCTGATGAGGACTATGTCGCTTTCGCCTCCCTGGAAACTGTCGACGGTGGCGATCTTGACGTTCAGAAAAACGTTCCAGGCCGATTGGGCGACGGTACGGGGGAGGAACTCCTTGACCGTTTCGTACTGGAGGAGTTCCCTGATTCGGGCGGCCTGGAGCTTGTACGGGGTGATGACGGCGATCTGATCGAGGGGATAGGTCGATACGGCCTCCAGCAGGAGATGGCGGCAGACGTAGGCTTCGCAGGGGTTCTCGATTCCGATTCTGGCGTCTTCCACGACGACTTTTTCGCCTTTCACGTTTTCGGGGAGAAAGCTCGTGCAATAGAAGCGCAGGGTGGAGCGGGGATATTTCTTTTTTCTCTGGTAATAGGGGAGCCGGAAATATTCCGCCTTTTCGCTTGTCTTGACGATGGCGTTGTAGAACAGCGTGGAGGAAAATCGCATGAGGCGGGGGTTTTGGCATCGGTAGGAGCGCTCGAGCATGATCAAGGGGGCTTTGCGCTCGGCGGCCAGCCATTCGAGGGCACCGCAATCGACGATTCGTTTGGTTTCGGCCGGGATTTTGCCCTGTTCCCGGCGCAGCCGTTTGAGCGCTTCGGCCGAGAGGGGAAACGGGGGAAGCTGCTGCTGGTCTCCGAAGACGACCGCGCGTTTTCCCAATTGGGCGCACAGCAGGAACTCGTCCATGCGGGACATGCCGGCTTCGTCGAAGATCACCCAGTCGAAGTGGCCCCTTTGCTTGAAGTCGCCGTTGACCACCTTGTCGGTCAGCGCTCTCACGTGGGTCGCGGCGTATACGGCGCCCGTTTTTCCGGGCTTGTACTTTTTGAGGAACCGGTCCGCGTTTTCGGGGTCGTCGGCCCAGCAGGTGTCGCGGATGATCGGATCGATTTTCGTGCCTATGCCGAACCGGAGGATGGGGAGATCCAGAAGGGACATGCAGACGTTGTCCACGGCCTTGTTGGAGGGCGCCGTTATCAAGAGGCGGCATCCCCGCTCGCAAAGGTCCCGTATGATCCGGGACAGGACCCATGTCTTGCCCGCGCCGGGAGGGCCTTGCACCGCCGCGAACGGGTTTTTCGGGTCGGTCGCCGCCGCCCAGGCGCGATACTGGGAGAAGTCCATGTCGGCGACGGCTTGTCCCTTACGATCTCCGTTTCCCTGCCCGGGAATCGTAATCGCGGCCGAATCCAAGCCAAGCAGGACTCGAAGGACGCCCTGCACCCGGTCGGGATCTTTTGCGACCAGGTTGCAAAGGGCTTCCATGCCGTACATGACGATCTTGTGCGGGGCGGTTTGCGGCCTGAGATACAGGCTTTCCAGGTTCTTCCCCTCGCCCGCGACTTCCCAGAGGATTTCTCCGTAAAGAGTATCGTAGTCGAACAGGCCGACCAGGAAAACGCCCACGCGGTTTTTCCTGGCGGAATCGAGCACGTCGAGCCTTGCGCCCTCGTGGAAGACCATGTCCCCCTCGTTTTTCACCCTTACGACGGTGCGCGACGGATCTTCGGTCGAAACGGGCTCGGAATTCTTCAAGGAGAAAGCGTAGGTGTTTACGGCCTCCTGGTTGAAACGCGCCATGACCCGGAGAAGCTCCAGTTCCTGGAGGATTTGCCACTTGGTTTTGGGAGGGACTTCGCGCGTTTCGGCGGCGGGGGCGCCGCCGTCTTTGTCCGCGGCGGCCGTGCGTCCGTATGCGAAGGACTGCTCCATGGGAAGGCAGAGTTGGGAACTGAGATCGTCGATGGCCATGTCGCAGGCGGCCGTTTCCACCAGTTTTTTGATTTCGGCGGCCGACAGCTTGGCCATCCGGTTCAAGAACGCTTTGTCGTAGCTTTCGTGAAGCTCCCCCAGCATCTCGACGAATTCCGTCTTTTTCAGCTTGAATACGTCCGCGTCCGGTTTTTCGTCTAATACCATGTCGATCACGTCGTAGACCACCTCGATTTTTTCGCCGTCGCTCGAGGCCGGTTCGGACGGTTCTTTCTGTTCGCCCTTTTGGAATTCGACTTTTCCGTCCTTGATCGCAAGGGGAAAACGATGTTGGCCCTTCGCGTCCTCGGCGACCATTTCCGGAAGGCTTTCCCCGAAGTTCCAAGCCAAGCGGACCAGGAACTTGCGTTTTCCCGGGAGCCGCAACGCGCGGCCTCCGATGGCCAGGTCGGGCCCCGCCGCTTCGAAGGCTTTAGGGCGGAAGGACTGCTCCCAGGCCTCGAACGCGGTGACGGACTTGATAAGTTCGGGATTGGTGGGCCAGCGACTCTCCAATTCGGATAAATATTGTTCCAGCTTTTCGATTTCGGTTTTCATGTTTTGCGAATTAATTGTCAAACGTAATTTGGTCCATCGTTAAAAGGGCGCATCATAGCAAGATTCGGGCGTGAATTCAAACAAGTCGTCGAACGCCGGTACGTCGATCGGCAGTTTCGGCGGATTTGCGTCCATTGCAGGTATTTTATTCCTGTTTCTGTTCTTGTTCCGCTTTTCTTTTCTGCATCGCGCAACGTTCCGCCTCCAATTCGGTCAACAGCGCCTTCAGGGTCCAGGTTTCGGATGTGGGGGTGAGCACCGCCCAGAGGGACTGGCCCATGCCGGCTTGTCTGCAAGTCGCCATGAGGACCGGGAGTTGTTTTTGCGCGATTCCGCCCACGACGACGGCGCGGGGAAGCTCCGAGTCGGTTTCCCGTCCGCTGTCGCCGGGGCGGGACATGAGGTCGGACAGGAGCAAGTCGGCGTCCTCTCCGCCCGCCCACCCGATGGGAACGTCGGCAAGTCCGGCCATTTCCATGACTTTAAGGAACTTGGACCGGACCTCTGCCGAAAAGCCGCACAGAAGCAGCTTCCTGGGGCCGTAAAGAGGTTCGTCCGTCTGGGAAAGTTTCGTGAAAGTGGATTTGCTCATCGTTCTTCCTTTCTTTGTTATTCAATGCGATTCGGAGGCGGAGGCTTGCGCGGGCGCATGACCGGCAAGGGATTTAAGATCTTCCAGGATCAAATAGAAAACGGGGACCAGGATCAACGTGATCGCGGTCGCGAACACCACCCCGAATCCCAAGGACAGGGCCATCGGGATAAGAAATCTCGCCTGCCGCGACGTTTCCAGGATCATGGGCGCGAGACCTCCGAAGGTGGTAAGCGTCGTCAGGATAATTGGTCGAAAACGGTGGATGCCCGACGCGTGGATCGCCTCCAGTGGGCTCATGCCCGCGTTCCTCCGCCGGTTGGCGAAGTCGATCAATACCAGCGAGTCGTTCACCACGACTCCGGAGAGAGCCACTAGGCCGAACATGCTCAGGATGCTGAGGCTGTATCCCATGATAACGTGTCCGACGACCGCCCCGACTATTCCGAATGGAATTGCCAGCATGATGAGTAACGGCTGGACGTAGCTGTTCAAGGGGACGGCGAGCATGGCGAATATGACGAGCATGGCCGCCCCCAGTCCTTTAAGAAGGCTTTGCATGCTCTCCCGCTGATCGGCTTGGTGGCCCTCGAAGCTGTACGCGAGTCCGGGATATTTCCTTTGCAGCTCGGGAAGAGCCTCGGTCTTCACCGAGGCCAGTATTTGTCCCGCCTGGCTCCGCGGAGTAACATCGGCCGATACGGTAACGATTCTTCTGCCTTGCCTTCGACCGATGTCGGTGTAGGCCCTTCCGCGAGAGACCGTCACAGCGTCCGCAAGAGGAATTTCCGTGCCGTTCGGGGCCTTCAGAATCATTTCCTCGAGGCTGTATTCGGTAACGCGCTCGTTGCGAGGCAGCCGCACCATTACCTTGACTTCGTTGCGTCCCCTTTGTTGTCTCAACGCCTCTGCGCCGTAGAAGGCGTGCCGAACCTGCCTGGCCACCTCCCGGGCCTCCAGTCCCAAACTCCTCGCCTCGGGTTTGATGTTGAAGTCGATCTGTTGCTTGCCGGGCGAGAAGCCGTCGTCGATATCCGTTACGTTGGAATAGTAACGGAGGGCTTCCGCAAGCTCGGCGCTGGCCTTTTCCAAAAGCGCCATGTTTTGGTGGCTCAGTTCCACCGATATGGCCGAGCCTCGCCCGGGGCCGCCGGCGTCCGACTCGAACTTAAGCGTTTCCAGCCCCGGGACGGGTCCGGTTTCCTCCCTCCACAGCCGGGTCGTCTCGGCCGTGGAAATCGGCCGCGCCTCGGGAGGAGTCAAATAAAGGCGTACTTCCACGGCATTGTCGTTGATGCTCGAATAAATTCCGCTCACAAGCTTTTCTCCGCCGTTCCCCTCGATGGTACTCCTCGCGGACGACAGCAGCTTCCTTTCCACTTCGCGGGCTTTTTCGAACGCCGTGCCAAAAGGAAGCACGGCCGTGGCAATGGCGTAGTCGGATTCGATCTTGGGAAACAGCTCGAATCCAAGACGGCCGCTTTTTAGGTATCCGTATGTAACGAGCAGTACCGCCGCGCCAACGGCCATGGTGAGGTATCTCCAGCGAATTGCGGCGTGGAGGAACGGTCCGTAGACTTTGTTGACGAAGTCGGTGAAAGAATCCCCGAACTTTTGCTGAAGGCGCACGATACCCCCGAAAACGCCCGATGGAGTCCTCGACCGGCGGTGGCCGATATGGGCCGGGAGTATGAACAAACTCTCGACGAGCGAAATCGCGAAAACACTGATGACTACCAGCGGGATTTGTCTGAAGATTTTCCCCATCGTACCCGGAACGAACAGTATGGGGAGAAAGGCCACGATATTGGTCAGGACGGTGAAATTGATGGGCACGGCGATTTCCCGCGCGCCTCGAACCGCCGCCTTGAACCAGGTTTCTCCCTGCTGGCGGCGATAGTATATGTTTTCCCCCACTATAATGGCGTCGTCCACCACGATACCCAGCGTCACGATGAAGGCGAACAGAGAAACCATGTTGATGCTAACGCCCATGGCGTTCAGGAAGAAAAACGAACCCATGAAGGATATGGGTATTCCGAGACTGACCCAAAAAGCGAGACGAGGTTCCAGGAAAAGAGCCAAGAGCAAAAAAACCAGAACGAGGCCGAGACAGCCGTTTTTCATCAGGAGTCCCAGGCGCTGGCGATAGACGGCCGAACTGTCGTTCTGAACATCTACCTGGAGTCCTTCGGGGAGGATCGCGTTGATTTCCTCCACGACTCGCCTGGCGGCGTCCGAAACGGAAATGGGGGTTTGCTCGCCGACGCGGTAGACGTCGATCATCACCGCCGGCAAACCGTTGAAGCTGGACGAGACCGTCGTCTCTTCGAAACCGTCCTTGATTTCCGCGATATCCTCCAGCAGGAGGCGGGTACCTTCGGCCGTGGCGATGACGGGGATTTTCGCGAACTCGTGGCCGAAGTCGCGCCTTTCCTTCATGCGCACAAGGATGTCCCCGCCCTCGGTCTTGATGGCGCCTCCGGGAAGCTCCACGGAAGCCCTTCCGATGCGGTGGGCTACGTCCTCGAGGGTAAGGGAGTAGGTTCTAAGGGTGTCTTGCGGAATTTCGACGGCGATCTCGTAGTTTCTAACCGACGTGACCTCCACCTGGGTGATGTCCGGGTCCTGCAGGAGGCGATCCCGGATGTACTCCGCATATTCGCGAAGCACCCGTTCGCTCTGGTCTCCGTAGAGGGCCAGGCTGACGACATAGCGCTTCCGGGCGACGATCGCCACCACGGGCTCTTCTGCCTCGTCGGGGAACGACGTGATGCGGTCCACCTCGTTTTTAATCTCCTGGGAGAGCCTTTGCATGTCTTCGCCTTCGATCATGTCGATGGTGACGGTCGCGGAGCCTTCCCTGGCCGTGGAGCGAATCTCGTCGATTCCCTCCAGCCCCCCAACCGCCTCCTCGATGGCCAGGATTATGCCCCGTTCGACTTCATGGGGGCTCGCGCCGGGGTACGGCACGGTGATGCGCACCTGGTCCGTATCGAAATCCGGGAATACCTCCTGCTTGATGTTGAGCGCCAGAAAGATCCCGCCCGCCAGGAGCACCGCCATGAGAAGGTTGGCCGCCACCGAATGGCCGGCCATCCAGGCGATGGGCCCCTTTTTGAATTCCGACGAAGATTTGTCGTGTTCCATGTTACGATTTTTCCTGTTTTCCCGAGGAACCTTCCGTTTCTTCCGCTTCGTCGGTTGTCGGCGGGTTCGACGCGGCGGCGCCTTTGGATTCCAATTGGACTGGCATGCCGTCCACTGGCGCCCCCAGATCGGAGACGATCAGTTTCATGCCCGGTTCAAGTCCGTCCCGCACCAACACGAGTCTTTCGTCTTTCCAGACGGGTTGCACCTCCCGGATTTTCAGTCTGTCATCGTCTCCGACGGTCCAGACGAACGCGTTGTCTCTGAGGGCGGAACGGGGAATTTCGAAGACGTCCTCCAGCCTTCTCCCTTCGATTTGGACGCGCACGTATTCCCCGAGGAGCAGGGGAGGGCGGTCCCGGGATTCCCGCTCCAGCATGAGCGGGTCTTCGACTTCGATCAGAACCCTTGCCATGCGTCCCTCGCTCGAAAGATCGCCCATGAGGCGAACCACCCGGCCCTCGATTCGGGATCCCTGCGCGAAGGTCACGCCCGCTTTGGATCCGGGCTCCCCCTCTTTTTGGGGAATGTCGATCCAGCTTAGCCTTTCTATGGGAACAGAGGCCATCACCCTGTAGGAATCCGTGCCGACTACGCGTGCCATGGTTTCCTGGTTGGTCACTTGCGATCCCAAGTCCACTTTTTTTTCAAGTACCATCGCGTTGAAGGGAATGGTTATTTCGGTGCGAGACAAATCCAGTTCGGATTTCTTTACTTCGGCCTCGGCGGCGGCCAGTTCGGCCCGGGCCTTTTCCAAATGCGGTTTGCGAAGGGCAAGCTCGATTTCCCTTTCCTTGGCGTCCGCGGCAAGGCCGAGCAGTTCCCATTCGCGCTTGGCCACCTCTTGCCTTCCCAGTTCGAGCTTCAATGCGTACGTGGCGTCGGCGAGAGCCTTTTTCTTCTGGGCCAGAGCCAGCTTGTAGTCCTCGGGATCGATCCGGAGAATCCTCGTTCCGGCCTTTATAACGCCTCCCGCCTCGAACTCCGGATGCACGTAGACGATCTCGCCGGAGACCCTGGACTTCAATTCCACTTCGCGTGCCGAGGTCACCAAGCCCATAGCGTTGACCTCCACGGGATAGACCGCCGGCACGAGAGTTTGGACCTGTACCATGGGCGCGAGTCTTTCCGGGGGACGTCTGGTGCTTTTGGGGCCGGTATCCTTCAGGTATGACGCCACCGCCATACCTGCGCCGATCACGATTATCGGAAGCATGATTTTCAATGCGAGCTTCAATCCGCTCGACGAGGGCTTCGCGTTTTCGTTGTCGCTGTTCGATTTCACTTTTTCTTCCATGGTCTGTATTTTTCGTTTCGTATTGCGGGAGCGAACCGGGACTGTTCGCAAGCTGTTCAATATAAGTATTATGGCAAACAGGGCAAGCGAACGCAAACGGACGAGACCGGCGCCGGCTTGGTTTATGTTTCCGGAGCGGGCGCGAGGGTCGGCGGAAGGATCTCGCTTGCCCAAGTTCCTCCCAAGGCGAGATGCAAATTCACCCTGTTTCTAAGCAGGGTTTCCCGCTGGACGATCAGGTTGCGTTCCAAGTCTTGGACGGTCAATATCTGGGTCAGCACAGGAAGGTAGTCGGTCAGGCCGTTTCTGTAGCGCAAGACGGCTTGGCGCAAAGCTATGCGAGCGGTTTCGACCACTTTCTTCAGTTTTTCGATATGCTCCAGTTGCCTGGCTTCCGTAACGAGAGCGTTCTCGACCTCTCTGATGGCAACCAGGACCGTCTCGCGGTAGAACGCGAGATTTTCGTCCACCACGGCTTCGGTCCGATCGACTTCGGCCGCCCGTCGGTTTCCGTCGAAAATGGGCGCCGCGATTCCGGAGGCCAAAGTCAGAATCCAATTGTCCAAAAGAAAATCCAAGTGGTCGCCGTCTATGAATCCACCGGCCTTTAGGGAAACGGATGGCAGCCTGTTTGCGCGTGCGGCGGCAACGTCCCAGCCGGCCGCCCGGAGTCTCGCCTGGACCGCCCGGATATCGGGACGGTACTCCAGAAGGTCGGCGGGGATACCGGCGGGAGGAGCGGGAGTCAATTTCGGGAGTCGTTCCCTTCCTATTTCGACGATGCTTCGGGGGGGATTGCCGGCAAGGACCGCCAATTCGTTGATCAGCCTTTCCTTTTCGGCCTGGGCCAACGGGATTTCGGCGCGCAACCGGTCGATCACCTGCTGTTGCTGGTAGACGTCCAAGGCCGACACGATCGCCTGGCGAAACCTTAATACGATAAGCTCGAGAAACGTAAAGTTCGTCTCCAGCTGCTCTTCCAGAAGGGCGATTTGCATTTTCTGGGATACGATTCGAATCCACCTGTCGGAGATTTCGCCGGCAAGCAGGAGGGCCGCGAAATTCAAGTCCTGTTCTCGGGCTTCGACCGAGAGGAGCGAAGCCTCCCTCTCCGCTCGGATTTTTCCCCACAAATCCGGTTCGTAGCTGCCGGAAAGGCCTGCGGAATAGTTTCTCGACGAGAATGTGTCGCTTATGCCGTTTTTTATTCTCCTCCGGGAGTAGCCGAGATCGCCCGTGCCGGTAAGATCGGGGTACAGGTCGGCGCCCGCTATTTCGGCGACCGCCCTTGCTTGCCGCAGTCTCGCGTACACCTGCTCCAGCTCGGGACTTTTCGAGAACGCGCTTTCTATGAACGAGTTCAGTTCGGGGTCGTCGAATGACGTCCACCATTTTGTTTCGGGCGCGGCCGTTCCGGTTTCGGCGGAAAAGGTCGCGGGGATGTCGCTTGCGACGTCGGGAACCGGGTCGGGTCGAAAGGGAGCGCAGGAGCCAAGTCCCAAAACGGACAATATCAGCGGCGCTATGACAAAAAGTTTTAAAGGCATGGTGGCGAATTCCAATAAAATTGTGAAAAAGCTTGCCGACGCAATTTCGAAACGAACGAAAAAGCACTTTAACACATAAAACCAATTCTTCAAACGGATCAGCCGAATCCGGCGCGCGCCTTGGGTCGCGTTTCGGCCATGCAATTTGTCCGATGTGGAGAAGGATGAGGCAACGAACGCAAATACGGGGGGATACGAAAACGATTCGGGGAGATTGTCCCGGGGGCTTTCGGGAATTATATTGAAAAATTGGAAAGGCAGAAAGCCTGTCGTTAAACAATCTTTGTCGCCGCGAAATATTCCTCCGGTTGCCAGAATCGAGAAGTTCGCGTGCTCGCAATGGCGGAGGCAAGGCGTCAAGAAACACAATTGCATCGGGAGGTGAAATTTTCGGCTATTTTATTTCGAAACTGATCGCAAAGAATTTCGGGTTTGACAAGCAAGAGTTGATCGATGCACACACCAGTATCCTCTTGGTTTGGATTGTCGTGTTTTTGATCGTGTCCGCGAGCATACCTCTGGGACTGGCCGTGGGAATAGGCACCGTTCTATTGACCAACCTGCTGGAAATCACGGATCTTTCCATCTACCCTTCGCCGAACTTCTTCGTGAAAATCGTCTCGAGCATTTGGATTGTTCTGTTTTTCATCTATTTCTCAAGCAGGGTGGGGAGGGCGTCGGGAAAAGGCGGCGACGCGACCGGCCTCGCGAGCGACCTTATTGTCAAACCGTTGTTGTTGGTAGCCGGATATTTCGCGTTGTTGCTCGGTTTCGGGCTTTTTGCGAGGCTTTGACAAATCGACGTCAAAACCGGATCTTAATCGAGCGTTCATGATTTTCACCTGCTTTTTTGCGCCCTGCCAGTGGTGAGGTCGCGAATTTCCGGCAACGTCCGCAACATGCCCTTAGTCGGCAAACGTTTCGAATCCATATTGAAGAATTGCGAATGCTGTTCGCAAAATGGTCACAACTGTAGAGGAAAATTCGCGGAGAATATATGAAAGTACTCGTAATTTTGGCACATCCGGAAAAAGGAAGCTTCAACCACGCTATCGTGGAAACGGTCGTGAAAAGGCTCTCGAACAACAGGCACGAGATCGTTTTCCACGATCTGTACGAACAGAAATTCGATCCGGTCCTGCCCGGACCCGAAATACCGTTCGACACTCCTTGTCTGTGCCCGAAAGTGAGAAAGCATTGCGAGGATCTTGCGACCGCCGACGGCATTGTCGTGGTGCATCCCAATTGGTGGGGGCAGCCTCCCGCGATTTTGAAAGGCTGGATCGACCGGGTGGTAAGGCCGGGAGTCGCGTACAGGTTTTTGGAGGGAGACGGCGGCGAAGGCATACCGGTCGGACTTCTGAAAGCCGGGTCGGCCGTCGTGTTCAATACCGCCAATACCCCCGCCGAAAGAGAACGCGCCGTTTTCAAGGACCCCTTGGAGCTTCTTTGGAAAAACTGCATTTTCGATTTGTGCGGCGTTAAACGCTTCTATAGGGAAATGTTCGCCGTCGTCGTCACTTCAAGCCCCGAACAGAGAAAAAAATGGCTCGAGCGGGTGGAGGAAGTGATCGAGGAAAACTATCCGCCGATCAAAGCTTAGCGGGTCGCTCGAAATCGGTCGATATGGCGACTCCAGAACCGAAATTCGTCGGCTGCGGAGGTGTCGGAAAATTTGACGGTCGCGCCCGGGGAAAATCATGCCGGATTGCCATTTAAAAAATGCCTGCCGGGACGATACATTGCCCAAGACGCGAACCGCCCGATTTCGGATTCGTATGCGCCGCGCAGGCCGAACGCGGCCAAAAAGCGTCGTTCGGAAAACCTCCCGCTTTGGTGGCAGTTGCTTTCTTCCTTCAAAACGAAAGGTCTTTTTTGAGTTTCGACAATGGAAACGATCGAGCGTCGGGCTCGTGTCGATAATTTTTACATTTCGAGGGTCGCTAAAATCGCGCGGTCCTTGGGTCGTTCCCATTCCCCCCGCACGAAATAGCCCCTCGGCCGCGTGCCAAAGCAAAATAAACAAATTAAAACAATAGGTTGCGTTGATTTTTTCCCCTGTTTGAAAACAAGGCCGCTTTCGTTCGGGCATGCTATGTGCAAGGTTTTTCGTCGGAAACGAATGGGCGCGTTTTAAAAGCAAGGCATGGATAGATTCATGTCCAAAAGAATGCGTTGGCAACAGGAGGAAAAATGAAAAAAAAATATTTGGTTTGGGTAATTTTGGGGAGCCTTGCGCTCCTATGCATGGCCGCGAACGCGAGCGCCGTTTATATTCAAATGGAAGCGGGCGACGACTACAGCTTTCGGTTCTCCATTGCGAATACCGAGAACTCTCGCGTTTATCAGGCGACTTTGGAGAACACCAGTTCGGATAGCACTCCTCCCCTCCCCTTGATAGACCTGCTGGCCTTTAATATGAACGCGACGTTGAACGAGGATTTCACTGTGAGCAACATAAGCCCCGCCTGGAATTTCAGGGAGGGCGCAAGAGGAGTGCAGTTCGATTACATAGTTGAACGAGTTCGGCCGATGGACCGCCTGGAACCGGGAGAGGAGCTGACTTTCGATTTCATATTCGACGAGAACTACATATTTTCAGATCAACCGTTTTTCGATCTTTGGTTGAACGTGGATCAGTCGTTAGGAAGGGGAATTGGCGGTGGAGAGGATTTGGGGCAGGCGGCCGTCAGGTTTCAGCAACTCGGTCCCGGCGGAGAAGGCAGCGACTTGGTAGCGTCCGATTGGCAAGGAAATCCTATTCCCGAGCCAGGGACCGTCCTTTTGATGGGCATGGGGCTTTTGAGCGTTTTCGGATTGCGCGGCGGACGGAAATTTTTAAAAGGACGATCGTAAAGCTCCTTCAGGTTTCGATATGGCTGCGAAGTGCGGGGGACGCTCCGATGGGGCGTCTCCCGTACCTTTTTGAGGGGGCGGTGTCGTCGAAAAGCAGCCGGACCATCCCGGTCCGGTCCGGCGGGGGAAACTTGTTTGTCGGGCGAAAGCACCCCCCCCTCTTGAAGAGCCGATTATTGAAGGTTTCTTTCCGTCTGCGATAACGTCAGCACGTCCACGCCCGCCGCTCCGCTCCGGAAGAGGGTTTTCGCGCATTCGTCGGCCGTTGCCCCGGTCGTGAAAACGTCATCCACCAGAAGCACGTTTTTGCCTTTGACGGCAAGCGGGTCCCTAACGCGGAAAACGCCTTTGATATTCTTCAGACGCTCCTTGCGCGTCATGCCCACTTGCGACTTGGTCCCTCGCGTTCTGACCAAGACGTCCTGGCTCACGACAATCGGGCGGGCAAGTCCTGGCTCCGTGCCGTGCAAGCGGTCGGACCAGTTCCGGATCAACTGGTAGGTCTGGTTGAATCCTCGCTTTCTCAACCTCCCGCCGTGAAGGGGAACGGGAACGACAACGTCGATTTCCCCCGGCTCCCAGTTTTCCGTGAAAACGCGAAACAGAAGATCGCCCAGAGCGCCGGCCAGATAAGTCTTTCGCCGGTATTTCAGAAGGTGAATCGCCTCTTGCAGAGACCTGTCGTAAAGTCCGTAGGCTCTGGCCTTGCCAAAGGCGAGGGGCGCCTTGACGCATTTTGCGCAGGCGTGGTCCTCCCCTTCGCGGCTGACGAACATGAATCCGCATATGGAACATTTCGGAGATTCCACGACGGTAAAATCGCAGGCGCATGCCTGGCACAAAAAAGGGGCCATGACATCAGGGAATGACAGACTGCCGATCGGCATGTTCGGCCTGTCGAAAAAACGGCCGCAAATCAGACACCGCGTCGGAAAAACCGCTTTAAAAAACGCTTCCAGGATTTTTTCGGATAGAAGTTTCACGCAGCCGAAACACCCTTTTCTTTTCCGGACCAACTCGTTGTCTCCAAAGTCGTTCCGTTTTAAAATCGGACGACCCTCCTGTCAACATTCGAAGGGAAATTTTATAAATACCATAGTTTACCCATTGTTCTCGAATAATTTTAGTGATAGACAAGAAACTTGATCGCAATATCAGGCCTCGCTTGACGTATTGCCGGTCGTTGAAAAAGAAATTGATTTCGTTTCTCTAAGGCGTTCTCGCATTACTGCAAGGGAGAAACCCTCGTGCGGGTTTGCATACATTCCATCCAGAACTCCCGATCCCCGATACCCCTAACAAGATAAATCCCAGTTTCGTAATTGTTCGGCAGGAAGAACAAGCAAGGACGATTTTTTATGATCGAAAGAGGGCTTTTTTGGAAGAGAAACGGCCAATTTGCGCCATATCCGGCCGGACATTGAAAAACCTGTCGTGCCGGAGGCCTTACAGGAGACAGCAATGGCAGAGAAATCGACCGTGTTGATTATCGACGAGCATCCACTTTTCAGGGAGGGTGTTAAATCCATTTTCAGGGACGACGCCAAATACGGGATCGTAGGGGAGGCCACCAACGCGGCCGAAGCCCGCCGTAAAGCCGCCGAGCTTAAACCGGACATCGTTTTGCTCGAATTGGCCTTGCCGGACGGGCGAGGATTCGACCTGATCAAGGAGATCAAAAAGACGGCGCCGAATTCGGCCATCATCGTTTTGACGATGCACACGAAGGTGAACAAAATTGTCGAAGCGTTCAAGGCCGGAGCGATCGCCTATTTAATCAAGGATTCTCCCCTGGAATTTTTCATGCAAGCGATGAATTCGGCCTCCAAGGGGGAATATTTCATGGATCCCGCCATTTCGGACAAGATTGTCAGCGAACTTGTCAAAGAACCGGAAAAAGAAAGAAATATCGTAAACGGGAATCTTACGCGAAGAGAACGTGAAATCATCGTCTTGCTGGCAGAGGGGGACAGGCCCAAGCAGATCGCCGAAAAATTGTATATCAGCCGCAAGACCGTCGAAAACCACCGATATAACGTAATGCGAAAACTAGGTCTTCACAGTACTCACGATTTAGTAAAATACGCCGTAAAATCCGGACTGATAGACATTGAAATGTGGCATTAGAAAAAGTGTCGTCCACAAGAAGCGCCTAATACCGGGCATGGAAGGCGCCATTGGGTCGAGAGCTTTGGAAATCGCCCCAAAACGAGGGGAGGGCAAGTCTGAAGACAGGGTGAAATTCCCAATTGTTTGACAATCGTCCCATTATAAATGAGACAAACGACTTATTTACTTAAGTTTTCAAATGACTTAACAATGAAACGGCAAGAATATATTCAACATCGGAATCATCGACTTCGAATCTCCTTTTCGATCTCTTTCGCCATGAGTGCATACTGCGATATCGAGAAAATCGTATCGCATGCGCGGGCATTCATCTAAGCCAGAAAAAAAACTTCGCTTACAATTCGCGGAAAGAACTGTAAAAATTCCGGCTAGATTTCTTGGGGTTTGGTGCTTTGGCTTTCAGCGGGCGGGCGATTTTAATTTGTTCAATAAAATCCAGGTAAATACGACGTCAAGTTTCATGTCGTCGGCCATGGATTCGATTATAAAATAAACAAGCCGAAAATTCAGCAAGTTGTTCGAAACGGTCCCGTGCCTCGAAAGAGCGGAGCTGCGCGCAACGGAACAAATGCGGTCGCCCTTTCGAATCGATGCTTGGATGGACCCTTCGCCAGTACGAAAAAAAAGACGATTTCATTCAAGGGAGAGAAACGATGGGAAAAAAAATGTTCTTCTTTATCTTCGTATCCTCATTATCGATGTTGCAACCATTCTATATTTTCGCTCAAAATTCGGAAAACGCCGAGAAAAGGACAAATCCCGCATATCGCATAGGAAGCGGCGATATTCTGAAAATCGTCACTTGGAAGGAACCCGGCCTGACTCTGGAACACACGCTTGTCAGATCGGACGGCAATATCACTTTCCCCTTGCTTTACGACGTCGATGCAGATGGATCGACGCCGTTGGAACTTTCCCGAAAAATAGAGGGTGGCTTGAAGGAATTCGTTGAGGCCCCTTACGTTACCGTCGAGGTCGTAGAACCCCAAAGCAAGAAATTCTATGTTCTCGGCGAGGTGGCCAAAACCGGCGAATATCCATTGTTCAAGGAACTGACTGTTTTGCAGGCTTTCGCCATCGCGGGGGGGTTCACGGAATGGGCCAGCAAGAAAGAAATCCTGCTGTTGAGAAAAATCGACGGAAAAGAAAAGTTCTTCCGCGTGAACTACAAGGAGATGGTAAACGGCGAAGATATTCAACAAAACTTGATCTTGGAACCCAACGACACGATAATCGTTCCCTGACCGTTCGTATCGTACCCGCCGCGATAGCCTTCGGGATCGGGCTTACGAAAAAGCCGCTCTTCCGGAATCCCGTGTTCGCGCCAACAATTAAAACCGGGAGTTGAAAGATGAAGCGAATTCTTTTGTACGCAACGTTGGCCATAATGCTGCAAATCTGCGAATCATACTCGGCGTCGGTCACATTGTCGCCGCAATTTTCATCCAAAGCGACCTATACGGACAATTTGTTTCTGTCGGAGGAAGACGAGATCGACGAATTCATTACCACGATATCGGTCGGCTTGAAAGCGTCCATTCTGGAAAAGACAAGGGGTTTGGAATTTAGTTACAGGCCGGAATATTCGATATACGACAAATACGACGATAAGAACACCCTTCGGCACGACGCGGCCTTGATTGCCTGGAACGATTTCGACAAGTACACCAGGCTCCAGTTCGTCAACAGGTTTTTATTGACCGAGGATCCTCTCGGAGAGGACGACCTGGTCAGAGACGATCAAATTGTCGTTCCCGGAGATTACACGAATCGGACTTCAAGGGAAAAATATTACAGGAACACCTCCATCTTGAGTTTCACCCGGCGCTTCGGGAAAAACGATCTGTTCAGGGCGGGATTCATATACAGCTTTTTGGAAAACGACGATCCGACCGTGGACGACAATAGAAGGTACGAGCCGTCGGCGGGGTTGACCTACATGTTCGCCGACAATTACGGTTTGGATGCAAGCGGGGCCTATACCAGGGGAAAATTCGACAAAAACTCGCAATTGGAGGATACGGTTTCGGACGACTTCGAAAACTGGCGGGGTGCGTTCAGAGTAATCGGCCTGTTGACAAAGCACAGCACGTGGTTTGTGGAATACAATCACACCTACAGGGATTACGACGAAGAAAGGGAGACGCTTTCGAATCGGGACTACCAACTGTATCATCCATTGGCGGGATACGAGTACGAGCACAAGGACGATTTGAGGGCGAGCATAGCCTTCGGTTATTTTTACCAGGACGTGGACGGGGGGGAGAATCGCGATGGCCTGTCCGTCACGACCGACATACGAAAGGATTGGCGTTTTAAAAGAGGCCTCGTCGGCTTTCGGGCGAATTCCGGTCTCGACCAGGACGAATTCAGCGCGCAACGTATTGGGCTGAGACACTATGTTTCGCTTGGCGTCTCCGCACTGTACCATTTCTACAAGGAGCTTTCGGGCGGCATTTTCGGCGAGGGAAGGTATTCGGATGCAATAGGGGACGGGGACAGCTCCGTCGAAGAGCAGGTACGGTATTCCGCAGGCGCGGGTCTGACCTACAACGCGTTTCGTTGGATGGCGCTCGACTTGAGTTACCGGTTCAGCCGGTTCGACTCCGACAGCGACGACGAGTCGGACGGGGACGAATATACCGAAAATCGCGTGGTTTTCTCCATCACGCTAAGGCCCGATTCTCCTTGGCGGATGTGATTCGAATGTCCATGCGCCGGAAGAAGTCCGCGAAAGACCTTAGACTCCAATTAGTCGGCAACAATCCATTGCAAGAGACATCAAGAACTTTCTGGTGAAAAAATGTATATCGATTTTTACGGTTTTTCTCAAAAGCCGTTCGACGTGACGTGCAATCCTCGCTTCTTGTATTTGACATCGGAACACAAGGAAACTCTCGCGTCGCTGCTGTACGGGATACAGGAACGGCGGGGGATCATGGCATTGATAGGAGAAGTCGGGACCGGAAAAACTACGATGCTGAGAGCGGCCATGCAGAACTTGGGACCTTCGGCTAAAATAGCATTCATCTTCAATACGACGGACGATTTCGAAGATCTTTTGGAAATGGCCCTCGACGATTTAGGCATTCTCGGCGATCCTTCGAAGCTTTCGAAATCGGGAAAATCGATCAAGTTGAGAAAATATGCCGAGTTCGAAGCGAAGAGGGGATGCAGGGTGGTGCTGATCATCGACGAAGCGCAGAATTTGAGCTTCGAAAGCCTTGAAAATTGGAGGCTTCTTTCCAATCTGGAGACAGTGGACGGAAAGCTGATCCAGATTGTATTGTCAGGGCAACCGGAGCTGGAAAACAAATTGAGGGACTATCGCCTAAGGCAACTCGCCCAAAGAATAGGGGTGAAACGCTATATCGGGGCGTTGGGCAAAAACGACACGGTCAAGTACGTGAATCATCGATTGAAGGTAGTCGGAGGAAGGAACGTTTTCGACGAAGAAAGTCTGTCCCTGATTTGGAGTTTCTCTTCCGGAATCCCCCGAAAGATCAACATCCTTTGCGACAACGCTCTCTTGATCGGTTTTGCCATGCAGTCGAAAACAATTACAAAGGATATCGTCAAGGAAGCCATTGACGATGCAAACCAAAGTCCCTGCGCGCAGGTCGCAGGGGAAACAGAACAATTCGGGGGGGTCGAATTTCGAATGCATCGGTCGGCGGAAGAAGAGGACGGCGCCGATTCGGTCGGCACCGGCTTCGAATCCACAGGCAAATATTCGATCGCATTCGCCGTCATCTTGATTGCCTGTATTCTCGGGGTTCTCGGTTTCTTTCTGATTGAACCTATTTTTTGAACAGGCGAAAAGACGAACGCGAAAGCCAGCCACGTCTTTTCGCCGAACTCCTTGTGACATTAAACGGGATGTTTTTAGTACAGAGGACATTGAAGTCATGGAGCATCGATTGTTTGTAATAGGCCAACTTAACTTGCAGAACCAATTGCTGAAGGAATACCTGGAAAAAAAATTGAACATGGATTGCGTTTTTTGCCCTGAATTCGACAATCCGAAGATTATAAAAAGCGAACCGAGGTCGACCGCTTTGATTCTATGGGATTGTCACAACAATTCGCTTCCATCCTTTTTCAAGAATTTGGAAGTATTTCGGAATAAGATCGGAAGCAGTTATTTCGCCCTGTTCAATTTCGGATCGGATTCGCTGGTTTGCAAGGAAGTTTTGGAAAGAGGCATCCGCGGCATCTTTTTCAAGAACGATCCTCCCGATCTGATCGTCAAGGGCATCGACGCCTTGCTCTGCGGAGAGTTGTGGTTCCCCAGGGACCTGATGTGCCGTTTTTTGCTCGAAGCCTCCCCGGGCCGTCGGAAACCTGTCACGGGAAACGTCAGTTTAAGCTTCAGAGAAAAGGAAATACTAAGCCACATTGCCATCGGCATGACTAACGGCGAGATCGCGGAAAATCTCTGCATCAGCGTGCATACGGTGAAAACCCACCTGTACAATATTTTCAAGAAAATAGAGGTGCCCAATCGCCTCCAAGCCGCCTTGTGGGCGGCCAAGAATCTTTAGGTTCCAATTTCCTTCAAAGACATGGTCGCGCGGACGACAATTCCATATTCTCGACCGTCGGATTTCAGGAACCTTGGAAATATTTTAAACCGTTAGAGAATGGAAAAACATGGCCGTGGAAAATAGACGAGCGATGGAGCGCTTCAATTTAAATCTTCTGTCCTTTGTCAGGGTGGAAAACAAAGAAAGCGAGCATGAAACACCGAATTTCATGATCGCGGTAAATATCTGTTCGGACGGCGCATTCTTAAAAACCGACAAACCTTTGGCTGTAAATACTAGAGTTCAGGTCGATTTTTTTTTGATTATCAACGGGATCAAACCCGAAACGAATAAAAAAATGTCCCTTGTGGAAGTTTCCGGCAGGGTCATCCGGCTGGAAAAAAAGGGGATGGCGGTCAAGTTCGACAAGAATTATCGTATTTGGCCGTTGTCGATAGACGAGAACGAATAATAAAATCCATGTTCATGGATGAACGTACGAGATAGATGCAGTTTGGCTTATTGGTTAAAGATTCTTTTCGGTGCGGAAATAAAGGCTTGCCAAGATGAGGTTGCATCCTGGAAGCGCTTTTATTCTTCGCCGCAATTCCTCCTTTTACTCTTAAAGGTTGTTTTCCCTATGATCGTCAAATGCAAAAAGAGCCCGCTCATGATCGTCGTGGACATTTTTGCGATCAGTTCGTTTTCAAGGGCAAACACGGTATCAAGCCTGAGTAGAAGGAGGACTATGGCATGTTTATTCCATTTTTTGGAGTAAATAAAAAATCAAGCAAGAAAAGCAAAAGCCGTCAAGTTTTCGATTCTTCGTTACTCGAAGGAAACGTCTGTTTTCTGCCGGAGGAAAAATTTCTCGGGGCTCTCGGTTCCGAACGCGAGAGGGCCAAAAGATCCGGCAGAAAATTCGTTTTCATGACTCTGAAAGTCGAACGGATTGTCGGGGACGAGGATTTTGTAGAAACAGTCAAAGGTTTGATTGAGCAGTTGAAAAGAACCATCAGAAATATCGATATCGCCGGATGGTACAGGGATGGTTTGGTAATCGGCGTGATTTTCACGGAAATCAACGATTTCGACGCCGAATATTCGGTAAAAAGGCTGAACCAGAAGATTGCCGACGGCTTGAGCGAGATATTGGCTCCGGAACAACTCGCCCGAGTAGAATTGTGCTTCGCTATAGTCCCCGAAATGGAAAAAAACATGCTTTCCGGTTTCCTGGATTACGGCGAGTCTTTCACCGACATCGAAAAACAACGATACGCGGACTCGGGAAGGATCAACGAGGATTCGTCCGAATATTCGGACGATCAAAGCCTTGTCGACGTAAAAAACGAGGCTTCCATTGCACACGGAGTTTCCGACGTCTTTTCGAGGCAGAAACTGTTGTTGCTCCTCGGAGACACTTTCCTTGTTTCCGGAGTGACGATTCTTAGCGCATGGCTTCGCTTCGGAAGCCTTTTGGAAATTCCAGGCGGATACACGGGGGCGTTTTTTTTGAGCGTATTGTTCTATGTCTGCGCTTTCTATATCTTCGATCTTTACAACCTGGGAAGGGCTTTCGAAACACGGGACACGTTTTTGAGGACCGTTTTGTCCGTATTCATCGGAAGCGTACTGGCGTCTTCCTCCTTCTATCTTATTCCCCAGTGGCAATTGGGCCGAGGAGTGTTTTTTTTCCAGACGGTCTTTCTTACGGGGTTCGTGTCCGCATGGAGAGTGACGTATGGAAGATTGTTCCAAAAAAACATGCCGAAAGTCGGGGCTCTGATTCTGGGGTCCGGAAAAAAGAGCAAGGCTATTTTCCGACTGTTGAGCAGTCCCTTGTCTCCGTACGACATCAAAGGCTTCCTGATCGACAGACTGTCCCGAAAGGATTCCACGCTCGATTCCGGCTGCGTCCTGGGCACGATAGACCAGTTGGACAAGATCACCGAAAAAATATGGATCAAGGCGGCCATACTCGCGACTTCCGGAAACGCCTCCCCGGATTTGGTCCGCAAGATACTCGACGCCCGCCTCCAAGGTCTGGAGGTGGTGGAGATGCCTACGGTCTACGAACGTCTGACCGGTCGCGTCCCGGTGCGTTACATAGAAGACCGGTGGCTTCTGTTCGCGGACGGTTTCTATCTTATTTCCAAGGAATATCTCCAGAAATTGAAACGTTTGATCGACATGTTCCTTTCGGCCTTTGTGCTCTTGTTCTGTTCGCCCTTGATGGCGATTACCGCGCTCGCGATCCGTGCCGATTCCCCCGGGCCGGTTTTCTACAGGCAGGACAGGGTCGGCAAAGCCGGAAAGATATTCAAGGTGATCAAGTTTCGTTCCATGCGTTCGGACGCCGAGAAGCAGGGCGCCAAATGGGCGCAAAAGGACGACGACCGCGTCACGAGAGTCGGATTCTGGATACGCAAATTCCGGGTGGACGAACTGCCCCAGCTATGGAATGTTTTCAAGGGCGAAATGACCTTGATCGGTCCTCGGCCCGAAAGGCCGGAATTCGTAAAGGATTTGGAGAAAATAATCCCGTACTATGGAGTGCGCCATGCCGTCACCCCCGGAATCACAGGATGGGCCCAAGTCAACTACCCGTACGGCGCCAGCGTCGAGGACGCGCTTCACAAGCTGGAATACGACCTTTTCTATATCAAGAACATGTCCTTGCTGCTCGATTTCAAAATCGCGATGAAAACCATTGGCGTCGTCCTGTTGGGGTCGGGAGCGCGGTGAAAAAATGCGAGGTTTCGAACGTATGCGTTTCAACTCCATAATCGCTTCGGCGATAATGATCCTGACCGCCTTGAGCATTGGCTCCTTGAACGAAGCCAAGGATGTTCCGATAAAAAAGCCGTTGTCGGAATTTCCGGTGCGGGTGGGCGAATGGTCAGGCACTACAGGTCGGTTCGATCCGGAAATTTACGAAAAACTGGGCGTCGACGATTCCATATTGTGCGATTTCCGGAATCCGAATGGCGGACTGGTCAATTTGTACGTCGGGTTTTACGGAAGTCAAAGGGAGGGCGATCTGATTCACTCGCCGAAAAACTGCATGCCGGGCGCGGGTTGGAAAATAACGCGCGCCGAAATCGAAGACGTTCTCGTTCCAGGTCCTCGAACCCAGAAAATAAAAGCCGTAAAACTTCGCCTGGAAAAGGAAGGTTCGGTTACCATTATGCTTTACTGGTTCCAATCCAGGGGGAGGTTTATCGCGTCGGAATACGGCCAGAAACTCTATCTTGTTCTGGATTCGATGCTTAAACACAGAACGGACGGCTCTTTCGTGCGTCTCGTAGCGCCCGTCGCCGATGGAGACGAGAGAAAGGCGCTCGAAAACGCGAAAAATTTCGCGGCAATGATCATACCGATTCTGAACGAGCATTTGCCGTCTTGAAAGAAGAATTCAAGCACTTCCGCTCAAAAGGGGATGGCGTTTCGGGAAAGAACAATCTCGCATGGTGGACCGGGGCCGGTTGCGCGGTTATCGCCGCGACGCTCGCTTCGATAGAGTTTTTGTGCGCTCGATTCGGGATCCCGTCCGACATACTGATCCGGGACCCTGCCGCCATATTCGGATACGAACCATTTGTCGGAGCTATTTCCAATCTTGGTATATTGCTATGGTGCTCTGCGGCCACTTTGTGCATTTTTGCTTTTATTGTTCTTGAGATAGAAAGCCGAAACGAAAAATCCTTCTTTTTGATTTCCGGAATAATAACAATTTGTCTCCTTTTAGATGACCTGTTCATGTTTCACGAACATGTCTTTCCTAAAAAATTGGGGGTTTCCGAAAACATTGTCTATGGAGTGTACGTTTTTGCGGTTTTAGCCTACTTTGCCGTTTACCGCAAAGTCATATTGGGATTAAATTTTCGTATTCTGGCGTTTTCTTGCTTGTTTTTCGCTCTGTCCGTTGGAATCGATTTGATATTCGACAATCGAGACGTTGAACATTTCGTCGAAGACGGCTTTAAAATTTTAGGAATATTTA